>NZ_CP162129.1:5142500-5484239 GCF_040834005.1 Paenibacillus sp. PL2-23
TTGGCAAGCACGGACAGCCCCATAATGCCTTCGCCCTGAACCTCAAGGGTTCCTTGTGTAAAAGGAATCGTCAGCGGAATCGACTTAATCGTCCGAACCTGCGCCAGGATGCCCTCGCCAATCGTGCCATTGCCTCGGGTTGACGCCTGCACGAGCACGCCGTTCTCATACGTCAAATTCAGGGTCAAGCCGTCAAACTTGAGCTCGATGACATAGCTTGGGTTCGGCAGCGGCTCCTGGTCGGGGTGTTTGGCATTATAGTCCACGATGCCGCGAAGGACGCGCGCATGCCAAGCCAGCAGATCCTCTTGGTCCTGCGCCTTATCCAGGCTCCATAGCCGCGCGCGATGGCGATGAGGCTCGAAGCCTTTCAGCAGCTCGCCGCCAACACGAAGCGTTGGCGAATCCGGCAGCGTCACGCCGGTCGACCGCTCCAGCGCGATGAGCTCATCGTACAGCTTGTCGTAATCCACGTCGTTCAGCCGGGGCTGGTCGAGCGTGTAATAGTAGTAATTATGCTCCGTAATGAGAGCGATAAGCTCCTTCATCCGATCCATGCTTGCGTTCACGGACAAGCCTCCCCTTCATGGTCGATCTTTCCTGTTCTCCTATCGATTATGTTCAACGCGAGTCCGTCTCATTCCTCTTGCTACAGCTTCGTGAGCGGAGCGAATTCCGACAGCAGACGTTTGATGCCGACAGGCGCAGGGAAAGCGACCTGAAGCTCCTTGTCCTTGCCCGTTCCTTTGACCGCGACAATTGTGCCTTCGCCCCACTTGCCGTGCGCGACGCGATCACCTACCGCGAAATCGCCATTCGAGCCGCCAGCGGCTCCGGCTGGAGCAGGTGCCGCCGCGCCTGTTCCGCCTGTAAGCTTCACGCTGCGCGAAGAGTCGAACGGCGTGCTGACGCGAACGCCGCTGCCGGGGGCTGCCCCGCCTCCGCCGCCCACAATACGGGACGTCCCCGCTCCGAAGCCGCTTTGGCGTGAAGCCGCGCTTGAAGAAGGCGCTCCGCCTCCGCCTGTAAAGCGCGTGCCGCCTGAACGAGCGAAACTGCTCGTCCCGCTTCCTCCGATGCTTGTCGATACGCCCTCGCGTACCGCCTCCGGAATTTCCTCCAGGAACCGCGACGGCGAATTCATCCCCGTCCGCCCGAACAAGGTGCGCATGCGCGCGCAGGTCAAATACAACTTCTCCTCCGCGCGGGTGATGCCGACGTACGCCAGCCTCCGTTCCTCCTCCAGCTCTTCGTTGTCCGCTAGTGCGCGGCTATGCGGGAAAACGGATTCCTCCATCCCGATGATGAACACAACCGGGAACTCCAGGCCCTTGGCGCTGTGCATCGTCATGAGAACAACCGCATCGCCCGCTTTATCATCCTCCTCCTTGTCCTTGTTCATGGAGTCGATGTCCGCGATTAGCGCCAGATCGGTCAAGAACGCGACAAGCGATTTGTCCTCATTGCGCTGCTCGAAGTCCATCGTCACCGACAGGAACTCGTCGATATTTTCCACACGCGCCTTGGATTCCAACGTATTCTCGCGCTGCAGCTCGATCCGGTATTGGGACAGCTCCAGGACCTTCTCCGTCAGCTCCGTCACCGTCAAATAGTCCACCATAGAGGTCAAATTATGAATAAGGCCGTAGAATTCTCCCAGCAGCGTCCTCGTCCGTCCGTTCACATCCACTGGACCCAGATCACCCAACACGCGATAGATGGACGTGCCCCTGCGAGCCGCCTCCTCCTCCAGCTTCGCAACGGTGGTGTCGCCAATGCCGCGCTTCGGAACATTAATGATACGAGTCAAGCTGATGTCATCATCAGGGTTGGAGATCAGCCGCAGGTACGCGAGAATATCCTTAATCTCTTTGCGATCGTAGAACTTAATGCCCCCCACAATCTGATAGGGGATATCGGATTTAATCAGTATTTCCTCTATGACCCGCGATTGCGCATTGGTCCGGTATAGAATGGCATGCTCGGAATAACGACGGCCTTTCGTCACATTCTTGCGAATTTCCCCCGTTACAAAATAACCCTCGTCATGCTCCGAATCCGCCTGATACAGCTGAATCATGTCGCCAGGTCCCTGCTCCGTCCACAGCTTCTTCGGCTTGCGGCCGGTGTTGCGCTTAATAACAGCGTTGGCGGCATCCAGAATGTTGGACGTGGAGCGGTAGTTCTGCTCCAGCATAATCGCCTGAGCCTCGGGATAATCGTTTTCGAAATTCAGGATGTTCGTAATGTCCGCCCCGCGCCACCGATAGATGGACTGATCGCTGTCGCCCACAACACAGATGTTATGATGCTTGTCGGCCAGCATCCGGCACAGCATGTATTGCGCGCGGTTCGTATCCTGGTATTCGTCCACATGGATGTAGCGGAATTTGTTCTGATAAAACTCCAGCACCTCCGGCACTTCCTTGAAGAGCTGGATCGTCTTCATAATCAGGTCGTCGAAGTCGAGCGAGTTGTTGCTCTTCAGACGCTTCTGGTACATCTCATACACCTTGGCCGCCAGTCCGTCAAAATAGTCCCCAATCTTCGCCTCAAAGCTCTGCGGCGTTATCAGCTCATTCTTCGCGCTGCTGATTGTCGCTTGAATCGCCTTCGGCTCAATCTTCTTCGTGTCGATGTTCAGATCCTTCATACAATTCCGGATAACGGACAGCTGATCCGACGAATCCAGGATCGAGAAGTTCGAGGTGTAGCCGATCCGGTCAATGTCCTTCCTCAGAATGCGCACGCACATGGAGTGGAAGGTGGATACCCATATATCGCGTCCGGAAGGGCCGACAAGGGCGCTGACCCTGTCCTGCATTTCGCGGGACGCCTTGTTCGTGAACGTAATTGCAAGGATGCTCCATGGCGCCACCCGCTTCTTCTCGATGAGATATGCGATCCGGTGCGTCAGCACGCGTGTCTTGCCGCTGCCCGCTCCCGCCATGATCAGCAGCGGTCCGTCAGTAGCCTGGACCGCCTCGCGCTGCGGCGGATTCAGCTTCTGAACCGCCTCTTCGATACCTATAGGATTGAACATGCTTAGACTCCTTTTGTTCGCCATTTTGTTCGCCTATTTACAGTTTAGACGGCGCCTGTCGGACTGTCAATTCTCCGTGAATACCCTTATCTTCCAAAAGGCTTTGCCATCTTGCTTGGTGTTAATTCGGCGAATGAACGCCTGCCAATTGTCCGTTTCGGACATGCGGAAGGGTGCATTTAATATCCAGTAGAGGAGGTGATTCTTATGGCCAGCTTAATTCTCCCGCGGTCCTTTACAGTGACGGTTGATTACGACGTACTTAACTACTTCATGACCGTACCGGCCGGCGGCATTACCTTGCCAGCGGCTACGCCAACAGACATCGGTCCTTCTGTTCAGACCTGGCTCGACGGAACGGGGGCTACCGTCACCCAGTTTGCCGTTGATATCAGCACACCGCCTGCCGGAACCGAATATGCGTACCAGCTTATCGTGGACGGGCAGGTGCAGGAGGAAGGTCTTGTAACGAATGTAACGGATACCGTACTGGAGCTTACCTCCGCAGATGCCGCAGCGATCCCTAACCGGTCGCAGATTGTATTTACAATCTTCCAAGTCGTGACCACCTATTCGTAGCAGAGCGACCATCATAACAAACAAGCAGCAACCCTTCGCGCAGAGCGTTGGGTTGCTGCTTGTTTGGATGCTATTTTACCAAAATAAACTGCGCTATAATCTGGGAATTGCTCGGCGGCGGTTCGTCTGATTGGAATGTTAGCCTGCCGGACAGCACACGATAGAGCTGCGGCGCCTGAAGCATGCCATCAACGAATACATTCGTTAGCGAGATAAGTCGCGTCTTCGGAATTCGACTGTCATAGCCATCTACGGCATCCGCCATCGTGAAGGTTCGCTTCTCGCCATCCCCTAGCGCATAATAGTAATAGGTTGCAATGATGGGCCTGCGCCGTCTGCGCTTGCAGCGCTTCCGCTTATTGCTGGCCTTGCGGCAGCCTGATTTCCGTTTAGATGGATAGGTTCTCCGATTCAGCCCCTTCACGAACATGCCCTCACTCCCGCCCCCGACACTCTGCTGCTGTTAGTATAGTCGAGCGGAAGCGTCTTGGACGCCGTCAATCACCTAAATCCGGATGGCTGCTACGGTTGACAGCGCCGCTTCAAGATCGTTGTATATAATATTCCCAACGACGATCGTATGAGCGTGCTCCGCGGCCTGCCGCGCCTTCTCTGCAGAATCGATGCCGCCGCCGTAGAACAGCCTTGCTTGCGACACATGACGCCGAGCCTGCTTCAGCAGCTCCATATCGCCGAACATGCCGCTGTACTCCAAGTAAATAACAGGAAGACGCATAAGCCTGTCCGCCATCCGAACATGGGCAATCACCGCATCTTCGTCCAGGGAGGCGTTGGCCCCCGTCAGCTTTGCGGCCGTCGCGTCCTCGTTCAATATGATATAACCCTGGGCAGCTGTCTCCTCCCACGGCACGAATGTGCCGTACTCGCGCAGGCCCTCGATTTGTTTGCCAATAATCCACTCGACCCGTTCCGTGTTCAGCACAAGCGGCACAAAATAACCATCGAAGCCCGGCACGGCTCCATCAAGCGTGGAAACCTCCAGCGCGCAATCCACCTCATACCGCCGCACCCTCGACATTAAATCCACCGTATTCTCAAACGTGACGCCGCTGGACCCTCCAACTAAGATCGCATCCGTACCCGACATACACAAAGCATCCAGCGCCTCATCCGAAATATCCTTGTCGGGATCAAGCTTGAATACATGCCGCCATCCTGAATACCACGCCTCACTCATCTCTCCACACGCCTCACTTTTCACTCGGCTTCACTGTTCCGCTCAAGCGGAGTCAGAGCACAGCCGGCTCCACTCCAACTCCGCTTCTACGCCAAATTCTATGCTATGACAGGCTGTGCGGCATGTCAAACCTGTGCGCATTGCTGAAGCTGGTGCTGCCTGACCTAATAGACCCATGTTTAGGGCGCTACTTCGGGAGCCAGCCTGGAGGAGCCTCACTTTTTCTTTACTGCTTCCTCCAGTCTCGCGATCTCCCGCAAGTCTTGCGGCAACGGTGCCGATAGTCGTCTCAGATAAGCCAATGCCTCCGCAGCATCGCCATTCTCCTGCGTGATGCCCTGCTCGGCCAGCCGCGCAAGCACGCGCAGCGCGTAATCGCTCCCTTCCTCCTCGTAGGCTGCGATCGCTTCTTCGTATTTATTTTGCAGAATGAGGCGGTCTCCCTCCAGCATGCCCTGCTCCGAGATTCGGAATAGAGGGGCTGCCGTTTCTTGATCCAAATAATGCCCCGCCGAGCTGGACAGCTTGCGTCCTTCCGCATCATAAGCTTCGACAGACCAAATAAACTCGCCCCCGGGATGCAGCCTTCCGAGGAGGCCCGACGACAGCAGAATGGCCGACCCGTCTTTTGCGAAAGACTTCCCCGAGCTTCCCGCCGAAATGCCAGCCAGCTCTCCTAATGAATAGCTTACGGTTGTAGAGGTATAATGCTGATCAGACAACTCCGCAGTCGCACCGCCGCTATACTCCCCGTCTTCACCGCGGAACGGCGTTGTCATGTACAGCTTGTAATATGCCGCGCCCTCGTAAGGCTCCCAGTGAAAGGCAATCTCATCCCCCTCAACCACTTCATTCCTTGAAGGTGCTACAATCTGAACTTGGCGATGGAAGTCGATATCATGCGAGGCGGTGACGCCTTTCTTTGCCGTGAATGTTTGCCCGGGCTGCTCGGCAAGGACATAACCCGCAATCTGCTCCGGGAGCAGACCGACGCCGGCTTCATACTCCTTAGGCTTCAGATCATAAAACCGATACTTACCCTCTCCGTCCGTAATGGTCATTGGATACTGAGGGAAAGGATTGGAGTAATAACCGGCTGCATTCGCCTCGACAAGAAACACAAGCGCATTCGGTACAGGAGAGCCGCCTATCCTCAGAACGCCCTCTACAGAAGGCTTTGCATCCTGCCGTTCATGCCGGGATTGCAGAATGTTAAGATAGGCTTCAAGTTCCTCCTCCCAGCCTGGTACCGCCCCGGCAAGCTCTCGCAGCAGTTTTTCAGCTTGCTCCCACTGGCTGCTCCAAAAATAGTGCTTCGCTAGCCGGTAGTGTATGTCATCCATCGCATGTCCGCTGTCGTAACGCTTCACCAATTGCTCGACCTTCACCGCTGCCGCTTCTCGTTGCTCGGTCGTTGCGGCATTGCCGCTGCCGGAAAGCCCCCACCCTAACGAAGATATGAAAATCCTATTTTCACCGTTAGAATCTATTCGATCAACGTACTCGTAAGCCAGCTCATTCGCAGCAGGCTTCGCATAGCGGCTGTCCGGGAACCACTCCAGAACCGCAGCCGAATACCCATTATAATAAAGCAGCGATGGAAGCTGGTTATAGCCGAACCACCCCAACAGAAGGACAGACGCAAGCACGCCCAGCAATGTCCTCAGCTTTATTCTCATTAAGGCCTCCCCTCCTTGCGAAGCTGAGACTCGTAGAAAACCCCTGCATCGGTCGCGATCAGCCTTTCATTCGATAACGGCGTCTCCGCAAAAACAAAGCTGGATTCCTCCTTCAAGGAAATAACCTGCCTCCAGCCGGCCAGCGGAAGCACAAGCAGCAGAAGGAGTATGACTCCGATGACAGGCGCTGGAATGACAATCTCCTTCTTCCAGAAGGATACCGGCTGCCTGATGGCGCGAAGCACCTCTCGTCGGCTCGACTCATCAAATGTAATGGAAGCCGCCTCATCCTTCAGCCTTTTTCGAATGTGCTTATCCTCCCAATGTTCGTCCATGCTCCCATCCCCCCTCTTGCAATTGTTGCTTCAGCTTGCCCCTGGCACGCATCAACTTGCTCTTCACCGTACCCTCCGGCTCACCCAGCACCTCGGCTATATCCGCCGTGCGCAAATCATGGAAATAGTGAAGCACAACGACCTCCCTGTATTTGAACGGGAGCTTGCCGATCTCCTCTCGAAGCGTCATCCGGTCTGCCCACTCCGCATCACCAGGCTGTGGGGCCGGTCGCCGTTCAAAAGCATCACTCTGTGCCATATCATCATCCGTTACGGTTAGGTTAAGAAACAGACGCTTCCATGCGGCTTTCCGCATGCTGCTTCGGCATAATTGAACGGCTATTCGCAGCAGCCAGCCCCGGAGAGAGCCCTCTCCCCGGAATTGCCCAATGCGCCGGTATGCAAGGATGAACGTCTCCTGCGACACATCCTCGGCCAAATGCCGGTCACCAAGCATCAGCACCGCCGTGCGCAATATATCGCTGCCGTATCGGTCCATTAAGCACACCGTTGCCGCCTCATTCCCTGCTCGCAGGCCCTCCACCAATCGCTTCTCCTCGTCCACTCCATCACCTGCCTTAATGAACACCTGTTCTATGTATAGAGATGCTTCCAGCAGCAAGTTTGGTTGCATCAAAGGTTTTGAAAAAAAGGCTGCCTCCCGAGGAGACAGCCTTCGTATTCGTATGCAGGGCCATCGGCACTGCAGCTCTATTTCACCAGCTGCCCACGCGTAACGCCCAGCTGGTTCGTTGCCTTCAGGCTGCGCCATACCTGCGTGCCGCTGATGCGGCCGTCCAGGGCGTCGCGGTAAAGGGACAGCACCTCGCCCACCTTCTCGCCCGGCTCTTCCAGAAACTCGACGCGGAAGTGGGACACGCCCAGCTCCACAAAGTTTTTGATATATTCGGCGCCGGACTGCTCAATGGCGTTGTACACGGTGTTGCGGCAGCCCTCGTCCACGCGGACGGGATGGGACATGCCGATTCGATCCTGCAGCGACGCGCGGGATTCCTCGCAGGGACGGCCGCAGTTCGTAAAGTTGGTGCCTTCGCTCATGAACGTACAGTAGACGCAATGCTCCGTATGGAACATGGGCAGATGCTGGTGGATGACAACCTCCAGCCTCGATGTGTCCGAACGCTCCAGCAGATCAACCATCTGCTGAATGTTGAGATCATAAGACGGCGTAATCAGGTCAACGCCTACCTCCGTGAACAGCTTAACCGCTTTGTGGTTCGCTACGTTCAGCGAGAAATCCCCGATCAGCTTAGGGAATGGCTGTCCCGGATTGGCGGCGCGGGCGCGCAGGTAGTAATAGAGCGCTCCCGTGTTGCGAACCAGCACAGCATCCGGCTTCAGCTTCAGAATATTCGCATGGTAGCCGTTCTCGCCTGGCATATGAATACGCGGCGTCGCCAGCGCGATCGGCACGCCCGCCTTGCGGCAAGCCTCCACCGCTGCCGGGAACTGCTTGATGAACTCGAAGTCGGCATAAATATAGGAGACGCCGCCGTATTGAATGGCCGCTTCCACCTGCTCCAGGCTCCGGCAAAGCGCGGTCAGCTCAGCTTTGGTGCCGCTGCGCTTCGAGATAAGCTCCGCCCGGTTGTTCTCATGCGCGTCCGCGAACGCATCGACTTCACGCTTGATGTAGACAGGCGGCTTGGGACGCTCGCCTGCCAGCTGCTCTACCGCTTCGCGGCGCATCCGGTTCAGCTCGCGCACAGGGACAATCAGCTCGCCCTGAAGCTCCACCTCGATGCCGTCAAGCTGATAGACCGTTCCGCCGAGACGTCCCAGCTGATCCGCCAGCAGCGCTTCGTCCATGGGACGCTTCTGCGCAGCCTCCAGCGGCATCTCGGATTCCACCTCGACCGTCGTGCCTTTGTGCACATCGGTCCATACCGTACGAAGCGGCTCGCCGGCGACACCCGTCACACGGACATGCAGCGGAAATACACGATACGGCTTCTCCGTCTCGAACGTGGCGCGCAGACGCTTGTCCAGCGCGGGATCGCTTGTCTTCCATACACGATCGCCCACATGCACCTTGCGCAGGTCAACGTCATTACGGCCCGGCACCAGCTCGATCAAGGCGCCCTCCGGCGCCTCGCCCTCAAGCTTCACCCCTTGGCGTCGCACGTCATAGACGCGCCCGCCCTCTTCCTTCTTCGTGGGATCGCCGGCATCGAACACGATGCCGTCGCCGCGCTTCACCGGCGCATCGAGACGAACCGTCACCGCATCGCGCATAATCCGCTCTACACGCCCCAGGTAGACGCCGCGGCTCTTCGGGAATGTGCCTTCCACCAGCTCCTTGTTGTTCGTCCCTTGCAGGAAGCCGTGCGTGAAGCCGCGCGAGAAGCTTTGCTGCAGCTCCCTCACTTCCTCCTTGGAAGGCTTCGAGCGGTCGCCGTCGAAATACTTGTCGATAGCCGCGCGGTACTTGCTCACGACGTTCGCCACATACTCAGGACTCTTCAGGCGTCCTTCGATCTTGAACGATGTAACACCCGCCTCGATCAGCTCGGGTACGATATCAATGGCTGCCAGGTCCTTCGGCGACAGCAGATAAGCGATATCGCCCATAGGCTTATGCTCGCCGTCGACCATCAGATCATACGGCAGTCGGCATGCCTGCGCGCATTCGCCGCGATTGGCGGAGCGCCCGCCCCACATCTCGGAGGTCAGGCATTGGCCGGAGTAAGACACACATAACGCGCCATGCACGAATACCTCCATCGGCAGCTTCGCCTGCTCGCCGATCGTCTTGATTTGTTTCAGGTTATTTTCGCGGCCAAGCACCACTCGTTCCATATCATACGGCTTCGTAAATTCAACGGCCTCAGGCGACGTAATCGTCATCTGCGTCGAGCCATGGATCGGGAAATCCGGCGACAGCTCGCGAATCAGCTTCACGAGACCCAGATCCTGCACGATCACAGCGTCAACACCGGCGTCGATACACATCTCAATCAGCTTCTGAGCGTCTCTCAGCTCGTCCTCAAACACAAGAATGTTGAACGTCAGGAAGCCCTTGACTCCATACGTGTGCAGGAACGCCATAATTTCCGGCAGCTCTTCGCTGCGGAAGTTGTTGGCGCGGGCTCTGGCGTTGAACTTCTCCACCCCGAAGAAGATCGCGTCCGCTCCATTCGCCACGGCGGCCCTCATGCAATCCCAGTCGCCGGCCGGAGCCAGCAGTTCTATATCCGATCTTGTTATTCCGTTCATCTTCATCTATGATTGTTCCTCTCATCGTTCCTGCGGCTATGCAAGCCGGTAGCTTCCTTTAGTTTAACAAAGGCCAGCGCCCGATTCCAGTGAACATGACTGGTATTTTACCGTTTACTCCTACGAAATAATCGTCTGAAGCCGTCCAACAGCAATGATGCACGCTCCGGTTGGCGCCAAGCCTTTTCACATTTGCCGAGTTATTATGTTATTTTGCCAAAATGAGGTTGCACACATCTGTTGCGCAGTGGGAAATGCTATACTAGTGCTGACAAACGAATTTTAATCCAATCATTGGATTCAGGAGGGTACACATTTATGAAGTTAGGCGTATTCAGCGTATTGTTCTCGCAAAAACCGTTCGAGGAGACTCTGGACTACATCGCCTCCAAAGGCCTTGAGGCCATCGAGATCGGAACGGGCGGCTATCCCGGCAACGCGCATTGCAACCCGGATGTGCTTCTGGCCGACGCCGGCAAACTGAAAGCGTTTAAGCAAGCGGTTGAATCGCGTGGACTTATCATTAGCGCGCTCAGCTGCCACGCCAATCCGCTGCATCCGCAGAAGGCGCTTGCCGCACCGGACGACGCGATCATTCGTCAAACGATTGAGCTTGCGAATCGTTTGGAAGTCGAAGTCGTCAACACCTTCTCCGGCTGCCCGGGCGACCATGAGGACGCCAAATATCCCAATTGGCCGGTTGCTCCATGGCCGAATGATTTCCAGGATATTCTGAAATGGCAGTGGGAGCAGAAGGTTATTCCGTATTGGTCCGAAATCGGCGGCATTGCGGAAGCGGCAGGCGTGAAGATCGGTCTGGAGCTGCATGGCGGGTTCTCCGTTCACAGCCCGGCTACATTAATTCGCCTTCGCGAAGCGGCAGGCAAAGCGATCGGCGCCAACCTGGATCCGAGCCATATGTGGTGGCAAGGCATTGACCCGGTACAAGCGGTACATATACTCGGCCGTGCCGGCGCTATTCATCACTTCCATGCCAAGGACACGACGATTGACCCGATCAACGTCAACCATCACGGCGTAACAGACATGCAATCCTATTCGCTTATGCTGGATCGCGCTTGGCAGTTCCGCACAGTAGGCTTCGGTCACGACATGAAGGTTTGGGCTGACATTATTAGCGCGCTTCGCCTCGTCGGCTACGACTACGTCGTCAGCATCGAGCATGAGGACGGTCTGATGTCTGTGGAAGAAGGCTTCACCAAAGCCGTTCAGAACCTGCAGCAGGTGCTGATCCGCGAGCCGCTGGGCGAGATGTGGTGGGTGTAAGCGAATATTGCGAAAAAAAAGCACCGCCGGACTCCGGCGGTGCTTCTTATTGGGCTTCAATTAGCCTTTCACACGGATCAAGCCAAATTCAAAAATCATGACGTAGTCGATGAACAGGAACAATCCGAGCGATACAGCCGTGAATCCAATCGCAAACAGGTTCTTCCGAGGGCGCGCCATCAACAGCCGCACAAAACCAATTGCGAGAATTACAGTAAGGGCCAGCATAAAAAAGTCGAATGGTTCAAAGCCTTTGACAACCTCTGTCGCTTCTTCCGCCAAAAACATAAGGGGACCTCCTTTAGTCACACGTAACCTAATATTACTCTATGTTAGCTTTTAGGCGCTTTGGATGCAAGTCTCAATCGACTTTCGTAACAACTTTGTCACGATTAGAGTGGCGTGATCCATTACGCATCTTCATCTATTCTGACACCGCTTTCCCATTCTTAAAATGTCCCAATACGACTTCAACTATAACCTTGTCTTTCCGAGTCCCGAACCCCAACTATATTTTTGCACAATTTCACACAAATTATATCAAGCAAGATCAAAGAGAAAACCCGAATTCCACGAGACGACATTGCGGAATCCGGATCATCATTTTATCGATATACACACATTCCTCTTACTGTCACCGACGCTGCATGTCCATTATTCCGTAGCTGAAGCTCCCGCGCCGACATGCTCCTTATTACCGCTGCGCTGAAGCGTTCGCTCGCGGTCCCTCTCCAGAATCGGCTTCAGATATCGGCCAGTATACGACTGCTCCACCTTCACCACCTGCTCCGGTGTGCCGGTCGCGACGATGGTGCCGCCGCCGCTGCCGCCCTCCGGTCCAAGATCAATTAAATAATCGGCTGTCTTGATGACGTCGAGATTATGCTCAATGACAAGGACGGACTCGCCGGAATCCACGAGACGATGAAGCACATGGAGCAGACGGTCGATATCATGCACATGCAGACCCGTCGTCGGCTCATCCAGAATGTAGAGCGTCTTGCCTGTACTGCGGCGATACAGCTCCGCCGCCAGCTTCACGCGCTGAGCTTCTCCGCCGGATAATGTGGTGGCTGGCTGCCCCAGCTTCATGTAGCCGAGACCCACGTCCAGCAGCGTCTGCACCTTGCGGTGAATGCGCGGTATGTTCTCGAAGAAGGAGCAGCTGTCTTCAATCGTCATCTCCAGCACTTCCGCAATGTTCTTGCCCTTGTACTTCACCTCAAGCGTCTCCCGGTTGTAACGCGCGCCCTTACAAATTTCACATGGCACATAGACGTCCGGGAGGAAGTGCATCTCGATCTTGATAATGCCGTCGCCTCGGCAGGCCTCGCAGCGGCCGCCCTTGACGTTGAAGCTGAAGCGGCCCTTCTTGTAGCCGCGCACCTTGGACTCATTGGTGCTGGCGTACAAATCCCGGATATCGTCGAACACGCTCGTATAGGTCGCTGGATTGGAGCGAGGCGTCCGTCCGATAGGCGACTGGTCAATGTCGATTACCTTCTCCAGATGCTCCAGTCCACGGAATTCCTTGTACTGGCCGGGGCGAACCTTCGCTTTGTTCAAGTCACGCGCCAGCGTCTTGTACAGAATTTCGTTCACGAACGTCGACTTGCCGGAGCCAGACACACCCGTCACGGCGGTAAATACGCCAAGCGGAATCTTCACATGAATATTGCGAAGATTGTTTTCCTTGGCGCCGCGCACCTCCAGCCACTTGTCGCTGGTTGCCCGGCGCTCCAGCGGAACCTCGATGAATCTGCGGCCGCTCAAGTATTGACCGGTCAACGACTTCTCGTCCTCCATGACCTCCTTCGGCGTGCCCTCCGCTATAATCTGGCCGCCGTGAATGCCCGCTCCCGGCCCAATATCAATAATATAATCCGCAGCAAGCATCGTATCTTCGTCGTGCTCCACCACGATAAGCGTATTGCCCAGGTTGCGCATATGCTCCAGCGTCTGAATCAGTCGATCATTGTCCCGCTGATGGAGGCCAATGCTGGGTTCATCCAGAATGTACAGTACGCCCATCAGGCTTGAGCCAATCTGCGTCGCCAGACGAATGCGCTGCGCCTCGCCCCCCGACAATGTGCCCGCTGCCCGGCTGAGCGTCAAATATTCCAGCCCGACATTAACCAGGAAGCCGAGCCGGCTGTTGATTTCCTTCAAAATCAGATGCCCAATCGTCTGCTCCTTAGGCGTGAGCGGCAAGCTCTCAAAATATCGCTGTGCCTCCCCAATAGACAGGTTCGTCACATGCGAGATATTCTGATCGCCGATCGTGACGGCGAGTGTCTCCTTGCGCAGACGCTGTCCCTTGCAGCTGCCGCATGGCTTCGCGCTCATGTACCCTTCAATATGCTCCCGCATCATCTCAGATGGCGTATCGCGGTAGCGGCGCTCCAGATTGTTCACAATGCCCTCGAAGGGAACAAACGCTTCCTTCCGATGGCCGAAGTCGTTCTCATAGACGAAGCGCACCTTCTCCCCGCCCGTACCATACAGCAGCTTCTTCATCTGATCGGCAGGGATATCCCCTACCGGAACGTCCTCCGGAATATCGTAATGCTTGCAGACGGAGCTGAGGAACTGCGGATAATAGTTCGACGTGCTGCCCGCCCATGCCAGAAACGCGCCTTGCGCAATGGTCTTGGTCATATCCGGCACAAGCAGCTCCGGGTCGACGATCATCTTCGCGCCCAGACCGTCGCACTCCGGACAAGCGCCGTACGGACTGTTGAATGAGAACATACGGGGAGCCAGCTCCTCGATGCTGAAGCCGCACTCCGGACAAGCCAGATTGGAGCTGAACAGCAGCTCCTCCTTCTCCATCACATCGACCAGCACCCGGCCCTCCGCCAGCTTCAAGGCCGTCTCCAGCGAGTCCGCCAGCCGCGCATGAATATCGGGCTTCACCACAATCCGGTCTACGACGACCTCAATATTATGCTTCTTGTTCTTCTCAAGCTCGATCTTCTCGCTCAGCTCCCGCAGCTCGCCGTTCACACGAACGCGGACGAAGCCTTGCTTCTGAACATCGGCAAGCAGCTTCGTATGCTCGCCCTTGCGTCCGGACACCAGCGGCGCCAAAATTTGCAGCTTCGTGCGCTCTGGATATTCCATGATGCGATCGACCATCTGCTGCACGGTCTGCGACGTAATCTCGATGCCATGGTCCGGGCAATGCGGACGCCCGATCCGGGCGAACAGCAGACGGAGATAATCGTAAATTTCCGTCACGGTGCCCACTGTAGAGCGCGGATTGCGGCTGGTCGTCTTCTGGTCGATGGAGATGGCCGGGGACAAGCCGTCGATGGAATCCACGTCCGGCTTCTCCATCTGTCCAAGAAATTGGCGGGCATAGGCGCTTAACGACTCCACATAGCGGCGCTGCCCCTCCGCGTAGATCGTGTCGAAGGCGAGCGACGATTTGCCGGAGCCGCTCAGCCCCGTCAGCACAACGAACTTGTCGCGGGGAATCGTTACGTCAATATTTTTGAGATTGTGGGCGCGGGCGCCCTTCACTACGATCTTGTCACTAGCCACTTGCTTCTCCTCCTGTCATCCCACCTCGGCGCGCAGCTCCAGCAGAGCGTCGCGCAGCTCGGCCGCACGCTCAAACTGCAGGCTCTTCGCCGCTTCCTTCATCTCGCTCTCCAGTCTCTCAATCAGCGACTGGCGTTCCTTCTTCGTCATATTGCCCGTACCTGCGCCTGTCAAATAGTCTGCCTTCTGCTCCGCGACCTTGGTCGCTTCGATGACATCGTGCACGCGCTTGCGGATCGTCTGCGGCTGAATGCCATGCTTCTCATTGAACGCCTCCTGAATGGCGCGGCGGCGCTCCGTCTCCTTGATCGCGCGGTCCATGGAATCCGTCACCTTGTCCGCGAACATAATGACTCTGCCCTCCGAGTTCCTGGCCGCCCGGCCAATTGTCTGGATCAGCGAGCGGTCGGAGCGAAGGAAGCCTTCCTTGTCCGCGTCCAGGATCGCAACCAACGACACCTCCGGCAGGTCAAGGCCTTCCCGGAGCAGGTTAATGCCCACAAGCACATGGAACACACCCAGGCGCAAATCCCGCAGAATCGCCAGACGCTCCAGCGTCTTAATATCGGAGTGCAGATACCGTACCTTGATGCCAACTTCCTTCAGATAATCCGTCAAATCCTCTGCCATCTTCTTCGTCAGCGTCGTCACGAGCACCCGCTCGTCCTTGGCAATCCGGTCGCGGATCTCCTCCAGCAGATTGTCGATCTGTCCCTTGGAGGGACGAATATCAATCAGAGGGTCCAGCAGCCCCGTCGGACGGATAATCTGCTCCGTCATGCTTGGGCAATGCTCCAGCTCATACGGACCCGGCGTTGCGGAAACGTAGATCAGCTGCTTCGTCTTCTCCTCGAACTCCTCAAAGCGAAGCGGCCGGTTGTCCATCGCCGAGGGCAAGCGAAAGCCGTGATTAACAAGCATCTCCTTACGCGCCCGGTCGCCGTTGAACATGGCCCGAATCTGCGGCAGAGACACGTGAGACTCGTCAATGACAACCACCATGTCTTCCGGAAAATAATCCAGCAGCGTATAAGGCGTTGCCCCCCGCTCCCGGAACGTCAGCGGACCCGAGTAGTTCTCGATGCCCGAGCAAAAGCCCATCTCCGCCATCATCTCCAGATCATAGCGAGTTCTCTGCTCCAGCCGCTGCGCTTCCAGCAGCTTGCCCGCCTCCCTCAGCTCCGCCAGCCTCTCCTCCAGCTCCCGCTCGATATTGACGAGAGCCAGCTTCATCGTCTCCTCCCGCGTCACAAAGTGGGAGGCCGGGAATATCGCTGCATGCTCCCGTTCGCCGACAATCTCCCCTGTGAGCACGTCAATCTCGGTAATTCGCTCAATCTCGTCGCCGAACAGCTCTACCCGAATGGCCCGCTCGTTGTTCGCGACAGGGAATATCTCCACAATGTCCCCGCGCACCCGGAACGTGCCTCGCGTGAAGCTGATATCGTTGCGGGCGTACTGAATGTCGACCAGCTTGCGCAGAATGGCGTCGCGCGGCTTCTCCATGCCAACACGCAGAGACAGGACCATGCTGCTGTATTCGGTAGGCGAGCCGAGGCCGTATATACAGGACACGCTCGCTACAATGATGACATCCCGCCTGTCGAACAGCGCGCTTGTAGCGGAGTGGCGGAGCTTGTCGATCTCGTCGTTGATGCTGGAATCCTTCTCGATGAATGTATCTGTGGATGGGATGTAGGCTTCCGGTTGGTAGTAGTCATAATAGCTGACGAAGTATTCAACCGCGTTGTCGGGGAAGAAGGACTTGAACTCGCTGCACAGCTGCGCTGCGAGCGTCTTGTTGTGGGCAATGACTAGCGTGGGACGGTTCAGCTCCGCAATCGCGTTCGCGATCGTATACGTCTTGCCCGTGCCCGTCGCTCCCAGCAGCGTCTGATGCCGCTTGCCGGCCTTCACGCCTTCCACGAGCTCCCGAATCGCTTTGGGCTGATCGCCTTGCGGCTTGTATTCCGACTTTAATTGAAATCTCTCATTATCCGGCACATCTTGCATAGCTTCTCTTCCCCCCAGCCCTTTCTGCTTATCTTCATTATAGTCAATGTTGCGAGTGGTTTATATCCAAAGGAAATATCCGTTCCCGAAAGTGTTTCGTTTTATAAGAATGTGTGTTCCCATTCATTATAGCGTTTACTGCCAGCCGATGCAATGACCCGCGGCTCGCTTTCGGAATTGTAAATATTTTTACAAACTAGATCTGATATGGTAGTCTACTTAGCAAAATCACATGAGATAAATGTAAATTGGCAATCAGTATGCGCCACGATGTTATTGCGGCGCGCGGAGCGGGTGAAGCAGAGGATGAGAGCAATACTTATTGATGATGAAAGACTGGCATTGATTCGAATGGAGCAAATGGTGAGAGCCATAGACGGAATGGAAGTTCTGGGCATGTTCATGGACCCCGCAGAAGCGATGGCGCAAGTCGCAACGGACCGGCCGGACATTATATTTCTGGATATTCAAATGCCTGAGATCAGCGGACTGGACTTGGCCGTGCACATTCATGAATGCTCGCCCGAGACCGAGATTGTATTCGTGACGGCTTATGACCAATATGCATTGGAGGCCTTTAACGTACAAGCCCTGGACTATCTGCTGAAGCCGGTCTCAAGCGAGCGGCTCGCGCAGGCGGTGGAGCGCATTCGCAAGTGCAGCAAGGGGAGGGAGTCTGTGCTGGGCGATGCGGCGAAGCAAGCGCGTCCGGCTGTAGGGGTGAGGTGTATGGGAAGCTTGGAGCTGCTGCTTGAGGGACAGGCGCCGATTCGGCTGAAGTGGCGAACAGCCAAGATTAAGGAGCTCTTTGCATATTTGCTTCATAACAGGGGGCAAGTCATTAGCAGGGATATGCTGATCGAGCTGCTGTGGCCGGAGGTTGAGGAGAAGGCGGGCATTGTCAATTTGCAGACAAGCGTTTATCGAATCCGGACAATGATGAAGGAGCTTGGCTTGCAAGATGCCTTGCGTCTGGGTTATTCACAGTACGGCTACAGACTGGAGGCAGAAGGCGTCGTACTGGATTCCGAGCGGTGGGATGCCGAGTTGAGGGTGCTGCCTCCCCTCTCCGAAGCGACGGCAGATGCCCATCTGCGCGTATTTCACGCGTATGAAGGGGACTACTGGGGCGAAGACAGCTACTTCTGGGCGGAGCCTGAGCGTCGGCGACTGAAGTCGATGTGGCGGCATCATGCCGGCGAGCTGGCGGAATATTATCAGGGCATCGGGAAGCATCGCGAGGCTCTTGCCCTCTATGGCCGTATGATCAAGCTGGATCCTGCGCTGGAGCAAGCGCATTGGGCCATTATGCGCATATATGATGGAATGAATGACCGAAGCTCGGTCCATGCACAGTATGAGCTTCTGGCAGCCGCACTGGAGCAATCGGCCGGTATTCAGCCAGACCCTGCTCTTATAGCCTGGTACGAGCAATGGAGCAGCGGGAATAAGTGATCTCCTGCAAGCCTCCCATACATAGTATGGAATAGACGCGAACTGGAAGCCGTGAATAGCGGCTGCATCCGGTCGCGTCTTTTTTTGTCCACCCATGGTCAGAGCTTGGTCAGCACGTTCAACTATACTGAGCGAGATGCACAAATGAAGAGAATATGTCGAAAATGCAAGAAAGGATGACAAAAGAGCTATGAAGGCTGCAAGATCCCATCGTCACCGCAAACCGCCTCTGGACCGTTTCCTGTCTTGGTTCGGCTACTTGCCCGGACTGTCCGGAAACGCTCTGACCGTAAGCCAGAAAAGCATCGCGCTGATGCTGGCTATGATGCTGCTCCTCCAGACCCTGCAGATTGGAGGCTTCGTCCAGCGCACAGCCGCCGCTCCAGTCGCCGTACCGGATTCGGTCATAAAGCAGGTGCTGCTCCTGCAGGGACCAAGCTTCGACAATAACGCCCTGCTGAGCTGCTTCGCAGCTCCCGACAGCTCCTGCCCATCCCTGCTCGCAGCTGTCAAAAACGACGGCTCCACAGCTCCCGTTTATACGGGTGAATTCGAGGCGACGCTGGGCGGAACGAGCTACCCGTTCACGTTGGCCTATGATTGGGAGATTACCGACGAAATTGCAGCGAACGGTGGAACGTACACGTTCCAGCTGCCAGCTCAATTGAAGCTTGAGGCCGATATCGTCAATGTATCGCTCGGCAATGCCGGCACCTTCTCCGTAGACAAAGCCGCCAAGACGATTACAGTTACATTCGTCGCTCAGGGAGGCGATCCTCTGTCCCATCAGAAGAAGGGCGGCATGCAGGTTAACGCCTGGCTGGAGGAGACCACGGTCATCGAGGACCGCGAGATCATCGTCCGCATACCAGTCAGCGCTTCAGCCACAATCGAGGTGGAGCTGCCCGTTGACTTTGGCAATCCTGCCCCGACCATCAGCAAAACGCGTACTGGCGTGGATCGTACCGTCAATACGTCCGAGGTCTATTGGAGCGTCGACGTTAACCGCTCGCTCGCGACGCTGGGACAAGCCATTGTCGAGGACACCCTGCCAGCCGATCTGGAGTTGGATCCCGCAAGCGTCGCCGTACATCCGCTCATCGTCAGCATGAACGGCTCCGTGACGGAAGGCGCGCCGCTGGGCGGAGGTTACATCGTCGATCCCGCAGCCGGCCCGAACCAGTTCACGGTCGACCTGGGAGCTATCGACTCCGCTTATCGCATCAAATTTACGACAAAGGTTAAAAGCGACGCCGTCATTCCGGAAAGTCCGGCGAAGTCCCTGACCAACACGGTCAGATTGTATGATGGCGGCACTCAGCGCGCTTCCGCCTCCGCCAATGTCTCCGTGCAGCGCGGCCCTTCACTCAGGAAAACCGCTGGCGGCTATTCGCCTGACAACGATCACGAGGTCGTCTGGACGCTTAACTTCAACTTCGGCCAGCTCGAGCATACCAATCCGGTGCTGACTGACATCCTGCCGGAAGGCCATGCCATCGTGCCCGGCTCCATGACTGTGGAAGCCGTTCATGTGAACGGCGACGGGTCCGCAGGAGCGACAATCGGCGCGCCGCTGGTGGATGGAGCTGGCTATACGCTGACTTACAGCCCATCGGGAAGCCCGACGGTAAAGGATGCATTCGACTTGCAGCTTAACGGCCCGGTTACCGAAGCATACCGCATCGTGTATCGAACCAAGGCCAAGCCTGATGCGCCTGTCGTCAGCGACGGGACCAAAAGCAATAATCTGACTACCGACGTCTCCGCCGGCAGCGTCAGCGCGTCAGTCAACTATCAGCAGCGGGTCATCGACAAAACAGGCTCGCTGACGGATTATAACGCCAAGGAAATATCCTGGACAATCGTGCTTAACCGGAACGGCTACCGCTTCGAGGAGGACGGCGCCGACAAGGTCAAGCTGACCGATACCTACGGCAACAGAGGCTTGACGCTCATTCCGGGATCGTTGACGGTGACGCCGCAAGGAGGAGCCGCGCTTACGGAAGGCGTGGACTACACCTTGTCGACGACCAGTGACGGCTCGCGCGAATCCGGCTTTGAGCTGGTGTTCGCCGACAGCTATACCTTCGACAAACGCCATACGATCACCTATCGAACAGCTTATGATTATGAGAGCTATCCGGCTGCCAGCCCTTGGAATGCCAGCAATCGGTACACGTTCCCGAACACTGGCACCTTCTCCTGGGGCAAGATCGTGGACAACGCTACGGGGACCATAACCTATGCGAGCCGGGGCAGCCAATCCGACGGCCATACCATTACGCCGAATGACTATACGCGTTATAACGGCTATAAGAACGGGACTTACGATGCACGAGACAAGTCCATAACATGGAACGTGCTTTTTAACTACCACAACGAAGCCGTTACCGGAGCCGTCATTACTGATACGCTTCAAAACGGGCAGGAGCTGGTGAATGGCTCCATCGTCGTCACACGGCAAACCCTTGCGCCGGGAGGCGGCTTGTCGAACGGCGCGACACTGAATGCAGGGGCCGACTATACGGTTGCTTATGATACGTCGGGAGCAAATCCGGTGTTGACTATCACCTTCAACGGCACCCTTACAGGCCCGCATCTCATTACGTTCCAAACCACAATGGCGGGCAAGCTGGTGCCTCAGCAAATCAACAACACAGCCGATTTCTCCAGCAGCAATTCGCTGTACCGGGCAACCTTGACCGCCAGCGTATCGCCGCCTTACGGCAATGAATTTATCGTCAAGCAATTCAGGCAGCCAGATCCGGGCGGCTTGAGACTCGCCGAATGGACAATCTGGATTAACCGGAGCTTGTCCAAGCTGAACGAAATTGTCGTGGAGGATACGCCGGATGTCTACCAGACGTTGCTGCAGGATTCGTTCCAGCTGTACAAGGCAGTGCCGAATGTCGCCAATCCGACGAATGAGAGTCATTTCACGCTGACCTTGGTTCCGACAACAGATTACACGCTGACCTTCCAGCCGGTGTCGGCAGCAACGCCAGCGCATCTGATGTTCATCTTGTCTGTCAACGCCCCTGAGGAGGCAGCGTATAAGCTGGTGTACCGCTCCTTGCTTGCGGAAGGCGTGGGCAGCAACGCGACGAACCAATTCAAGATGAGCGGATGGGGCTCCTCGGTTACAAGCCAGCCGAGCCAGCATACATTCTCGGTTAACAAAAACTCGGCTTCCGGCTTCTCCTTCCCCTCAGGCGCCAGCTATCGGGGCAGCGTTAAGCTTGTGAAGCAAGCCGATGATGATACAAGCATCAAGCTTCAAAATGCCGTATTCAAGATCAAGCCGAAATTCGGACCGGACACAATTGCTCCGAAGACAACCGATGTCAACGGCGTCGTTGTATTCGACAACCTCCCGTTCGACGTTTATGAGCTGATCGAGGTCACGGCGCCAACAGGCTACAAGCTGGACGCGACCGCTCGCGAAATCGTCATTAACGATACTGACGAGGTTACGGTCACCATCAACAACGTCAACGATTCCGGACGCATCGGCAATTTTGTCTGGTTGGACCGGAATCGGGACGGCTTGCAGGATAGCGGCGAGACCGGTATCAACGGCATTACCGTCAAGCTGTACGAAAGCGGCAACGCGACTGCTGTCGCAACCACAACAACGGCCAATCATCCTGTTGACGGTACGCCAGGCTACTATTTGTTCAGCGGACTGGAGCCGGGGGATTACTTGGTACAATTCGAGTGGCCTTCCGATTACGAGCTGACACGCAATACGCCAGGCAACGCCGCCCTTGACAGCAATGCGCTGGACGGGGATAACAAAACGTCCGTCATTACGATTAACCGCGCGAACGGCTTCGAGGACCTCACTATTGATCTTGGTCTCGTCGCCAAAGGCGAAATCGGCGATTATGTCTGGCTGGATCGCGATCGGGACGGACGCCAGGATGCGGCGGAAGCCGGCATTAATGGCATTGAAGTGATCCTCTTCAAGGAAAGCGGCGGTGTGCGCACCGAGGTAAGCCGAACCACGACGGCCAACCATCCGACGGACGGCAAGCCGGGCTACTATCTGTTCGATCAATTGCTCAACGGGGATTATTATGTACAGTTTATCGTGCCTGTCAGCTACGACACGACGACTGCGGAGGCCGGCTCTGACCGCTCCGTCGATTCCAACGCGACAGACGCAGCCGGCTTGACGGGCGTCATTCCGATTGGACCAGGCGGGTGGGTGGATCACACTATTGATCTTGGACTGCAAGCCAAAGGCTCCATTGGCAATTACGTCTGGTTCGACAAGAACGATAACGGCATTCAAGATGCTGGCGAGCCTGGAATTGAGAACATTGAGGTTCGCTTGTACGACAAGAGCGGAGGCTCCTCCGTGCTGGTCGCTGCGCAGCAGACGGATGCCAACGGCTATTATTTATTCGAGCATCTGGTTCAGAACGACCATTATTACGTCTGGTTCCAAACGCCATCCATCTACGATCTCGCCAAGATGGAGGAGCCCGGCTCTTCAGCCGCTAATGATTCCAACCGGATTCATACCAGCGGCGCCAACGCCGGCGAAACGGTCCATGCCGTGCCAATTGGTCCGGCTGGGTGGAGCGATCTGACGATTGACCTGGGCTTTACCGGCAAAGGCGCCATCGGCAATTACGTATGGCACGACCGCAACCGCAATGGCTTGCAGGACGAGCATGAGATGCACGGCATTAACGGTGTAACCGTCTATCTGTACCGCGATACGCCGACAGGCACGCCTTACAAGACGGACACCACCAAGACGGAGGACGGCAAGCCGGGCTATTACGGGTTCAAGGAGCTTCCGGCAGGCACCTATTACGTTCGCTTCGAATTCCCGAGCGAATATGAGAAGACAACAGCAGAAGCCGATCCGGATTCCGCTGACGGCTCCAACGTCACGGACGCAACCCATACGACTGGCGCGATCAGAATCGCAGAATCCGAGACGCCGTATGGCTGGGTGAACCCCAGCATCGATCTGGGACTTGTCGCGCAAGGCTCCATCGGCAACTACGTCTGGTTCGACGAGAATCGCAACGGCATTCAGGACGCCTCTGAAGCGGGCATCAACGGCCTGACGCTGCGCTTGTACAAGAACAGCGCTGCGGGACCGGTCTATGCAGAGACTGTCACTGAGAACGGTCCGGACGGCAAGCCGGGGCATTACCTGTTCGACAACCTCGCCAGCGGCGATTATTACGTTCAGCTTATGCTGGACAACAGCCACGAGCTGACACTGGCGGAGCAGGGCAGCGGAGCAGGCGCCGACGAGCTCGACTCCAACGCGACGAATGCCGCCAACATCACGAGCGCTATTCCCATTGGCCCTCTCGCTCCGAAGGGCTGGAACGATCTGACGATCGACTTCGGCGTTGTACGAAAAGGAGCGATTGGCAATTTTGTATGGCATGATTGGGATTATAACGGCAAGCAGGATGAAGATGAGACCAGCGGACTGAATAACGTGACCGTCAGGCTCTACGATGCAGCCAAGACGTTGATCGCAACAACCGTCACCGCCGATAAGGACGGCAAACCAGGGTACTACCTGTTCGACCACCTGGTCGCAGGCGACTATTACGTGCAATTCGAGACGCCATTGTTCTACATCCCGACAAAGCAAGGAGCCGCAGGTGTAGCAGCCAGCCAGGATTCCAATCCAACACATGGCGGCATGACTGAAGCAATCGCGATCGGCCCTGTTGGACCTGCTATATGGCGAGACCTGACGATTGACCAAGGCTTCTATTATGTGCCTCCGTTCATACCAACGCCGACGCCAACGCCTTCACCTGGTCCGTCGCCAACGGGGCCTGAAGAGCCTGGCGCAACACCAACTCCGACGCCAACGCCGACTCCGTCACCGACGCCGGGCAACCCTGGCGTGCCGACCGCATCGCCAGCACCTTCTCCGACGTCTAAGACAGAGAAAACGCCGGAGGAAACGCCGATTGAGCTGGAAATTGAGGTGCCCAAGGGCGGCACAACCGTACCTGGCACGCCTCCAGGGAACGGGACGGTTACCGTGAAGCCGGACGGCAAGGTTACGTATACGCCTAAACCAGGCTTCACGGGCAGAGACAGATTCTCCGTCATTGTGAAGGATGAAGAAGGCAACGAGGAAGAGCTTTGGTTCGACATCGACGTGGAGGATACGCCGCTGGGCGGATTAGACGCCATTCCAGATGTGGACAAGCTGCCGAAAACAGGCGATACTAGCAGCCTGCCATTATATCTGCTTGGCGCCGCCTTTATCGCTATTGGCCTTCTTGGCCGATACGCCGGCAGAAGGAAATCCTCTTAATCGCATCATGAACACGCATCGCTTAGCATGACAAAAAGAGCTGCTCCGTTACCTTCCCAACAGGTAGACGGAACAGCTCTTTTTCATGATTTGCAGCTATACCTTGGCAGTCTCTTCCTCATTCGTCCCTGATGCTGTGGAGACGTCTCTCCGATTACGGGCGCGGCGGTTGCGCAGCAGCTCCAGCAATGTCGCAGCACCATCCGCGGCATAATAATTCGCCTGCTCGTCCGGAGCCAGAATAACGCCAAGCTGATGATGCTCGCCCGCGTAACGCGCCCTTCCGGCGAACTTAAGCTCGCCTTCATTGTTGAATACCTCCAGGCGGCAGAATGCGGAATTCAGCGCCAGCGCGTCATACAGCTCCTCCTTGGTCGACACCCGAACGCCGTTCACCTTGTGCAGCACCTCGCCGGGCAGCAAGCCCATCGCCGCAGCCGGCGTCCGCGGCACGATGCCCAGAATGCGCAAGCCGCGCGAGTCGTGTACGTACAGCGGCTTGGCGCTCTGCTCGGCCAGCCGGCTGCGCCATGCGATCGCTTCATGCAGCACGATGGCGACCAGCGCCGCCAGCGGCAGCAGCATCGGCACCAGCCAAGCCGCCAGCGCGCAGCCGGCCAGCAGGACACTGTACGCCAGCAAGCTGTTCGCCGCATGCTTCGCCTTCCGCTTCGGCAGGCTGGTTCGGGTCATCTCTGTAAAACCGATCATCATCGGCAGCGCCACGAAGGTCCAGCCCTGCGACCAGTCCGCCCCGAACAGGGGCGTCCAAGGCAGCGTCGTGCCGGAGGAAGCGCCTCCCACCGCCGGAACGAGCAGGAACAGAGGTACGGGCCAGAAGCCTTGCAGCATATAGCCACCGATCAGCTTGCCGCGCTTGCCCTCCACGAAGAGCGGCATCGACAGCCTGTCGCCCTGCCATCTCACCAGCAGAGCCTCCGCAATGTGGAGCAGCGCCACAAGCAGCAGCAAGCCTGCCGCATCTATCTCCAGTAGAGACGCCGCGGCTGAGCCCATCCAATCCGATCGTTCGTCAAGCAGCGTCCAGCCGAGCATCCACTGCAGGAGCGACAAGATGCCAGCGCTGTACGCAAAGCATAAGTATCGGATACGAATGAGCATCAGGAGCATGGCGACGCCCCATAGCCACAGAACGGCAGAAGGCGTAACCATCGCGCCAAGAAACACGCCCGCAAGCGAAACAGCCGTACCAACCAGCAGACCCGTCAGCACCGCTCTCAGCGTTAAGGGAAGCCAGTCATGCAGCTTGACCGCGAAGAGCTGTCTCTCCATTCGGATCTGCCTGCTGTATTGCAGGATAATAAACAAGACCGAAATATAATAAAATGGCTGCATGAGCAGCTGCAGAGCAGCATACCCCAGCTGCTGCCCGATCGCCTGAACGATATCCAATGCTCGCAATCCCCCTGTCTGTGCTTATCCCAATCGGAGATGAAAGAAAAAGAAGAAGGGCCGGCCTCCACAAGCGAAGCCAACCCTTCTTACATTCGACACAGACGCCTTATTTCCTGCCTACCGCCTTCACCGCTTCCAGCAGCTGAGCATCGTTGTCCTTATTCTGAATCCACTTGATAACCGATTTCTCCAGCGCTTCCGCCGTCTTCGTGTCGATCTCGCCAGTGACAGACAAGCCATTCTCGCGCTGGAAGTGCTGTACGGCCGTCGTTGTCTCTTCGCCAAAATAACCGTCCTCGCGCTTCGGCTCATAGCCGAGTCCATGCAGCATGATCTGGGCGCTGCGCACTTGCTCGCTCAGGCTGTCGGGCTTCAGCGTCTCCTTCACATTGATGCGAGCCACCGTATACAAATCCGGCGGCGTGACAAGCTGGTCCGGCGTAATGCCCTTCTCATGAATCCAGTTGCCATCTGGCGTCAGCCACTTGGCAATCGTCATTTTCACCAGGCTGCCGTCGCCCAGCGCCTTGTTATAGCTGACCTGAACGGTACCTTTGCCGAAGGACTGCTCACCGATGACAGTCGCGCCGGCCGCCTCCTGCAGCGCCCCCGCCAATATCTCCGAAGCGCTTGCGCTGCCCTTGTTCGTCAGCACCGCAATAGGGTAATTCTTCTGCTCGCCGCCCTTGGCGAGCGTCTTCTCGCGATTGCCGTCCCGATCCTCCACCTGGACGACGGTCGCGCCTTCCTTCATCATCAGCTGGGAGATCTCTACCACGACTGGCAGCACACCGCCAGGGTTATTCCGGACATCCAGCACAAGCCCCTTCATGCCCTGGCTCTCCAGCTTCTCCAGCTCCTCCTTGAAGCGCTTCGCCGTATTCAGGGAAAATTGGCGAATCTCGATGACGCCGACGCCATCGGGCCGAAGCGAGCCATACACGGTCTCCACATCAATATCCTCGCGGATAAGCGAGATATGGATCGGCTCAGAGAAGCCGGTCCGTTGTACAATCAGCTTGGCCTTGGTGCCTTTGGGACCGCGAATCTTCGACACGGCATCCTGCAGGCTCAGCCCATCCAGCGGCTCACCGTTGACCGAGACCAGCACGTCCTTGGCCAGCAGGCCCGAGCGCTCTGCAGGCGAGCCCTTGATGGGAGCTACAACGATGATTTTGCCATTCTCCGTTGTCACCTCCGCGCCGATTCCCGTGAACGAGCCCTCGATCGACTCTGAGAAATGCTGCGCCACGTCCTTCTCCATATAGACGGAATACGGGTCGTCGAGCGCCTCCATCATGCCGCTCACGGCGCCGTCAACCAGCTCCTCGCGATCTACATCCTCGTAGTACTTCGTTTCAATCAACTCGATGACCGCGTTCAGCTTGTCCAGCTCCTGCTGATTCAGCCGGTACATGCCGGCGTTGTCCGAAGCGGCAGCCGCAACGGCCGTGCTCGTCCGCTCCTCGTCTGGCTTCAGCCATTGATCGGCCATCGTCAATGTAACCAGTACGGAGGCGAACATCGACAGCATCACGAAAGCCAGTACAGTACGTCCTTTGAAATACACCTCAGTACACCACCCTTGCTTCAATATCCAGCTTGCACGACCTCTCTAGTATATGACAAGCGGGCAGCAATTATTTGCCTGTGTCAGTGGCTCCGAAGGCCGGCATTCTCGCCGGACAATAAGGGCAGCCCCAAGCTGCCGGGCTGCCTCTCTCTAGCGATATCCAATTATTACTTCAAATATCCGCCCGGATTAACCGGAACTTCGTTTTTACGCACTTCAAAATGCAAATGAGGCCCTGTGGAATTGCCGGTGCTGCCCACTTTGGCAATCTTGTCGCCGCGCTTCACCTCGTCGCCAACATCAACCAGTAGACCGCCGTTCATAATATGGCCGTACAGGGTCCAGAGACCATTGCCATGGTCAATAATGATACAGTTGCCGTAGCCGCTCCAGTTCTGCGACACGATAACAACGCCGGATTCCGCCGCATAGATGGCCGTCCCCTGCGGAGCGGCAAAATCGATGCCAGTGTGCGTGTGCTTTTTGCCCGAGATGGGATGGATCCGCGTACCGAAGTTCGAGGACACCCGGTAGCTGTCCCGAATTGGCATAGCCAGCTTGCCGCCGCTATACGGATTTTTGATCCGCTTCTCTTCCGCCTGCAGCTTCGACACCTGCGCAGCCAATGCTACGAGCAACTTCTCCTGCTCCTCGCTGATCACCTCGAACTCCTCGATGGACTCAGAGAGCTCCTCTGCCTTCTCGTTATAGCTGGCGATCAGCACTTCCTTCTCCGATTCCTTCTTCACGAGGTCCGCATGCTTCAGCATCAGCTCCTGATTGATCACCTCAAGCTCCGCGAACTGCGCCTCTACCTCTACCTTCTTCTGCGCGACGAGCTCCTTGTCTTCCTTCAGCCGCTTCACCATATCGCGGTCGGAGTCCAGAATCGTCTGCAGCGCGTCGAACCGGTCCAGGAAATCCGAGAAGCTTGTCGCGCTGAACAGCACGTCCATATAAGACACAAAACCATTCGAATACATGAGCCGCATACGCGCCTCCAGCAGCGCCTCGCGATCGACGACTCGCTTCTCCGCCAGCTCCAGATCCTGGCCGGTCTGAAGAAGCTCCACCTGCTTGGCTTCCTTCTCCGCCTTCTTCTTGGATTGCTCGATCGCAACCTTGTCGATTTCCTTCATCAGCGAGTTGATCTCAGCCAGCACGTCTTCCTTCTTGCGGGCGATCGTCTTCTGCTCCTGCTCCGCGTTCTGCTTCTGCCTGGCGACATCCGCCGCCTTGCGCTCCGCATCCTTGATCTTCTGGTTGGCCGCGCTGATTTCCTTCTGAATCTGAGAGAGTGTCGCGGCTTGCGCGACTTCCCCGCCGCCTCCCGAAGGCTGCAGGGATATAGTTGCAACCAGCGCACCGGCGATCATCACCAAGCCAAGCTTCTTCATCTTCTTCATCTCTGGTCTCCTCACCTACACTTTCAAATACTTGCGTACCGAAATGGTGCTTCCCCAAATGCCAATCAACGTTCCAACCGTAACAATCAGGACTGCCGTCATCCAGCCCGCTTCCTCCATAGGGACCATAGCGATCATCATCAGCGACAAGTCCAGCTGCGTCAGCTCAATGACCTGCTTGTAGCTGAGGAGCACAAGAGCCGTTGTAACGACGGAGCTGATGAAGCCGATCAACGCGCCTTCGATGAAGAAGGGCCAGCGGATAAAAGCGTTTGTCGCGCCGACCAGCTTCATAATGCCGATCTCCCGACGTCTATTAATAATTGTCATCTTGATCGTGTTGGAGATCAGGAACATAGCCGTTACCCCCAGACCGATGACAATGACAAAGCCGATATTGCGGACCGCATTCGTCACCTTGAACAATTGCTGCACATACCCCTCGCCATACTTGACCTTGGAGATCGGGAGCGTCTCATCCCCCTGATTAATTGCGTTAATCTGAGCGGCGACCGTCTCTACCGTCTGAGGGTCGAACACCTCTACCACATACGACACCGGCAGCGGATTATTATCGTTGTTATAGCCCTCCAGCCAATCGCCGTTTTCCTCGCCCATTGCTTCCTTGAGCAGGGCCAAGCCCTCCTCCTTGGAGACGACGGTCACCTTGCTGACCTCTTGAATATTGCCGATTTTGTTCTGAAGCTCCGTAACCTTGGCGTCCTCCACATTCGTCTGCAGGTACACCTTGATCTGCACCTTGCTTTCGATCTGGGAAGCCATATGGTTGACGTTCATCGCAAGCAGGACGAAGATGCCGAGAATAAACAACGAGATAAAGATCGAGCTCATGGAAGCGAAGGACATCCAGCCGTTGCGAATAATATTCTTGACACCCTCGCGCATGTGACGGAGAATCGTGCTAAACTTCATAGCCGTACTCCCCTCTCGCCTCGTCCCGAACGATGTTGCCATTCTCGATCGCGATGACGCGCTTGCGCATGTTGTTCACAATATCGCGGTTATGCGTCGCCATTATAATGGTCGACCCCCGGAAGTTGATCTCCTCCAGCAGATTCATAATGCCCATCGACGTTTCAGGATCGAGATTGCCGGTAGGCTCGTCCGCGACAATAACCGTGGGATTGTTCACTATTGCCCGGGCAATCGACACGCGCTGCTGCTCTCCGCCCGACAGCTGGGACGGCAACGCCGCGTGCTTGTGCTTCAATCCGACGAGGTCGAGCACCTCCATCGTCCTCTTCTTGATAATGCGGCGTGGAGCCTCGATGACCTCCATCGCAAAAGCGACATTTTCGTACACTGTCATCTTAGGAAGTAACCGGAAATCCTGGAAAATAACTCCGATATTGCGTCTGACGTATGGAATTTTGCGCGGCTTCAGCTTGCCTATATTAAATCCGTTGACCGAGATTTGGCCTTTGGTAGGCACTTCCTCCCGGTAAATCAGCTTCATAAATGTAGATTTGCCGGCACCCGAGGGTCCAACGACATAAACAAACTCATTCCGATCTATACGTACCGAAACGCCGCGAAGCGCGTGCGTGCCATCGGCGTAAGTTTTCCATATGTCGTGCATTTCGATCACGTTATCACATCCTGTTTATAGTCAGTTGTACTATTTCGACAGCTTGCGGCTAATTCCTTCAACAAACCACTTTTTTCATGATTCTCATTATCCTGGCCCTTGTCGAAAAATAATGCCCTAACCTCCCTCATCATACATCCTGCATGGGACTTTTTGCGGCTGCATATATATGGAACACTGTGTTTTCATAGCCAGTTTTGCAGAATCGGGAAAGGGTGTTCACGCGAATGACGAAGCTGAGAATAATGGGGATGACAGCCGCTGCACTGGTGCTGCTGGCCGCTGTTGCGGGGCTGCTGGCGGTGTGGAAATATGCGGCGCAGGAGGTCGTGCCCCAAGGGGTGACGGCTGGCAAGCTGGACATTGGCGGGATGGGCATCGACGATGCGATCGCGCTGCTGGATCAGTACGAGAAAGCGCTGCTGGCGAGGAGCATTACCGTTCAGGCCAATACGGCGGCGGGAGATAATCGAAGCTGGGGGCTGGCGGAGCTGGGCTATCAGGCGGAGTTCGCCGGCGCGCGCGAGGCGCTGCTGAGGCTGCGGCAAGGAAGCATCTGGGAACGGGCCAAATATCGCTATGGGTTCAAGGGTGATCTGACCCTCAGCCAAACCTGGGACCGCGACCTGTTCGAATCCGCGCTGCGCAGGCAGTGGGGCTGGATCGAGCGCAATGAATCGAGGAATGCGACCCGAACCATAACGGAGGACGATGAAGTCATCTATACGCCCCATACGGATGCGTATCGCTTGAAGCTGGAGACGCTGGTCGCCGAGGCCGGCAACTGGGCGGTTGTGCCGGAAGGAACGCCGCTTGCTGCGATGCAAGGCGACAAGTCTCGCTTCGAGGCGCAGCTCCCGGTTCAGGCCATTCATCCTGCGGTGACGCTCGACCAGCTGAAGGAAGAGGGCATACAGCGGCGAATCATGTCGTTCACCACGGATTTCGCGACAAGCGCGGAGGGCAGAGCTTACAATGTTACCATTACGGCTCAGGAGCTGAATGACTGGCTGCTGAAGCCGGGCGAGGTGTTCTCCTACGCCGATCTCATCGCCAAGGTAGAGAAGAAGCATCAATATCGCGAGGCGTCGGTTATACTGAACGGCAAGTTCGTGACAGGGGTTGGCGGAGGCATCTGCCAGGTGTCCAGCACGTTGTATCAGACCGCGCTTCGCGCAGGACTGGACATCGTCGAGCGGCGCAATCACTCCCTGCCGGTCGGCTACCTGCCGCTTGGCCATGACGCCACCTATGCAACGGACGCAATTGACTTCAAATTCCGCAACTCAACGGGCAAGTCCCTGCTGATCCGGACAGAAGTGAAGGATCGGAAGATTACGATCAAGCTGTTCGGCACCATGGCGGAGAATGAAAGCTACGAGATCGAATCCAGAACCACGGATACGCTGGAGCCCGGCACACAGCAGGTGGTGAACCGCGAGCTTCCCGTTGGCAAAAGCGTCGTCGCGCAGCAAGGCAAGCTTGGCTACGTCGTGGAGACGTTCCGCATCTTGAAGCGAGACGGCGCTGAGGTTTCCCGCGAGCGGGTCTCCAAGGACACCTACAAGGCTCAGCCGACCATCATCGAGGTCGGCCCTTCATCGCTGGACGCGACGCCTGCCCCCTCCGCCACCCCTGCTCCAGGCGAGTCAATTGTGGAGGATGGCGTGTAGCTTTTGACACCGCCGTACCTCCATCGTCCCGACGGGAAGCCTACTACAGAACTTCCTTGACGCTGCCCACTTCAGGGAGATGAGCAAGTGTGAGCTGCAGAACGTACAGTTAATTTGGAGTAACTTGCCTTCTTCAGGGGGATTAGCTGCAAAACCTACATTTAAATCTTAGTAAATCCGCTCATTATCCCATGAATCGTGGTATTAACTGCACTTTCTGCATTTAGTTACGGTCGCGAGAGGCTATTGAGTAAATTAACTGTACCTTCTGCATGCCGCGACTTGGTAGAAACCTGCAGATTGCCCACTTCAGGGAGATAAGCAAGTGTGACTGCAGAACGTACAGTTAATTTGGAGTAACATGCCTGCTTCGGGGGATGGTCTGCAGTCCGAGCGCATCGGTCTCCTATTCTGATAAAAAATAAACCACAACGCGATAGCAGGTCGCTTTGTGGCTCATATAATTACCGAATCCATAAGGGGGCAGGACATCAGCAAGAAACAAGCCTATGCCATAAGCATAAGCTTGCTTCTAATCAATAACCGCTGACGGCAGCACTATGAGAGCGCAAGACGACTGCTTTGCACAGCTCTGATCCATTCTCTGGCTATGAGCTCATGTCCCGCCGCGGTCGGATGTACGCCGTCATTCAGCCAATAGGCGGGATCCCGCCGCAGAGCAGCCTGATCGAATTGCTCCTGAAGTCCGACGAAGACGGCGTCGTATTGCTCGGCGAGCTTTGCCACGATACGCCGATAGCCGTCCAGATGGCCGCGCCACTCCTCCCAGCCCTCGACGGCAATTCCTGCCTGCAAGATAAACGGCTCGCACAAGATTAATCCCGTATTCGGCAGGACCTCCCTCGTCTCGTCCAGCAGATGACGGTATGCGCGCTCGAACCGGTCGCTCGCTCCCTCCGGCAGCTTGTGCATAATGCGCCATACATCGTTGACGCCGATCAGTATACTGATGATATCCGGCTTCAGATAAATCGCGTCCTCGTTCCATCTGGCATAGAGGTCGGAGACGCGATTGCCGCTTATCCCTCTATTTACGAACCGGTGCCGGGTGTCCGCCAGCTCAAAGCCGAGCTTTCCCGCGATAAAATTGACATAGCCTTGCCCTAGCGCCGATGCGCCTTGTTCTCTTGGCCGACCCGCATCGGTAATGGAATCCCCTTGGAACAATACCGTTTTCTCTTTGCTCTCCATACCCGCTCTCCTCTGTATCCCCGGTTTTACAATTTCTCCAGCACCAGCTCGATCTTCACCGGGGCACCCGTTAAATCAAATCGCAGGAACACAACCCTGTCCTGAATCAACTTCGCCGCCTTAACGCCTGCCGAGGTCGACCGGATCGCATATCCCTTCAGATCGTCCCAATAGGTTAAACCAAACGGCACCTTAGGCCAGTAGCCAATTTCGAACGTCATCCGAATTTCGTTTTCGTCCTTCTTATAGCCGCTTACGAACACTTGAGGCACGTTTTCGACAAATTCATCAGCCATGTCGCCCTTGCCGACGTAATTCCTCAGCCGATCCGGCGCGCACGAGCCCTCCACAAACGCCATCTGGCACTCGCTGTCGTAATACTGGAACGTATCCGGCCAAGGCCCGGCAGCGGTTCCTCCCATCGTCATTGTATATTCGTTCACTTCGGGGCGTACCTGCGAATCCCGGGTCAGCATATACGAAGGCGCCGTCACTTCATTGCTGTCATGATACTTCTCCATCGCGAGCGGCAGCGTCGTCATGGTAATCGGATATTGCTTGATATAGTCAAAAAACAGATCCAGCATGCCCGCGCATTCCTCGACATGGGAGGCCGGATAGATCGCAAACCGATCGGTATATTCCATCTCATGGCTCTCCTGCTGCTGGAGGAAATAGACCTGCTCGTTATTCGCCGTGTTGTCGAGATAGTTATGGAATAGGCTCTTCCAATATTCGATGTTGCTGCCTGTGCACAGCCCTGCTCTCAGCACATCGTTCGGGTCGGTCGAATAGATGCACGGGCTGCCGGAGTGGTACGTCGCATGCAGATCTCGCGCTGTCCATTCGCTGGCGACCAGCTTGCCCTTGCCGGGATGCGGCGCCTTGAAGCGGCCCCCGTCAATATACCAGGAGCCCCATGGGATGCCCTTGTGCGTAATGTTGTCCCACCACACCTGCTCCCAGCAGTATCCCCATATGCCCTGGAAGCCGAGCTCCTCGGCTACCTCGACGAATTCCTTGTAGATGCTGCCTTTCACGATAATCTTGGTCTTCGCCCATGGGAACGTCTCTTGGAGGAAAGCCCAACCTTCCTCCAGCGACTTCCGCAGCCTCGCTCTGGAATGCTCCGATTCGTCTGCATAAAACGGCGTCTGAAGGATGACGTCGTCCCCGTATTGCTCATGCCATAGCCTGATGCGGTCAGCCAGCACCGTCGCGGATCCGGAATTGACGATCCAAGTGACCGAAATGCCGTGCTTGTGGGCGATCGCGGCTGTGCGGTCGATTCCTTCAATCGCGATCCCATGTCCCCAGTGCTGGTCGACATGCGTCGCGAAGCTTACGAATGTATAAATCAGATTTTCCGGCTTCACGTTAGCGTTTCCCCTTCTGTCCGTATAGTTAATCCTTCATCCGGCCTGAATGCCGAAGAGACTCCTTGCGGAGACTCTTCGGTTCGTCCTATTTTGGGTTGCTATCTGCTATCTGCTATCTGTTGGCTACTATCTGTTATCCGCCCACCAAGCGTCGATCTGCGCCTGGATCTCGGCTTGCACCTTCTCAATGCCCGCAGCTTTCAGCTTCGCGTTACGCTCGTCGATCACTTTGGACGGATTCTCCACTGCTCCCGTCGAAAGTATCTTGTATTCCGTTATGACGGCAATCAGCTCGGAGATCTCGCTCTTCACGTTGGTATCGTCAAAGACGAAGCCCATCAGAGGGAAACGTACCGCCTCATCGTTAAATTTCTTCCAGTTGGTATACAGATCATCCGGCTGACCCGGCTTCAAGTAGTTCAGCATCTGGCTGCCGATAACCCAGAACAGCGCCGTCGAGCCGTAGCCGGAATCCGCGATCGGTTCAATCCGGTTCTCGCCGACTTTTTTGTAATGCTTGCCTTCAATGCCGTGCACGATCAGGTTAATGACATACGGATCGGTATGCAGATAGTTCAGCACCATCATCGCACGCTCTGGATCCTCCGACGTTCTCGAGATGGAGAACATGGAGCCAGTAGCGAGGTCCGTAGTAACAATCGGCTCGGTTACGACATGCGAAACATAATCGAATTGGTTGTTATCGGCAATCTTGGTCTCGATGTCGGAGCCCGGCTTCCATACGCCGGACTGCATCCACATCTTGCCTTGGCGTCTCAGATCGCCGGCATCTGTCTTGCTGGTGGCTGCGTCGGAGTTGATATACCCTTTTTCGTAATAGCCCCGGAACAGCTCGAATTCTTTTTTGTTAATATCGACAAGCTCCGGATCCAGAAGCGACTTCACTTTCATCTCCGACGCCGTGTAATCGACAAAGAACATTTGCGTCTTGCCCGGAGTCGGGCCGATTGGACGGTAATTCGAGTTGGTCTCGAACATCATATGAATGCCGCCGCCCGCGTTGCCTGATGCTCCGGCAATGTACAGATTCATGAGGCCCGGCTCTTCTTTGCTCATCTTCTCGAACCATGGCTCCAGATCTGCCCATTTGTTGATTGACTCGATCGGAATGTCATACTTGTCAACAATGTCCTTACGGTATGTGAATGATTGCCCTTGCGTAATTTCTTTGTTCGTCGGAACCGCATACAGCTTTCCTTTCATGCGAGGCGCTTCCAGGTAGAGCGGATGCAGCGATTCCTTGATGCCTTGCCCATGCTTGTCGAGCAGCTCGTCGAGCTCCAGGAACGCGCCTTTTGTCACGTTGCCGAAGTAGTTGAGCCACGACGTCGTGAACACAAGGTCCATCTTCTCGCCGGTATTCATCATCAGCTCGGTCCGGTTTTGGTAATCGCTCGGCGCGATTGGTTGAAGTTTAACGGTTGCGTTGATCTTTTCCTTGAAAAACTCATTGAGCTTCTCTTCGACGAGGCCATCGTCTGCTTGCGGCGTGCCGAAGTACACGATCGACACTTGGTAAGGCTTCAGGTCGGAGGCGGCTGGCTTTTCACCGGTATTGTCCGCGGATGGCGATGCGCTTGGCGCGTTCGTCGCGGTGTTGTTCGTCTTGCTGTTAGTCGAGTTGCTGCCGGATGAACACGCTTGCAATACAAGCATGGCCGCCAGCATGATTGCAAGCGCAATCAGAAAGGACTTCTTTTGTCTCATCTTTTAACCCTCCAATATAATCATTAATATAGCACGGCGCAGCGGGCAACTGCCGCTTGCCGGGACTATTGCAGTAGTGTCAGCCTTTGACCGCGCCGACAGTAAGGCCCTTGACGAAGTATTTCTGGAAGAACGGGTAGATCATCAGCAGCGGCCCCATGCACACGACAGCGAGCGCCATCTGCAGCGACTCGTCGGGCAGATTCTTCATCAGCTCCGGATTTTGTGCGGCTAGCTGCACGTTGGAGCGCAAATACTGAACATCGTTAAGCACACGCAGCATCAGATATTGAATGGGATACTTATCCTCGGATCGGATGAACAAAAGCGAGTTGAACCAATCATTCCAGAACATGATGGTGCCAAGCAGCGCCATCGTCGCCATGACGGGCAGAGATAACGGCAGCACGATCCGGAAGAAAATGCGGAATTCGCTTGCGCCGTCGATTCGCGCCGATTCGATCAGCGCGGGATGAATCGTCGACTGGAAGAACGTACGCATAATGATCACGTTGAACGGAACGATGAGCAGCGGCAGCAGCAGCGCAGCATACGTGTCCAGCAGATCGAACACCTGCGTAAAGATGATATATTTGCTGACTATGCCCCCGTTGAACAGCATCGTGAAGAACAGGACAAACGTGAAGAACATGCGGAAAGGATAGTCCTGGCGCGAAATGGGATAGGCGTACATCGCCATGAGCATGACGCTGATCGCCGTCCCGATAACCGTAATGCCAATGCTGATCCCATAAGCTCTAACAATCGTCTCATAATCCTTGAACAAGCTCTCGTATGCGACCCAGGACAGCTTCTGCGGGATGAACTGATAGCCATTGTTCACTAAGGAATCGATGTGGGTAACGGATACGATCATAACGAGAACGACGGGCACGACACATAGGAAGGATAGGAGAATGAATACGCCGTTCAGCAGCGTATTGGCGACGGGAGAAATCCTGTTCTCCCGCCGGCTTGTTGACTTGCTCATGCATTTCACCTCTTGTCGTAACGTAATCTAGAACAAAGCCTGATCGGGGTTGATCTTGCGCACCGCCGAATTAGTCAGCAGCACAAGCACGAAGCCGAGTACCGATTGAGCCAGCGCCGCTGCCGACGACATGCCGATATCGTTAAGCTCCATCATGACGCGGTAGACGTACGTATCAACCGTGTCAGTGACGGGATACAGAACACCGGAATCCATTGGCACTTGGTAGAATAACCCAAAGTCAGTGTTGAATACGCTGCCCATGGACAAGATCGTTAAGATGACAATGATCGGCTGAATGATCGGCAATGTGATATGGAGGATCTGCTGCCATTTCGACGCCCCGTCGAGCACGGCGGCTTCGTAATATTCGTTATCGATCCCCGCGATTGCCGCGATGTAAATGACTGCGCCAATGCCGACATTTTTCCACGCGTTAACCAGGATCAGGATATACGGCCAATACTCTTTCTCCGAATACCAGAACACCGATTTGATGCCGAGCCAATCCAGAATCGAAGCGTTCATGAGCCCTTTGTCCGGATTCAAGAAGGCGTACACCAAGTAGCTGACGACGATCATGGACAGGAAATAGGGCATGATGAGAAATGTCTGATAGGACTTGGCGAGCTTGCCTCGCAGCTCGTTAATCGCGACGGCGATCGCTATCGAAATGACCGTGTTGACGACCATAAAGGCCAGGCTGTACAGCACCGTGTTTCGCGTAATTCGCCAGATGGAGCCCGAGGAGAACAGAAACTCAAAGTTTTTGAACCCGACCCAGGGACTGCCTAAAATACCGTCGATATAATTGATATTTTTGAATGCGATGAACACCCCGAACATCGGCATGTAGCTGTTGACGATCAGCACGGCAAGCGTCGGAATAAGCATGATCGTCAGAAATCTGAATTTCCATAGAGCATGGAAGAAGTATGATATCCCCACTCTCTGTTTCACCAGCTCTCACTCCTCTCTATTACCTTCAGTATAGGCGAGCGCAGGTGGGATATCGATGATGTATAGAAGCAGCCGCATGATGTAAACGAGCCGCACATAAGACGTCGTATCCGTTCCGTATGCGTGTGGATTCTTGCAGTCTCGAAGGCTTATTTGCACGAATCAGTCATCCGCCGCCAAAAAGGAAAAACTCCGGCAATATGCCGGAGTCACTCGTTATTTCTATATTCCTGCCTCGGCAGGTGAATCGCCGCGATCACGCCGCCGCCTTCGCGCAGGGCGTACCGCAGACCGTACGATTCGCCGTAGTGCAGCTGAATCCGTTCATGGACGTTGCGGATTCCGTAGCCCTTGTCGGTCATCTCGCCTCTCGTAATGCGCTCCAATCTATCGATGTCGACCGGCAAAAATCCGTTGTCCTCTACCGCCATGACAAGCTCGGTATCCGTACAGCGAATCCGTATCCATATCTCGCCTTCTCCGTCCATACTGTTAACGGCATGAAAGATCGCGTTTTCGACGAGCGGCTGCAGTATGACTTTTGGCGTCGCGTATTTTTTAGCGTCTTCGTCAATGTCGTAATTCACCTCGAAGTTGTCCGGATACCGCTTCATCTGAAGCCGGCAGTACGCCTGGACATGCTCAAGCTCCTCGCTCATCGGTATAATGGTTTTTCCTTTGCTCAGCCCGATGCGGAGCAGTCTGGACAGATCCTTCACCATGCCCCCAACGTCCCGGTTGCCCTTGCCGATCGCATACCAATAAATCGAGTCCAGCGTATTGTACAGCAGATGCGGCGTAATCTGCGAATGCAGCGTCGCAAGCTCGGTTTCCTTCTTCTGAATCCTCATCGTGTAGTTTTCCTCGAACGAGTGATCCAGCCTTCTGGTCATCTTGAGGAAGGAGCCGTACAGAATACCGAACTCGTCCGAGCGCACCAGCTCGGGCCCGACGCTCGTATCCAAGGGAACGCCCGGCTCGTAAATTTTCATCACCTTGACCAAACGATGCAGCGGGCTCACGATAATCCGGAGCAGGTACAACACGAACAGCAGCACGAGAACCAAATAAATGGCCGACAAGACCATAATCACCCACTGAAATTCCTTCGACCCGCCCGAGACCGAATGCAGCGGGACGCGATACACCAGTCGGGTATGATATTCGGGCTCATAAGAGAGCGCGTACAGCCAGCGTCCCCCATCCTCATTAGCGAAAAAATAGTCCGATTCCCCCATTCCCGCCAGAATGGGCATGTTAGATTGCGGTAAATCGGATAAGCCTTCTTGCATCAACAGCTCATGAATGTCGCTAAACAAAAAAATGCCGGACTGATCCGGTAGCTGCACGTTCAAGAGATCCCGCGTCAGATACACCTCCAAATTGGAGACGACCAAAAATCCGAGCACATCCTTGTAATTCTGAGCGTTCAATATGCTCCGGACGAAGCTGACCTTTGTCACGCCGGCCGGCGAGGTGATGGAGCGAAAAACGCCGGCGCCGCGTTTCTGCACCGCTCTCTCTGACCAGGCCGGCATCTCCGAGGCTTCGTCCTCGATATATTTGAATCCGCTTTCCTTGGCCGATAGATCGATTAACGTGCGCTTGCCTTCCTTATTAATCATATAAAGCGTATATTGCGTGCCGTCCTGAGACCACAGCTCCAAAATTTCATCCGCCTGCTTGATTTGGCCGTACGTCTCGATATTGGACCAGAACGTGTTGAACTCCGTACGGTTGAACAAGTGATTGCCTAGAAATGTAATGGTCTTGTCATTGACGGCGGACATAGACTTCGCTATCGTGGCATGATTCTGCCTCGCCAGCTGCAGCATCGTGCGTCCCAGCTCGTCCTGCATCGACCTCTCCGTCTTGTAGGCGGATACCCAGCCGACGATCAGAAACGGGCCAATAATAAACAACGCGAACGCCAGCGTCACCTTATATTTCAGCTTCAGTCCGATCACCCTCCCGAGCCTTTGCGGTAATCTGCCGGACTAACTCCCGTATATCGCTTGAACATTCGGCTGAAATGCTCCGGAGACTCGTACCCGACCTCATTGGCGATCTCGTACCTCTTTTTGTCCGATGTGGCGAGCAAATATTTGGCTTCCTCAATTCGCAGCTCCGTTACATAGTCCCATACGCTTCGTTTGGTCTCTCTCTTGAACAGATAACGGAGATAAGCCGAGCTAAAATGCACCTCGCCCGCGATATCCTGAATTTTGAGCGCGGGATTGCGATAGTGGTTCTGAATATAACCCGTTATTCTCGCCAGAGTGGTGCGGTCCCTCTCCTGCGCCAAATCTCTTAGCGACTCTGCCGCCTCTACGATATAGGAGGCAAGCCGATCGACTTTGCTTGCGGCGACAGCCTCCCTAAAGTACACATCCGGGTCGAATCGGCGGAGCGACGCGCCGTTCCCCTGCCCGTATTCCAGCAGCAGCCCGTATATACGGTAAGCCAGCATACCGAAGTAGCTGTTTACCAGCTCGTCCGTATGTCCCAGCTTTCTGAGCAATATTTCGACCTCAAGAACGCATGGAGACAGCTGCTCCTCGTCGCCCCCTTTCAGAAGCTGGACGCACTCCTCCACCTTCTTCATCCACTCAACCATGTTCAAGCTGTCCTGCGCGGCGACATCCCCATAATAGAACACTTGCTGCTCGGGATGCAGCTTCTTCCATTCCGTCGACATATGCGCTTCTTCCATAAGCCTGGACAACAGGGTGACGTCGGATTGCAGGCTGCTCATGCCGATCGTCGCGTCCACGTTCAAGTATTGCGTGAAGTTAACGGAGACATACTGGCCGATGAGATGAATTTGCGACTGCAGCGCCTGGATCTGTCCCGACACGTCCTGCTCGTTTAATTGAATAATGCCGATCAGCTCATTGCCAAAGCCGTTCATGGTAAGCCCGTTCCACTCGCACAAGCTCTCCTCGAATATATTGAGCGCCGCAAACTTCAGCAGCTTTCGGTCCCGATACATCACTTCCCGCTGACTGAAGCCTCCATGACTGAGATCCAGACGGACGGAGATCACGCCGAAATACGGCCCTCTGAGCTCGTTGCCCAGCTCGGCCGCAAGCTCGTTATGCTCCTGCTTGGACAAGCCCCGCTCCGTCACTAACTCCATTAATATTTCGCGCCGCCTGGTGGAATCCGATTCGTGCTTCCCATGCTCCCGTATGGAACGTTCAATCGAGCGTTTGCCGATTTCCTCCTTCTCCGCCAGCACCTCGTTAACGACGCGAAGGAGCTCGTCCTCATCCACGGGTTTGACGAGATAATCTCTGGCGCCGAGACGCAACGATTTTTTGGCAAAATCGAACTTCTCGTGCGCAGATATGACAACGACGGGCAGGTTCGGCTGCTCCATGTAGATCGTCTCCATGAGCTCGATCCCGCTCATTCGGCTCATCTGGATGTCGGTCAGCACCAGGTCGAACTGGTCCATCCGCAAATAATCGACGGCTTCGAAGCCGTTCAAAGCCGTCTCCACGCTCGTTATAGACAGATCCGATGCCAGCAGGAAATCCCGAATTCCCATGCTCACGTTTGGTTCATCATCCACGACTAATATTTTCCACATTGGCATCCGCTCCCTGCCATTTTATTACCAGTATACTGAGGAGCCGCAACCCTGTCGATGATCTATCTTAGCCTTTGCGTGACTCATGTGACCGGTTTGGGGGATTGTTTGTCCGACGGCTTGTCAGCTTGTCTGAGCCCGCTGGAATAATCATACCCCAGCCCCGTGTAGCCGAACAGGTTGTCTGGGCCCGACCAGTTCAGATCGGTCTTCTTGCTGTCCAGCATCACGCCGAATTCGTCATAGTGATACCGCGCAGAGACGCGTCCGTCCTTCTCTGCAAGGCCGATGACGCTGCCCAGGGCATCGTGCATGTACCAAAGCGTCTTGGGCTGTACGCCCGGCTCCGCTCCGCCTGCGCCAGGGGTTGGCTCCCAGCCATTGTTGGCGTCATACGCCGGCAGGTACAATAAGTTCGAAAAAAAACACATAGGGCAGTTCCTGCGCTAAATACTACAGATCTAGCAGACCCGACCCCTTAACGAAAGCGAATTGATCAGGGGTAATTAATTAGGATATAAAATTAAAGCATTTAAGTGTGTACAATCACATATTGCGAATTTCATACGGGTAAGAAGAGGTGTACGTCTTTTCGAGACGTGCCGCCCGATTCATTCGACACCGGGAGATCTTATTGGAAGTCACTATACCAGTAAGAAACCACAATACGAAAAATATCGCATCGTGGTTTTAAGGTCCGTCACAGGTTTTCAATAAGTTTTGTAATCTCTTTAATTTCAGGAATGAGTTGTTCGGCTAGAAGTTTATTGCTCGGGTCATTTCTGTCCTTAAAGTTTGCTCCCGCAAAAAAATCATAATGGAGCATAATTCGTTTTTTAATCTCCTCTTCATTTTCTCCATATGTTTTACTAAAAAAGTGTCCATGCTTTTCCATTTCATCATACGGATACCCGACAAACTCGATACTAATTTTATACAGTTCAATAATTTCTAAAGCAGTCTTTTTAAAATCACTTTCATTAGGATTTCCTATTTTAGTTCCCATTGAGCACCCCAAAATTCCGTTTTCAAAGTAGTGATTTTTATGGTAGACTTCACCTTAAAGGTGCTCCTCTCTTTGGGTGATGATGTTCTCGTCAAACACCATTCTACCAAAGATCAGGACACTTTTTTATATTTTTATGAGGCTTTACTTTCGTAATTCAGGTTGAATAAAACGTGAGAAAGCGAAGATAACAAAAAACAGGTCAATCATGGTGGTATCTGACCATAATCAACCTGTTCATTATATCGGTATTGCGCTATTTGAGTTATAAAAATAAAGCCTTTAATGTGCGTACAAACAAAATGACGAAATCTTTATACAGGTATTACATGGGTTAGATGTGTTATTGGTTGAATGACGGATTCATTCGGCACTGGGTAGCCCCTAATAAAGAAGACCTAAAGGGAGGGGGAACCTTTAGGGCACTCTTTTAACCTAGAGTTGAGAATACAAATTTGAATACGTCTTGTACCAATCAGGGCGTTGCGCTTTTATTAAAGACAGCGCTTCGGTCAATGTAATTCCTTTTAAGTTTAGTAATTTTGCGTAATTAATTCGTTGATTGGTCAGCCATATGTGTGCTATAGACTCACCACAACTTGCCAAAATCATCTCATCGAAGTTACTGTCGTTTGATAACTTAATTAGAATATCAATTGTATCGTCGTCCTGAAAGTTATTTCCCAGTTCAATTACTGCATCATCTTTCTCTGCATCACTTGTTGTTGGGTCTAACAAGATTTCCAATAGACTTTCTTTATCCATACATATCACTTCCCAAGCGGAATATGTGTACCTACACCTCGCCCACCCGTTTCACCAGTAAAAGGATTGATGTACGTTCCTTTATCATCTAGTCTAGCATCAAAACGGGGTTGATTGCTTCCTGCTCCCAAACCTTCTCTCGCACTTGCTTCGGGTTTAAGTTTTAGTCGCCAACTAAATGTACCATCAGCGTTCCTTACTCCCCACTGTTCGACTCCACCTGCGGTATTTTGTTGTTCCCATCCTTTATTCTTTGCCCAGTCCCTCAGGTTTGTGGTGTTCTTGGAGACGCTACCAGTATCTTTAACTAGAGAATTACCCGTCCCCTTAGTCCCCTTTAACAGCTTAGCTAACTTCGGTGCTTTCGAAGCCAGTTTAGCCGTTAAAGCTCCACCCAGAGTTCCTATGCTCACAAGAGTTTGGAGTGCTTTACCCGAAAAATAACCATAATCATAAGCTTCTTTTTTAGATGGATTCCCATTCCATACATGATTATAGTTCTCTTGGATATGTTTGAAGGGGTATATATATTCATCACCTAATCCAGCTTTCAAGTCATTAAGGGTGATAGCGTTGCTGGCAATGTCTCCGTATAGAAGTTCAATGATGACGGATTTAATGCAGCAATACCTTTTGCATTTTCCAACAATGAAGAACCAAAACCTTTTGCCAGATCCAAGATTGGTGAAGTCGTCGTCATAGATGTATTTATCCCACGCTTCTTCAACGTTTAAGTTGAATCGCGCTTCCTGTCTTTCATATGCGTTTACTAAGCGTTCATACGACAGCTTGTAATGATGATAGTCTGGTCGCCGTTCCTTTCCTCGCGATAAAATTACAGTGCCAGTAATACGACTTGGCGGCGAATATTGCGTATCAGGTCGTTTATCAGCGATTTCCTGCCGTCCCTTCCGTTTTTGCGGCTTAGTCAACACCATTCTTGACGATTTCCTTGACGTTGGAGTATGTCGCAATAATCGCAGAAGGTGTGAGGGTAAAAGAGCTAAAAATAAGAAAATTGATAGTCGCCGAAATGTTCGCCCCATAACGTCTTTTTGAAAGAGGATACCACTAGAAGGACGTTGATATTTTAAGGAATTGCGGTCGAAAATGTCCGGTTTCTAAAATTCACAAAAAAGCTTTATGAATCGCCGGAATCCGTATGGAATAAGGGATTAAGCCATGTCCGAAATTGTGGGAATGGCGGTGAAATAACGTCAAATGTGACATACGTATATTTATCGTCGGTTATTACTCTGCTAAAAGTACAGGTGAATCATGATAGTATCTGACCATAATCGACCTTTCTAATACAACGGAGTGCCGTTTATATAGGTTATAAAATTCAAGCGTTGGCGTGTGCGTACAATTAAAGTGTTGAAATCCTTATACGGGTATTACATGAGTAATATGTGTTATTGTTTGAATAATGGGTTCATTCGTCACTCACCCCCTCCAAAAAAAGAACCTTGAAAGGCATGCAGCCAATCAAGGTTAACTTATCCAAAAGGAACTTATTGCGGACGATATTCACCGTTTACAAACTTTCTTACAAAACCTTGTGCCGGAAATTCAGGATAATTAAACTCCCATAAGCATCCACAATCGTTGCATTTATACCATTTTGTCGCATACCAAGGTATTTTTTCGATTTTTATTGTTGAGCAACCAACATAATATGGCATTTCAACCAGAACATCTTGATATATACCTTTTGCAACTTCACGTTCAAAAAATACTTTTACCTCTTGGAATAGTGAGTATGAATCAATCTTGACTTCCATTCGTTCTTCACACTCACATTTTATTGTCCGAACCATGATGCATTCACCTCCGGAATATATTTGGTTGCCTCCTCCTAATAAAGTACCCGTTCCACCATTAATTGCTTGTGGCGCTGCCGTACCTTCATATATAACTGTCCATAGTTCCACCGTCCTTGAGCCTTGAGTACACTCCCAATATTTATAATTTCCCCTCTATACGTATCCTCACTAATAAACCGTCCGATCTCCGGCGGACAGATCTAGCAGACCTCACCCCTTAACGAAAGCGAATTGATCAGGGGTAATTAATTAGGATATAAAATTAAAGCATTTAAGTGTGTACAATCATATATTGCGAATTTCATACGGGTAAGAAGAGGTTTAAGTCTTTTCGAGATGTGCCGCCCGATTCATTCGACACCGGGAGATCTTATTGGAAGTCACTATACCAGTAAGAAACCACAATACGAAAAATATCGCATCGTGGTTTTAAGGTCCGTCACAGGTTTTCAATAAGTTTTGTAATCTCTTTAATTTCAGGAATGAGTTGTTCGGCTAGAAGTTTATTGCTCGGGTCATTTCTGTCCTTAAAGTTTGCTCCCGCAAAAAAATCATAATGGAGACTCATAATTCGTTTTTTAATCTCCTCTTCATTTTCTCCATATGTTTTACTAAAAAAGTGTCCATGCTTTTCCATTTCATCATACGGATACCCGACAAACTCGATACTAATTTTATACAGTTCAATAATTTCTAAAGCAGTCTTTTTAAAATCACTTTCATTAGGATTTCCTATTTTAGTTCCCATTGAGCACCCCATAATAATTACAATGATAACAAACAGAACAAATCGAGTAGGTTTCAATTATTTTTCCCCTTCGGCCATTTAATAAAGTCTAAAGAATTTATTGGGTAATCATAATTGCCCTCTACAAAATCTTCAGCTTGACTTGTTGTAAGAGTATATTGAAACTTTCCTACGTCTTCAATATAAAAATCATACAATATTTTACCGTTATCATAACAGCCCAATAATGCTTATTCGGCCTCCATTTGATTTAGGGCCGGATTAAATCGGATCGTTTCAAGGAATGTGAGAATGACCTTAACACCTGCAAAATTTGTAGCATTTCTCATAGAAAATTCCGTTTTCAAAGTAGCGATTTTTGTGGTAGTCTTCACCTTAAAGGTGCTCCTCTCTTTGGGTGATGATGTTCTAGTCAAACACCATTCTACCAAAGATCAGGGCACTTTTTTATATTTTTATGAGGCTTTACTTTCGTAATTCAGGTTTAAATTTCCGTGTAAAGGTTTATCCTGCAAAATGCCAACGCCCACCCAAATCTCCTTGAACTGCATCCTTTCCATTGTACATTTGAATATGTTGCCCGATCTCTGTTTTGAGTTTCTATTCCCTCACAGGAGTTGCGATCTACGAATCCTTTCCCATGAGATGTCATACAGGACAACGAACGCCCGATATGTTAGTCCTAACTTCTGAATGCATTTTTTAACGGGATGATTCATGAATGATGTCTCCTTTCAAGTTGTCTTCCCTTATAGGTTAAACGCTCTACAGGCAGGAATAACACCAGACATACAGAAGCATAGGACGATTCTTAAATTTGTCACATCGGATTATTTCATCAATAACAAGTAAGCCTAGATAATGACGGTAAATCCCTAATGGATTCGATTAGATTGTCGCACCCCATCATACTATTGGATATGATAATTTTCTGAATCAGTTCAGTCTTAGCAGAAGCATGAATAGCCGAATTTGCTTGGCTTCGTTACCTCCCGCCCGCCTTATGTGCGGTGCATGGTGCGCGACGGTGGCAGGACTCTTAAAAAGAAACCACATGGAGTTGTTACACTCGCATGCGGCTTCATTGTGCGTTTACTGATATTCTTTTTCGTATAGCACTCGATGAGACTGTCTCCCCACATATCCATAGCTTGCAAGGCCATCAAGTCGAGTATACTGGGGTTTATGATGTGTTTCTGTCGTCCGTTAATAGCCGGAAGTTGACGTTCATAAATGTCCGAATTTAGACCGATATAGTGACCATACTATCAGTCTAAAGAAAGAAGAAACGCTCCCGTAATCGTCATGCTGTTGGTAGCAGCATAACCGGAAGCGTCACCTCAAGAATATGGTCATTGTATCAGATTTCACGCTGGTTGAGAAGGAGTCTGCATCCGGCGTTTTTTGTTAGGAGTGCGGAACTGGTTCCCTGCCCTTGCTGCGGAGGCCGGTTAGAGGTCGCGGGCAGCCGGAGGCGGGTGTGGTACAGAAGCAGCGGAGAACGGGCGAAGCTCATCATTCGGAGGTTGTATTGTAGGCCATGCGCGAGAATTCATCATGAACTGCCGGATCTGCTTGTCCCCTACAAGCGTTATGACGCTGAAAGCATCGAAGGTGTATGGGCAGAACCAGATGCTTCGGTAGTAGCCGCAGACGAATCCACCATTTCTAGATGGCTGGCCTGGTTTCAGGTTTGGGCGGTGTATGCAGCAGCAGCTCTACACGCCATTAGTACCCGGTTTCAGCTTCCTGTGGAACAAGCGTCCGTTGCTCCACAGTCCGCACTCCACGCTTTAGGACGGTATGTCGGTGACGCAGCCGGATGGCTAGGAAGAACTGTCCGCCCCATCGCCAATTTAAATCTTTGGGTTACAGACCCGTTCTGCCTGTCTGTCCGCTGAAGCTTGTTTTAGACTCATGCTAACCCTAGTAAATGGAGGCATGAGGATGAACAGACAAAAGAAATCGGACGAGGTTGCGGCGGAACGCTTTCAACTGCTGTCGCCGCTCCTAGCATCCGGTCTGGATGCGGCGAAGGCGGCTCAGTTAAAGTCGGCCATTTGTGCGCAGTCCGGCTTATCAGAGAGGACGCTGCGCCGGTACTTGGCCGAATATCGCAAGGATGGGTTCGACGGACTCAAGCCGAAACTCAAAGGCCGGAAGCCGCTGCCAGACACCATACCAACTGAGGTGCTGGAAGAAGCGATCCTGCTTCGGCGGGAGGTGCCGAAGCGGAGTGTGCGCCAAATTATCCAGATCCTCGAATGGGAGGAGAAGATCGCACCTGGAATAATTAAACGCAGCACCCTGCAGGCGAGATTAACCAGGCGCGGTTACAGTTCAAGGCAGATGCGGATGTATGCCGGTGGCGGTACGGCCGCGCGGCGCTTTCAGAAGCAGTCCCGCAATCGCTTATGGCAGAGTGACATCAAGTATGGGCCGTACCTTCCCATTGGTCCTGGCGGTTCGAAGAAACAAGTCTATCTGGTGTTATTCGTGGATGACGCGACGCGGTATGTGCTGCATGGAGCCTTCTACGCGTCGATGGAGCAAGCCATCGTCGAGGACAGTTTCCGAAGAGCGATCGAGAAATACGGTGTCCCAGAGGCCGTGTACTTCGACAACGGCAAGCAATACCGCACGACTTGGATGAACCGGACGTGCGCGAAACTCGGTATTCGCTTGCTCTTTGCCAAGCCCTACTCTCCGGAAAGTAAAGGCAAGGTTGAGCGTCTAAACGGCGCTGTGCAGAGCTTTCTGGACGAGGTCGCGCTTGAGAACGTTAAGACACTCACCGAGCTTAACGACTGGTTCCAAGTATGGCTTTCGGAGTGCTACCAGAATAAACCCCATGCCGCGCTGGCGAACAAACAAACACCCGAAGCTGCGTTTCGGAGCGATCCGGCAGCGCTTCAGTTCGTAAATTCCGAGCACCTCGCGGCCAGCTTCCTCCACGCGGAACAGCGGAAAGTGGATAAGGCCGGCTGTATCAGCTTTCAAGGCAAGAAGTATGAAGTTGGGCTGTTGTTCATTGGGCAAACGGTTCAAGTCGTCTATGACCCGGCAGATATCACAGAAGTGACGATCGAATACGAGGGATGTACGCCTTGGAAAGCACGGGAGCTCATCATTGGAGAAAGGGCTGGCAAGCGGCCGGCCCTTCCAGAGCATTTGCAGAAGCAGTCAGCAACGGAATCCCGCTTGCTCCGAGGTGCCGAGCGGAAGCATGACGAGCGCGCACAAACCCAAACGCCGGCCGTCTCCTACCGCATGCTGAGGAAGGAGGCTGGCAAGGATGTTTGAATCCTTCTACGACATGACCCGTACACCATTTGCTCGGGATATTCCCGTGACAGAGCTTTATCCGGCGAGTGCTATGGAAGAGATGCTGGACCGGTTGCAATACGCTGCTGAGCGCCAATTATTCGCCGTCATCAGCGGCGACTGCGGGACGGGCAAGACGACGACCGTCCGCCGTTTTGCCGCCATGCTGGATGCCGCAAAGTATAGGCTGCTGTACCTGTCGGACTCCAAGCTAACGCCGCGCCACTTCTACAAAGGGCTGCTCGAACAACTCGGATGCGAGTCGAAGTTCTACCGGGGCGATGCGAAGCGTCAGCTACATCGCGAAGTGGAGCTCATGCGCGGCATCCATCGACTGGAACCGGTTGTCGTCGTAGATGAAGCCCATCTGCTTGATCGGGAGATGCTAGAGGAAGTGCGCTTCCTGCTCAACTGCAAGATGGATGCGCAAAGCCCTATGGCACTGATTCTAGTCGGGCAGAGCGAGCTATGGGACAAGCTTCGTCTCCAATCCTATGCAGCGATTCGTCAGCGGATTGACCTTCAGTGCAAGCTGCCCTATTTCGACCGTTCCCAAGTCGGCGAATATTTGAAGCGTCAGTTAGCATATGCCGGCACCGATCATGAGATATTCTCGGATGAGGCGGTAAATGAAGTTTACCGATTCTCGGGCGGATCGGCCAGACTCATCAACAAGTTGAGCACTCATTGCCTCATCTACGGAGCCCAGATCAAGCGCCGCATCATTGACGATCATATGGTGAAGCACGTGATTCAGGGTGAATTGTCATGAACGAGCCTTGGAACCGGATGACGTACGATCGGGACGCAAATAGTTGGTTTGTCCAGCTAGGAGAGAACGCTTATCCTGTTTACTGCGGTGAATGTTTTGAAATTCGCATTGGGGATCGCGGCATCCCATGTCGACTCGAGCTTGACCGTTATTGGTACGTGATCATGAGAGAAACCCGATTTAACTTAAGAAACAAAGACATTTACCACATTCGATTCGTTTAGCAGAAATGGGAAAGCCGTAATACTCTCGGCTTTCCCATTCATTGAGTCTCTATGGACATGATTACGATCAGACCTTGGACAACTAACGTGATCATTTTCTGGACATTATGGATCAGCAGTAACAATGATGTATTCGCTCACCCTCTAAATTATAAAACTTATCTTGTGTCTCAAAATCGTCGAAAAAGCCATAATCGACGTTTAATTCTTTAATAGTAACAGGCTGATTCCCCACCGTTTCGAAATAACCTTTTAACCAACCTTGAAAATTCACTACTGTTGGTGGAAATAACATTTCGCAAGCCTCAAGGTTGGCAGGTATTTTCTTTTCTTGAGAAAAGCAGTTATACACGTAAATCAGATTCATACCTTGAAAGTTTAAATTCTTCCCTTGGATATTCGTTCTAATAACTTTACCAAAATAATAGTGGTTCTTCTTTGGTTGAATAACGAATACATCACCTTCTACAGGCTGCTTTCGTGACTTCTTCATGGCAATCAGTTCCGTAAACTCATTTGACATACGTAGATTCTCCTCATTTGTGTTTTATTTGCGCCCCCTAATAAAGCCTTCAGCCCATGTCCTTGTTGTCATTCTAATATTGTTTCTGTAAATAGATATGCTGTTTACTTTATTCTGAAGTTGACCGCCGTTCTTTTGCATGCCATAGTAATCAATGTTATACTGCTCCAATCCCCTTGCTTGCCATTTGGTAAAATAATCACCTCCATATGCAACCCTTATATCATCGAATCGCTCACCATGTTCTCTTTTTCTTCTGTTGAAATCATTAGTGATGCCTACGTAAACAATTTGATTATTGTTGTATCCGTAATAAACTTGATAATTCGCTGTACCACTCAGCAGTGAGCCACAGAATCCATATTATGTGTCCATATTTTTAGATTGGAAACAAAATAAGTGTGGTCGTTTTTAACCCTGAAATTATAAACTGAACGATGTTCTTTTTTAACTTCAATGTCTTGAATATTCAGTTCAACATCTTCATTTGTAACTAGTCGTTCACCTATTTGAAGGTCTTTTACTTTGACCCATCCTTTCCCGACAATCCAGAAAGGATGTTCCGCAGTAGTGGTTATGACTTCACCATTTACTGTGATGTTGTATATTTCTTCAACTGTTTTACGGAATAGCAACTCTACTTCCTGATAAGATACGTTTCCTGACTTATCGTTTTTGGCGAGCACCTTATCTCCTATTTGAATTTCTTCAATAGGTTTCTCGCCCTCGTCGGTGAGTACAGTTGTACCCGCAGTAAAGCAATTACACTGAATTAATCCAACTGGTGTGACGGCATAATTACTTGAAGTACCATCAACAGTATATTGAATTTTTCCCGTCCCTGTAAACTTAGCCTCACCGTCAAAACAATCCACGTAAGAACAAACGCTATTTCGAATTTCATCGTTGCCTTGCTCTAATTTCTTTTGCATTGCTTTTTGCTTGGCTACACAGGCACTATCATCACAGTATTTCTGAATATATCGTTGAATCTCCCACCACATATTGGAATTATTTGCGAGTTGCGGGTTGTTAATTAACCCGTCAACTCCGCTAAATGAATCGACATAACAACCAGCATCTTTTCCAGCAACACACATTCCACTTGGATCAGTATACTTCAACGGATTATTATGTACATACCCATAAAGATTCTGACTCTGAGGATTCCACAGATCCCCCTTATACGTATCCTCACTAATAAACCGTCCGATCTCCGGCTGGTAGTACCGTGCTCTTGCATACGTCAGCCCGCTGGAATAATCATACCCCAGCCCCGTGTAGCCGAACAGGTTGTCTGGGCCCGACCAGTTCAGATCGGTCTTCTTGCTGTCCAGCATCACACCGAATTCGTCATAGTGATACCGCGCAGAGACGCGTCCGTCCTTCTCTGCAAGGCCGATGACGCTGCCCAGGGCATCGTGCATGTACCAAAGCGTCTTGGGCTGTACGCCCGGCTCCGCTCCGCCTGCGCCAGGGGCTGGCTCCCAGCCATTGTTGGCGTCATACGCCGGCAGGTACGTCATGCTTAGGCGTTCGCCGCCTGCCCCATAAACATAGGTTTCCTTCCACTTCGTTGGATCTGCTTCGGTTACTTGAAGCGGCTCCGGCAGCGCCAGGCTCACGTCATTGGTGAAGTTCAGCTCCCAATGCTGCTTCTTGTGCTGCTTCTCCCAGCCGTCGCGTGGTCCCCCTGGGTGCATGTCCGGATATTCCTCGTCGGTATAACCGCATTTCTTCGCTAGCCCCGGTGGAATGAAGCCCGGCGGCACTACATGGCAATTGGCCGAGCCATTGCCATTACCTCGACAACCCCTATGCTGAATCAATTTTCCGAACGTGCAAGTACCGCCCTAAGCTTGAATTTCGGAATGGGTCTACGTTTACTTAACCAATCCGTTAAGACGTATCGACACGTCAACGCCTCTGACAATATTTTATGCAAATAGAAAACCACATGGAGTTGTTACACTCGCATGTGGTATATGAATTATCGCTAATTAAAACCGACAAAAATGTTATGAATGATTTTTTTTGATAAGTTAAAACTCCACTATCACCAGTATGCAACTTCTCATAATCACTATATTTCGGAACCTTTAATTCAACATCTGAACCTTCAATTTCAAATGTAACATAATACTCCTTGATATGCAGGCCCTCCTTATGGATTCTTAGTAACACCAATACCACCAGAAAATCCGAATTATAACACCATTCTACCAAAGATTAGGGCACTTTTTTATATTTTCATGACTTATGCAGTTCGCGAGATTAACTGGTAATTGTGAGAATCTATGCTTGAATAAACCGGCCACCAGGTCATATAGAGATGGGGTGGCCAGTAAGCCGAAATAAGACTTGCAAAGCGCCGCGCTTCTATGTCAAAATCGATATAGATTCGTTCAGACCCTTTGTGGTTTCTGCGACGAACCTGACAACGAGTGTGGAAGAGGCCGCGTACCATTTCGCCGTGGGTGCAGCTTTCGTCACTCGTTTTTTCTTTGTTTACCTGCCATAAGGCATAAGCCAGAAGTGTCTCTGTGGTGAACAACAACTCCATATGCGCATGCTGGTGCGCTTCGGATGTAGAATGGCAAGATTCAAAGCCAAGTTCTTGCTTGGCCGTCCGGAAAAATACTTCAATACGCCAGCGTTTCCCATAGACCTCAAGCGCTTGTTTAGGAACATCATGGCGGTTGCTAATGATCAAATAGGCGCCCTTGTAGGTGGCAAGGGAATCTTGGCCCTCCTCGGCTGCTGCGGCCGATTCTTCATCTTCTTTCAAACGAGTGGCGACAACAGCGGCAATCGGAACAAAACGATGTTTCACAGTCGGTTGCCCTTTTCGCCCTGTGGCGGGATAGGGCAGTTTCATATAAATATCAGCTAGTGCGATGGCCGTCAGACCGGAGGATCCTTTGGCCACAAGGGATTTGTACGTCTCTTTAATCAATTGGCGTGCCGATACGGGAATAAACCTGTCGCGTCGGCCCGGCTCCTTCACGATTCGGAACAAAGCCGTGTTCCGTTTCGCTTTGGTTACCCAATCAAACTTATTCTCCATGAGGAATACAAAAAAATCTTTGCATAAATACCAACGATCCATGGCAATCCATAAGCGACACGAGACATGCTCTCTCAGCATCAGTAGCATTTGTTTGGCCAAATCAAGCTTGGAGAGTCCGTGCTCGCCTTCTTCCACCTTACGCCACATGCTGTAGTAGAGCGGATATTCAAGGCCATTTTGCAGCACGGCTTGCAATACAACCACATTCATACACCAGCTATAAGCTTTTGTAGAAGAGTCCTTGAGCCAACAAAGGAATGGCAGGCATTTAGCAAACGGATGATTGCTATGGGTATCATCTAAATTAATAATGTCGCCCTCGCGTAATTGCATATCCTCGTCTCGCTGAAGACGCTCGACGCGTTTCTTTCCGAAGGTACGCCAAGCAAAGGGTGAGGTAAACAGTCGGCTTAGCGTATACTGCGCCAATTTAAAAGGTTTAAACATTTCGCGAAGCACGGCATCCTTTTCGGCTAAACTCGCCATTTGCGATACCGCGGTGCAGCCGGAAGTTAATCCGATCACGTAGAGAAAACACAGCATCCATGCGGGTGTGCCGTTGCGTTTGGAGATACCCGATTGCGAGAGAAGAAATGAAAAATCGAATTTGTCCCACAGCGTACGTAAAATGGGAGCTCCTCCGCATTCGCTGAGCGGAAGATGACGAAAACGTGGTTTTTCAAGGTTTGGCTTCAAAAAAATCACCCAAAATCCTCTAAGATATACCCGTAAGAAAAGGTATCCTTCGCGATTATTGGGTCGATTTTGGTTTGTCAAGTGTTTTTGCGAAATTCCCTGTACTAGTTTGCTTTTTCTAGTATTTGGAGCGAACTGTATAAGTCATGATATTTTTATGAGGCTTTACTTTCGTAATTCAGGTTCAATCAAATAAGAAACGAAGGTTCAACTGAAAATGATTTAATATTGTTATTTACTAAAATCCTATAAAGTTTTTGGGATATTATAATTTCTTTCCCCCCCATAAACTTCCCTTGATATATGCTACCGAACCAGTTTTCGGTGTAACAAATATCCTGCCTACCCCAATCGGGTTTATTAAAATAAAGCAGTCCTTTTCTTAGAAATTTATTATTAAACCCACACTCCTTGCACATATCTCCTCTCTCCAGTTGAGTAGGGTCTATTACTTGACCAATGCCTACCTCTATCTCAACCTTGTAGAATCCCTGAATTTGCTTACTAGGCGATTTTAAGCTATTTACTGGAACATATTTCAACCCTTGTATTCCTTCTTGTTCCAACACTGTTTTCAGTTTATTTGATACAAATATTTCTGAATTTGGTGGGTTAGATATAGATAAATCATATTTTTTTAAGAATTTCTCATTCGCTAACACATGATTTCTATGCAATTTCCTTACTCTGTTTTTGCATTTATTACATTCATAGTAAAGAGATTCACTTGAATGGGAGTCATCAGCATCTCCGTTTATAATTAATCGTAAAATCTCAGAATCTTCTTTATCTTTCTTAGTAAAAGAATACTCTCGTCTAAATACGAAGTGGAATACCTCATTCTGAACAAGAACATTAATAAAATCATTATAATCTGCTGTACCAGAATTAAAACAAAATACAATCATCTTTCCATGGTTTTTATCTACAGTATTATAACTATAATAATTCTTCCAATTTTCCAACAAATATTCGAACTCTTGCAATACATGTATCCACAGTTTTTCCTTCATATAAAAAGTCAACCCCATTTGATATTTTGTACTCCCTCTACTTCATGGAGTTGTCAAAAAAAGTGCAGTTTGAAAACACCCTCATACAGAAATCCCGTGACTAAGCTGCCTGTGACAGCATTTTTTCGCGATAAATAGCGGGGGGCCAGCCCCCTGGATTAGTGGGTGTAAATCCGCTGTCTGTTGTAATAGACCATGATGTATCTGAAAATGGCCGATTTCATATAGGCCATCGGGTAGCGCTCCGTGTTGATCTAGTACAGCTTCTCTTTCTTTAGCGCAGCAAAAAAGCTTTCCATCCTAGCGTTGTCATAGCAACGCCCTGTACCGCTCATGCTCTGAACGGCATCTCGTTTAGCTATACACTCTCGGAATGCATATCTTGTGAATTGACTGCCTCGATCACTGTGATAAATCATTCCGCGAGCATTCTTTACTTTAGAGGCGTTCTCAAAGGCCTGGATGCAGAGCTCCTTGCGCATATTGTCGTCCATGGCGAGGCCCACGATCTCGCCATTGAAACAATCCAGTACCGCGGACAGATATAGCTTGCTGTCTGAACAAGGGATTTCGGTGGTATCCGATAGCCACTTTTGGTTGGGGGCTGAGGCTCTGAAGTCTCTCTGGATCAGGTTCTCACTCTTTTGAGCTGCGGCATCCTCGCGTGTAATGCCGTTTGGATGACGCTTGCTTTCTTCAACAATCCATGCTTCCTTCATGATGCGATAGACCGTGCTGTAGCTGGTCTTGATATCTATTTGTGACAGCGTAAAGATGTAAGCATAGAGCTGGTATGCCCTTACCGCTTCCGGTCTTTTGCGAAAAAACCGAGTGCATCCTTGAGAATTTCATTCGCGCGGCGCAGCTCGATTATTTTTTTCTAACTCGATTTCACGGGCAGTCTTATCGGCAGATGCATAAGCACTTCCGCTCCCGATATGTGCTCCATCGCCGTGCAAGGCTCTTCGCTTTCTCCAATCCTGTAAGGTGTGGTAGGCTACGCTACGCCTAACTGCTCGGCGGCTTTCTTTGGGCCAATCTCATCGCTCAATCTTACTGCTTGTTCTTTGAATACTTTGTCGTATCAATTCATTGCCTCTCGTTCCCTCGTCTGATTTCATTTTATTTCATATGAGGGGGTTTTTCGACTGCATTTTTATTGTAGCACTCCATCGGGACATTGCGTTTGATTGTGACGGAGATAAAAAAATAGATTGCCCGCGTTCATTCGGCACTGGGTGGGGGTAAAAGAAAGACCTTGAGGATTTCCGCCCCCAAGGTCAAGGTGTTTAATCACCTGCGACATGTACAGCTTGAACATTAGCATCACTTAAAGATTGAACCAATCTATCTAAGGAAGAATGATGCACGGAGTCAATAAATGTACGTATTTGTTTCAAATCTTCCACAAAGCATGAGAGTTCAGATTGATTAAGTCGAACATTAGTCTTGTAATAATCTTTAACTTTCCTTAAATACATATAACTCCTCCAATTTGATGTGCCCGTAAATATAGCATCATGTAAACTATTGGGTATTTCTAATAGCCCTATTCTGACTTTTTTCTCATCAAATAATACAATATCCAGCCCCATAGTCCCTCCTAAATATACTTTTAAACTAAATTTTGTCATTTCCAATCGGCTTGTGGGAATGCAGTTACAAGGTTTCCATCCTTATCTACAACGACTCTAACCTTGTACAAATTATTCCCATTTGCATCAACGTCCATGACTTTATTGAATTCTTTTTCATAAACAAATCTGTCTCCATCCATAGATACTCTGTCGGGGTTTAAAATTGCGTCTCTACTGTAGGTACGCCAATAGCCACCTGTTACAGTCCACTTACTTTTATGCTCCCAACCTGACTTGCTACCAATATGTCTATCCTCGACATGCTTTACCCCGTCACCAGAAGTCTTTCACCTTAAAGTTGTAGACTGTCTTGTGTTCCTTCTTAACCTCAATCTTCTCAATGGCTAATTCCTTACCATCAGAGGTTGTCAGAACATCGTCCACCTTAAGATGCTGTGCTTCCACCCAACCTTTGCCGACGATCCAAAACGGATGCTCATCGGTAGTCGTTATGACTTCGCCGCCAACAGTAATATTATACGTTTCCTCAACATCACGTTGATAGAGCCATTCGACTTCCTTGTATGCCACTTCTCCAGTCTCATCAGACTTAGCAAGAACCTTATCCCCTACCTCGATTTCCTCGATAGGTTTCTCCCCTTCGTCTGTTAAAACCTTCGTACCTGCTGTAAAACAATTGCAATCTAATAACCCCTTGACATCTAGTTTCTTAGCCAATTTAGGTGCCGCTTTAATAATAAGTTTTAATGCTGCCGTGCTTCCTCCCACCATGGTTAGGATTTCGCCCATTTCTTGCCCGTAACGACGAACCTCTTTATCTGTGGGGTTACCTGTAAATATAGGTATTGTATTTTTTGAGAAATAATTAATTTTATCCTTTGCCGAACTCCCTAGAGCTGAGACTAAGTCCTGCAGACCGATTTTCCCATTATATATGGCTTGACCAAACTGGTAGAGGCCAACATAGGTTTCCCAAGACAGGAACTCCTCTACAGTCCCTTTAAGGGTGTCATAAACTCCTAGTGCCAAATCGTCCCACTGGTTCCAAGCTATATGTCCAGATGGATCAACATAAAGCATTGGATTATTATGCACATACGAATACCCATTCTGACTCTGCGGATTCCACAGATCCCCCTTATACGTATCCTCACTAATAAACCGTCCGATCTCCGGCTGGTAGTACCGCGCTCTTGCATACGTCAGCCCGCTGGAATAATCATACCCCAGCCCCGTGTAGCCGAACAGGTTGTCTGGGCCCGACCAGTTCAGATCGGTCTTCTTGCTGTCCAGCATCACACCGAATTCGTCATAGTGATACCGCGCAGAGACGCGTCCGTCCTTCTCTGCAAGGCCGATGACGCTGCCCAGGGCATCGTGCATGTACCAAAGCGTCTTGGGCTGTACGCCCGGCTCCGCTCCGCCTGCGCCAAGGGCTGGCTCCCAGCCATTGTTGGCGTCATACGCCGGCAGGTACGTCATGCTTAAGCGTTCGCCGCCTGCCCCATAAACATAGGTTTCCTTCCACTTCGTTGGATCTGCTTCGGTTACTTGAAGCGGCTCCGGCAGCGCCAGACTCACGTCATTGGTGAAATTCAGCTCCCAATGCTTCTTCTTGTGCTGTTTCTCCCAGCCGTCGCGTGGTCCCCCTGGATGCATGTCCGGATATTCCTCGTCGGTATAACCGCATTTTTTCGCTAGCCCCGGTGGAATGAAGCCCGGCGGCACTACATGGCAATTGGCCGAGCCATTGCCATTACCTCGACAACCCCTATGCTGAATCAATTTTCCGAACGTGCAAGTACCGCCCTAAGCTTGGATTTCGGAATGGGTCTACGTTTACTTAACCAATCCGTTAAGACGTATCGACACGTCAACGCCTCTGACAATATTTTATGCAAATAGAAAACCACATGGAGTTGTTACGCTCGCATTTGGTTTAAGAATTATCGCTAATTAAAACCGACAAAAATGTTATGAATGATTTTTTTTGATAAGTTAAAACTCCACTATCACCAGCATGCAACTTCTCGTAATCACTATACCTGAATCCGTGACAGCTTAGGTCCCCTACCTCCTAGGCAGTCCGTATTTTGGAAAACAGGCGTAGAAGATTGTGTATCTTACAACATTCCCATCTTCGGATTCAAACAAGAAGCGCTTTTCACAGGAAGCAAGGCATGCGAAATAAACCTCCTTTTTTACAGGGGGGAGGCGACTGGTGGCTGTGCTTGCGTTTCATTCACAATAATCAGGCAAATGCCTGGTAGATTCGACGAACGGTTTGGAACCATGGACTGTAACGGCCGAAATTGAAGGACGTTTGTCGGGCATGGCGGCTGACTCTAGCTGCGATGTAGATGATGTTCTGAATGACAGTTCGGATACGACGGCGCCCGACGCCTCCACGAATCGGTGCATCATCTTGACGTAAGCTTTCTTGTCCCATGATGCGAAGCAGGTTATAGGCGAATACGCCAGCGTGCAGGACTAGCTCATTCGTATCGAACTTGCCTGCCGGCAATCGCTCCAAATCTAGATCGGTCTTAAGCTCACTATGAAATTGCTCGCTTGTGCCATGATCGCGATAAAGCTCAATGACACGCCATGGCGAGCAAGTCAGAGATGTCCAGTAAACGTTCACTTCCACATCTGGAAACATGAGCACCTGCCCATCCCGATCGATCGTACGCACGATGACTTGGAACACTTGACGCAGGTTACAATCGAAGTCTTTCTGTGGAAATGTAATCGCGCCGATGTAGGTGGTCTTCCCAGGGCGTTGCTCACAAGATATCCCTTTGTCTTCGGCTACTCGCAGCCAGCTTTCTTTGGAAGCGCCGCGAAGATTGACTTTAATGATGTAGTCAACATCTTTCTCCGCGTGGCAAACTTGCAAGTTTTCAAGACTATCGTGAGCAGAATCCATACGGACGAGTAGACGATCACTTGTAATGCGACGAGCGTAATGAATCGTTTCCCGAAGGAAATCAGCACCATCTTTCTGGCTGTGTGTACTACCTTCACGCAATTGAAGATTTACGCCATACCCTTCTCGGCCCAAATAGGCAAAGATGGGGGCATATCCAAATGTTCCTTTGTACGTGAGGGAGACACCTTCTTTTTTCGTGCCGGAGTTATCGAACGGCGAAACGTCAATGTCCAGCGGTATGACCGTATGCTCGCCTGCGTCAAGTCCAGTTACCGGGGCATTGAGGTTTCGGATGAGGTCGGCAGATTCCTGCAACAGAATGTCATTCCAATTGGCATCTATTGTTTGTGCAGCGGCATCCAGTCGCTGACGGAGCGTAGGGCTTGAAGGCACTTTGCGAATACCCAGGCATGTTTGAAACACCGTATCTTTGCGAAAAGGCTCGATGTGGTCGAAATCGCTTTTACCTTGGCAGAGCAGACCAAGATAGCTTTTCATGACTTCGCCGTTCCCGTGGATCGGATTCTCCATTCCTTTAACGGCTGAGCGATTAAGACGCTGAGACAACTGTGTATGGGAAAGCAGCGCACCGACCGCAGCCAAGCCTGCATGCGTTGTTAAGAGGATTTCCTTAGATTGGGTGAATTGGATCTTCATATTCAGCACCTCGTTGGTGAAAGTAGATAATAAGCGATTATCTTTAATTTTCGACTTCAGAGATGCATTTTCCTTTAAATATCTCGGTTTTTATAAACTTTGTATCACGGATTCAGGACTATATTTCGGAACCTTTAATTTAACATCTGAACCTTCAATTTCAAATGTAACATAATACTCCTTGATTAAAGGTGAATTCACTGAGTTTTTCCACTCATCAATTCTCTTTTTTCTTACAATGGCATTCGAAGAAATAAAAGGCTTGTTCTTATCTAATCGGTTCAAACGCCATACTATAAAACAAATTAATACAATAACTAAAAATACAACAATCGGTATAATAACCTCTAACAATGCAGACCCTCCTTTTGGATTCTTAGTAACACCAATACCACCAGAAAATCCAAACTCTAATGCGACTTTAAATCGAACTACTCCGTTTTGATAAGAAACTTTAGCCGCAGTACCCACAGCGCCCCCAACTTCGACTACAGTAAAGTATCCAGTATCTAATACAGGCGTATATACTCCAATTATAACATCCGCTAAAGTGGCATCCGCTCCGATAAAACATTTACCTGAGTTGTAATCACAGCTTACTCCTACTTCTGCCACACCAGCCGAGAATTCATTAATTTAACACCCCCAGCGTATGCCTTATATTCCATCTTAGTACCGATAAAATCGCCATCGAATTCAAACTTTGCATCAAAAGAATTAGTATCCTGATATGGATCAAAAGTAATAATACTAGGCGTGACATTAGGACCTGGATTTCTAATATCAGGCTTTTCAGTTGCATTCCATGCATTAAATTTTATTTCATACCTCTGATATGAAACAGCAGCAGCAGAGCTCCCTACCTTCCCTTTGAGAATACCATTTTCCACGATAGGCTGACCGTTATCAGGAAACCAATAAGATGTCTCCGGATTGTTACATATACCTTCATGAGCCCAAGCACCATCAGCTGATACGCAATAATTACCAGAGGGATCAGTATAGATTAACGGATTATTATGCACATACGTAAATTGGTTCTGACTCTGCGGATTCCACAGATCCCCCTTATACGTATCCTCACTAATAAACCGTCCGATCTCCGGCTGGTAGTACCGCGCTCTTGCATACGTCAGCCCGCTGGAATAATCATACCCCAGCCCCGTGTAGCCGAACAGGTTGTCTGGGCCCGACCAGTTCAGATCGGTCTTCTTGCTGTCCAGCATCACACCGAATTCGTCATAGTGATACCGCGCAGAGACGCGTCCGTCCTTCTCTGCAAGGCCGATGACGCTGCCCAGGGCATCGTGCATGTACCAAAGCGTCTTGGGCTGTACGCCCGGCTCCGCTCCGCCTGCGCCAGGGGCTGGCTCCCAGCCATTGTTGGCGTCATACGCCGGCAGGTACGTCATGCTTAGGCGTTCGCCGCCTGCCCCATAAACATAGGTTTCCTTCCACTTCGTTGGATCTGCTTCGGTTACTTGAAGCGGCTCCGGCAGCGCCAGGCTCACGTCATTGGTGAAGTTCAGCTCCCAATGCTGCTTCTTGTGCTGCTTCTCCCAGCCGTCGCGTGGTCCCCCTGGGTGCATGTCCGGATATTCCTCGTCGGTATAACCGCATTTCTTCGCTAGCCCCAACAAAAAAGAAACCTTGAAAGGCACGAAGCCAATCAAGGTTCAATCAACTGAATTTATATTATTCTACAGAAATGAATTTAGATGGAATAAATTCCGCCAACCATACTACATTATTGCCTTGGTAAAACTCCACTCCTTCACTTGAGGCATTTTCAGCTTGAACGTTTAATAATACAGGACTTGAATCTTTTCGTTTGCCCACTAGATTCGCAGTATCAATATCAACTGACAGATGAACATACTGTCTCGCCATCGGGCGAAGCCCCTCTGATAAAATTCGTTCTACTAAATGCTTAGCTGTCCCATGATAAAGAATCGAAGGGGGAATACCAACCTTTTTGTTTACTTTTTGAGGTACAGAATGACCGTATAATGCTCTAATCTTTCCATCAAAAATTTCATGCCGTTTCTTATCTGATACCTCAATCATTTTCCTCAAATTACTTTCATTTATTGATTTCCACTGCTCATCAATTCGTAGTGCTGAAAGTAATTGGTCAATATCTACCCATCCCTCATTGTCTAGCTCTAATTCATACTCCCAAGGAGCATGTCTTAAAGCATAAGAAACCTCTTTACTTAATTTGGTAATATCCAGCACTAAGCACCCTCCATATCAATTAAATCTTTGCTAAAGTAACGGGAAGATTTTTTCTTCCCGTTCACTTCAATATAGTACATTTCTCTTTCAGTCTTATGGTGCCAATTTATTTCACAAATGAACCCAAAGACTTCCGGATTTGACCGTATTCTTACGGCCTGACCAAATGTAAATTTAGGTGTTAAGATTTTTTGAAATAATGTGGGTTTTACCAAAAAACTCTGCTTATTATACTGTAGCACTATATACTGGTCTTGTTCTCCGACACAAAGAAACACTTTTCCATAAGGTCGTAAACTACTAAATTTTTCTCTGTATCGTGGTTCAATTAGTTCCTGTCCATCTTCTTTAAACCATGGGTATATCCCCCATATATCTTTCAAAAAATCACCCCCTTGAAATTATTGGTCAAATGGCACATATCCTTGGAACTTGGAACTGAAAGCAGACGAAGGAAGTTGACCAAACGCTTCTTGTGCAGCTTGAAGAGATTCGTTGCTTGGTTTATAATGCCCACTTGCGTTGTCAACCTTATAAATCTGCCCACCCCTAATTTCAACAATACCTGCTGCTCGAACCTGAGGATTTACACCGCCAATTAAAGTAGGATGAGGCATCCTTTGACCTGCCCTCGTGCCAATTATTACGTTCCCGTTTGTATCTACTACATACATATACTGTCCGGACATTTGCTTGCTTCCTATTTTACCCGTATCAGTTATTAAATCGTTAAGATTTTGGGCTGTCGGATTCTTAATGTAACTGCCATTTTTCAATACTCCTGCAGCTTCATCTGCTGCCTTCATTGAAGGATCAACTGTAAATTTACCCGTCCCCTAAGTTGTAATCTTAAACTTGGGAATAAAGAAGGTGGCAACTGGTTTTCCAATTACCACCATTATATCAGCTTGCTTGACGCTCTGTTAGAGTTGCCGCCGCCCTGTACTCCGTCTTGTTCTTCATCATGCTGTAGATGATGTTTACAAGCCTTCTCATGACGCAAATCAGGGCTTGCTTCTTCGTCTTACCTTCTGCTAGCTTGCGTTGGTAATACTCGTAGAATACGGGATTCCGTTGCTTCTTGTTGTCACCTTTAGCGACTTGGATTTGCTGAACGGCTAGGTTGTGGAAGATGGCGTTCAGCACCCGATTTCCTTGTCCGCTTGCTTGGTCTTTTCCCTTGCCGCCCGAACTAAAGCGGACAGGAGCGATTCCGGCGAAACGAGCTAGCTTGTCAGCGTTAGAGAAACGGCGGATATCGCCGATTTCGGCAATTAGTTCCACCGCTGTAACGGTGCTAATACCGTCCATCGACTCTAGTTTGTAATCCGTTTCAGCAAGTAATTGACGGAGCTGAGCTTCAATTTCCTTTATCAACTCTCGGCTTCGCTTCATGTCCTGTACCATGTTGACGATAAGGAAGTCTCGTGACGCTTGATAATTCCGTTTCGTCTCGCCGTCTTTCTTCACCAGTTCCAAGATTTCCTCCGCCTTACGGGTAGAACAGGTATTATGACTTGCCTGTCGCAGATATGCCGCAAGTTCCTCTAGCTCTACGTTTTCCAGATGGTGTGGGGCAGGGTACTTCTCCCAGAAGGCTAAAGCCGCTTTCCCGTCAATGTCACAGAAGAACTTCTTATACGACGGATAATGATAGCTCAACTGTTGGTGAAGTTGATTCTTGAGTGTTGCGGCGTGTTTGACTATAGCGTTCCGTCTTACTACGAGCTGCCCAATTGTCCAATACATATCGTGTGGATTGGCGTCAGGAAGTTCGTCAAGCCGTGCAAGCAACACCTTAGCGATGCAATACGCATCCCAACTGTCGCTCTTTTGCGTAGTGGCGTAGCTCTTACGTTCATTATACGACAACGCGGAATTGACTTCCTTGACGATTTGCTTTCGCTCGACAAGGTGAACGGCTAACGCTCTGCCATTGCCGCCTGTATCCTCTAACCCATAGACAGGGGTCATTCCTCTAGGCGTATGCTTCTTAACGAATTTGAGCAAGTCGTCAAAGGCAGACGGTTTATTGTCAATCTGGATTTCGCCTAGCCGTTCATTCCAACAGTCGATAATGACTGCGGTATGGTGGGCTTTATGTAAATCCAATCCAACATAAACATGGCGCATCTTGTAATGCCTCAAAGCAATCACCCCTGTGTACGGAATATCGTTGGTTGACGGAATAGAATGGGGGCAACCTCAGTTCAAGCGTTAGTCCGAAGACCCGCAACGGGACGCAAGCCTCTCCATTCAACTCCAATCACAGTATGGCTTCATGTACACCATGAGCCTTTATATTTCCATAGCGATACATACCGCTATAAAAATCACGTCTATCCAAGATTCGCTTAATTTGCACCTTCGTAAACAGTCTACCTTGCTGGGTCGTATAGCCTTCCGCGTTCATCACTTCGGCTATTTGGGTTAACGACCATTCAGGATACCGTTCCCTTAACTGAAAAACTTTGCGGACGGTTTGCGCTTGCTTTTCGTCAATTTGGATGGCTTTCTGACCTTTATGCGCTTTGTAACCGAACGCAGCTCGACCTCCAGCGTATCCGCCTTGATGGGCTTTCTTATGACGCCCTCGGCACAGCTTCATTGCGATTTCCAAGCGTTGATACGCGTCTAGTAACTCCATCAGACCGTTAATGAGAAAGTCGGACGGGTCTTTCTTGTATATGGAGTACGTTGGCTGTTCGATACTCCGAACGTCAACGCCGTACTTCTTAAATTCACGATGTACCAACACTTTGACGATATCCGAACGCCATAGACGGCTCGTATTCAGGACGACAACAGCGTCAATATTCCGGCTGGCTAGCGCGGTCTTCGACGTTCAAGATGAATCAGACTTCTTGCGTCCCATATGCGTTTACTAAGCGTTCATAAGACAGGTTATAACGGTAATAGTCTGGTCGCCGTTCCTTCCCCCGCGACAATATGACAGTACCAGCAAAACGACTTAGTGGCGAACATTGCGTATCAGGTCGTTTGTCGGCAATTTCCTGCCGTACCTTTCGTTTTCGCGGCTTAATCAGAGCATCCTTTATCCGCGACATTTTACGTTTCCCAAACTTTTTTGAAATTTTTTCCCCAAAACGGCATTGTTCATGCGAATAATACGATGACTAGCGCCGGGGGTAGTATTACCCCCACGATATGTAGTCAGCGCTATTCTTGACGATTTCCTTGACGTTGGAGTATGTCGTAATAGTCGCCAAAGGTGTGACGGTAAAGGAGTAAGAATATTTAATTATTAGGTGGTCGCCGATATGTTCGCCAAGGTCGCGGCGATATAGTACGGAATAGCGCAATACAGCGATTCCATAACGTCTATTTATCAGAGGATTTCGCTGGGAGGACGTTGATATTTTTAAAGAATTGCCGTCGGAAATATCCGCTTTCGGAAATTCGCAAAATTGGCACAGGAAATCGCCAGAATGCGCACAGGGTGAGGATTTACGCCATGTCCGAAATCGTGGGAATGGCGTTGAAATAACGTCAAATGTGACATTGACGTAGCCGCCCGATTCATTCGGCACTGGGTAGCCCCATTAAAAAAAGAAACCTTGAAAGGCACAAAGCCAATCAAGGTCAAATTCTATTACCAGTTCCCTTTATCAAAGTCCTCATTATCAATCTCTTTAATGTACACCGAAATCCATAATACAGTATTTTCAACAGGGTCAGTCTCAATATAAATCCCTTTAGGACTACAATATACTTCTTCAAAATCATCGTATTCAAAACTAGGCTCCATTTCCAAAACCTCGTCAATAGACATACCAATATGAATCACATCAAATAACTTTCCAGTATAGTTCTTTAATGCGGTGATTTTGAACAACTTCCCATTGAATAAATTAAACCACAAGTAAACTTCATCTTTAATTTCATATCTCACTAGTGATTTTCCTAATAGAGCATCAGCATCGTTGAGATTTTTAATTATGTCATAAAATTCGCTAATATGGTTGTAAAGTTTCACTCCACCCATTCCCTCCCACGGGACAATAGGGGCATTCAACAACACCATAGTTAATTACCTCCTGTGAAGATTATTGTTGCTGTTTCTTTTCCATCTGTCTTATAGGCACTTTCAACACCATCAACTACCTTTATGATACCTTGGTCGCTCGTACTAATTTTTACATATGGACTTCCTCCGTGTCTCCCACCTCCGGGCGATACTTGAACTTGAGTAATATTCCTATCTCCGCCAGTATTATTTATTTTAATAATTTTTGCCCCTGAACTTGATTTAGTAGAATCTTGTACAGTAACATCGTATCCTTCATTTCTTAGCATTTGGGCGATTTCGTCTGCCGATTTGCCTTTGAATGCAGTAGGATTTGATTTGAATGCATCAACAGTGGCTCTACCGTTATTGAGGACTGCATCACCCGTCCCCTTAGTCCCCTTTAACAGCTTAGCTAACTTCGGCGCTTTCGAAGCCAGTTTAGCCGCTAAAGCTCCACCCAGAGTTCCTATGCTCACAAGAGTTTGGAGTGCTTTACCCGAGAAATAACCATAATCAAAAGCTTCTTTTTTAGATGGATTCCCATTCCATACATGATTATAGTTCTCTTGGATATGTTTGAAGGGGTATATATATTCATCACCTAATCCAGCTTTCAAGTCATTAAGGGTGATAGCTCCATTATACAATGCTTTGGCGAATTCCCATGTTGCTGGCAATGTCTCCGTATAGAAGTTCAATGATGACGGATTTAATGCAGCAATATCTTTTGCAGTTTCCAACAATGAAGAACCAAAACCTTTTGCCAGATTCAACGATGTGGACCAACTCATGTGTCCTGTCGGATCAACATAAAGCATTGGATTATTATGCACATACGCATACAAATTCTGACTCTGAGGATTCCATAGATCCCCCTTATACGTATCCTCACTAATAAACCGTCCGATCTCCGGCTGGTAGTACCGCGCTCTTGCATACGTCAGCCCGCTGGAATAATCATACCCCAGCCCCGTGTAGCCGAACAGGTTGTCTGGGCCCGACCAGTTCAGATCGGTCTTCTTGCTGTCCAGCATCACACCGAATTCGTCATAGTGATACCGCGCAGAGACGCGTCCGTCCTTCTCTGCAAGGCCGATGACGCTGCCCAGGGCATCGTGCATGTACCAAAGCGTCTTGGGCTGTACGCCCGGCTCCGCTCCGCCTGCGCCAGGGGCTGGCTCCCAGCCATTGTTGGCGTCATACGCCGGCAGGTACGTCATGCTTAGGCGTTCGCCGCCTGCCCCATAAACATAGGTTTCCTTCCACTTCGTTGGATCTGCTTCGGTTACTTGAAGCGGCTCCGGCAGCGCCAGGCTCACGTCATTGGTGAAGTTCAGCTCCCAATGCTGCTTCTTGTGCTGCTTCTCCCAGCCGTCGCGTGGTCCCCCTGGGTGCATGTCCGGATATTCCTCGTCGGTATAACCGCATTTCTTCGCTAGCCCCGGTGGAATGAAGCCCGGCGGCACTACATGACAATTGGCCGAGCCATTGCCGTTGCCATTACCGTTGCCATTGCCGTTCCCATTTCCATTGCTATTCCCGTTGCCATTACCGTTACTGTTACCATTACCATTACCGTTGCCGTTACCATTTCCATTGCCATTGCCGTTGTTTCCGCTCGGACCTGCGGCGTAATCAATCGTCATCTTCATTCGGTTGCCGTCGCCATCATAGGCGTAGCGCGTGATATCGCCTTTATGGTTGATCTGCTCAATCAACCGGTTCGCGCTGTTCCACGTATACCGCTCGATCACCTCAGGCTCCGACCACGCCGGCTCGCTTACAGCGGCGAGCGAAGCATACAGCGAATCTTCCATGCTGGAATTGCCGGATGTATAGACATTGCCGTTCACGGCATCATCAAGTGACGATGGCGCCGCCGCGTTCATATCCGGAAGCTGGAGCAGCTTCTCCATAACCTGCAGCAGATTCCCGCGCGGATCATACATATAGTCTTTCATTTCGCTGCCGTTCGTCCATTGGAGCAGGCGGTCCGCCGCGTCGTAGGTATACGTCTCGGTTTCGGCCACATCGCCCCACACGCTTGTTTTCGACAGGCGGTTGCCGACCGCGTCATACAGGTACTGCGTCGATACCGGAAGCTCCGCGGATGCCGCGTTCTGCGTCTGCACGTGAACCAGCTGGTTCAACGCGTCGTACGCGTAATCCGTTACGATGCGTTCGACGCTTTCGCTTCCGTCCAGATCGTCCTCGTCGTTTCCGTCCGACAGGCGCTCGCTGCTTATACGGTTGCCGACCGGGTCGTACGCATAGATCATTTGCTCCATGACCTTACCGAACTGGTTCCGATGCGTCAGCTCCAGCAGCTGTCCCGCATCGTCATACGCGAAGCTGCTCTGCCCCATTGTCGGCAGGTTCTTCGCCGTCAACAGCCCTCTTGCATCGTACGCATAAGTCGTTACCCTTCCCTCGGCATCCGTCACCGCAGTCATCCGATCAAGCAGGTCGTACTGGTAGCTGACGACGGTCGCATCCGGATAAATAACCTTGCTCCGCTGACCCGTAGGCGTCCATTCATAACGAATCGTCTGCTGGTTGGGATCGGTCACCTCGATCAGACGGTTCAGCGCATCGTAGGCATAGGTCGTCGCGCCCAGCTCATCGGTCATCTGTGTCCGCCGGCTGGCTGCGTCGTAGGCGTACCCGACCTGCTTGCCGTCCGGGTACAAGATGCCCGTCAACCGGCTCAGCACATCATAGCTGTAGCTGGTCGTTTCGCCGCCTGGAAGCGTCACGCCCGTCACATTGCCAAGGCTGTCATGCAGCAGCTCCGTTATACGCTGCTCCGGACCGATTGTGCGAATGAGTTCGTTGCGCAGGTTATAGCGATAGACGGTCTGCCGTCCCAGCGCATCGGTCTTCGACGCAATATTGCCCATCGCGTCATAGCCGTATTCGGTTACAGCCTTCAGCGCATTGGTTACGCGCTGCAATCGTCCGAGCGCATCGTAGCCGTATTCGGTCGTCTGTCCCTTCGCGTCTTTCAGGACGGTCAACAAACCGCGGGCATCATAATTCATTTCCGTCATCGCGCCAAGCGGATTAATGAGCGAGGTTACCCGTCCCGCCGCGTCGTAACGGTATGCTGTGACTTTACCGGCTTCGTCGATGGATTCGATCACCCGTCCAAGCTCGTCCCGCATCATCTCGGACGCTTGTCCAAGCGGGTCCGTCACCTTAACGAGCAAGCCGCGCGGATCGTATTCGAGCTTCCACTCCGCACCATTCGGGTTCGTCGTCCGAATCAGCCGTCCTGCAGCGTCGTACGCATAGGTTGACTTCTGCTCCAGAGCATCCGTCTGTTCAACCATTCTGCCTAGCGCATCGTAAGCGTACCGAACAGAGCGGCCCAGAGGATCGGTTTCCTCCGTCAGCCGGCCGGCCGCGTCGTAGCTGAGCCGCGTCTCGCCGCCCGCTGCGTCGGTCACCTTGACCGGCAAATTCCGTTTGTCGTATTCGACTCTAGTTTCGCCGCCACTCGGATCGATGTACCGGATCAGGTTGCCGCTGCCGTCATATTCATAGCGGCTTACATTCCCTTCCGGATCGGTCACGGACGCCAGGCGGTCTGCCGTATCGTAGGTATACAACGTCTCGGCTCCGTTCGGGTCGATTCGTCTGATCATATTGCCAACGCCATCATATTCGAGACGCGTTCTATTGCCCAAAGCGTCGGTAATGGCAGACACTCTGGCGAAGCTGTCGTACGTATAGACGGTGCGAGCCCCCTCCGCATCGGTGTAGGCGGTCAGGTTGCTGTCTTTGTCATACTCATAACGCTCGGCATGGCCCAGCTGGTTGATGCTCGCGGTGACGCGGTCGCGCGGATCGTATTCCAGCTCTGTCCGCCCGTTCAGCGCATCCACGATCCCCTTCACCCGGTGCAGCGGATCGCGGATCAGCTCCTGGCGGCCGCCCATCGGGTCCGTCATCATCTTCGCAAAGCCGTAAACGTCATTTTCAATCTGAACGGTTTCCCCATTGGCATTGGTCATGGCAGTCGGGATACCACGACCGTCCACTTCCATATGGGACACACCGCCGAGCGCGTCGGTGATCGTTCTCACATTGCCTTTGCCGTCATACGCAAGTGTCGTTGTATGGCCAAGCGGATCAACAATCTCCACAGGCAGGTTAAGAGCGTTATACCGAATTTCTGTCTGATGTCCTTCCGGGTCCTTCGCCCGGATCAGGTTGCCGCTGCCGTCATATGTATAATGCCATACGTTGCCCCTGCGGTCGGTCATCTCGATCAGATTGTCATGCCTGTCATAGAGGAATTGCTCGCTCGTCCCGTCCGGATAAGCCATCCCCGTCTTCCGATAACGCTCGTCGTAGCTATAGATGGTCTCCCGCCCAAGCGCATCGGTCGTGACGGTTCGCATCTCCTCCGGAAAGTATGCAATGCCGCCCCATACCCCGGCAAAATCCCGCTGGCTCACGACGCGGTCCAAATCGTCATATTCGTTCAGCAGCGACATGGTCTCATTCGGATTGGAAATTTCCGTCAAGCGGTGCTTGTCGTCGTATTGATATCCAATTCTTGCACCGTCAGGCAAAATCATCGCCGTCAAATCATGATTGACCGCGTCATATTCGTAGGCCGTGTATCGTCCGGTATGGTCGGTAACGCGCACGACCTTGCCTCCCGCTCCGTAATCGAACGTCAGGCTGGCCCCGTTGGTGCTCACCCCGGTCAACAAGCTGCCCAGGTACGATAGCTGGACGAAATTGCCGTTCGGATCGACCATGCGATACAGCTTGCCGTCTCTGCGGTAAACGTACGACCACCGCTGCGGCGTTTGCTGCGTATAGGTGCCGTCGGCATGTCTCGTGAGTGTATCGTACAATCCGTCCGGTCCTGTATAAAGACCGCCCTCGGCCGGTTCAAAGCGATGGCTCGCTCCTTCCGGGGATACCGCATAGATAACGCCGCCCTCCCGGAACTCCAGCTTCCGCTCATACGAATGATGCCAGCCGACGCCGAAGTCGCCGTCATTACGGCTTCGGCTATGATAGGTCAGCGTCAGCTCAAGCGGCATGACCGCCTGTACACTGATATTCGTATGCCTGAACACGAAGTCGCCCGTCGCCAGGTTGACCGGGTCGAAGGCCTCCGGGAGTGGGTGTCCGTTGCGATTCGCATATTCTTCGTCAATTCGCGCGCTGTCCGCGAGCGTAATCTCCCCGGCCTGCTTGGGGTCCTGGATTAGCAGATTCACCCCTTCTTGAATAGGGCCGTAACACACCTGCCCGTTGCAATCCTCGACGGGGAATCCGTTAAAACCAGCGATTTTGCCGATTCCAGAGACTATCGCTTCTTTCTCGATGATATTGTAATAATAGCTCGACACAACGGCCCAGTTCACATTCCAGTCCGGCGCTTCATAACGCAGGACACTTAGCGTTTCCGAACCGTCCGAGCTTTTCCCGTCAAATTCCCGTGTGGCAAACGCCTGGATTTCTGCGATTTCATAGGCGGGAAGCGACACCTTCACTTCCCACTCCCCAACAAATAGCTCCGGGTCTTGATCGGTCAAAGCCTCAAAGTCCGTGAAGTACGAGGCATCTATCGGTATCGCACGCGCCCAGTCCGATGCTCTTGGCTTCACTTCAATGTTGTCCATCAGCGTCTCAACGGCGCCATCATCGTAGGTCGTATTGTCTCCAACTCTTCGAATGCGCTTCATCCGAAGCTCAACCGTCGTTCCAATCTCCGCTATCCCCCTGATTGTATGCTCCCGGCTCATATGAGTATCCGTGTCCGGGACAATCTCCACCCCGGTCGGAGCCGGCGGGTCCGGATTTACGACGTCGACGATGCCCGTGTTCCCAAATTGCGCAAAACGGGTGGGCGTAACCCGGATCGTGTAGCTGCCCTCCTCCGCTGGCTTGCCGTTCACCTTGCCATCCCAGTCCAAGATATGCGTCTCTATCGTCTTGTACGGTCTGCTGCTTAGCACGCTCACAGTCGATCCGTTTCTCTCCAGCGTAATCTCTGTATCATGGAACTCTTGCGTCTCAGAATCGGGGTCCGGGTTGTCGAAGCTGAAGCTAACCGAGGTCCGTCCGCCGTACACTGAGCTGAATTTGGCACGATCGACCTGGAGCGATGTTGCCGCATGCGCCCTCTCAGGATTCATGCCCGGAAGCAGCGGAAGCCCCCCGAGAAGCACAAGGAATGCCAGCAGAAACTTTCCGATTTGCCCCCAGCCTGGTATCATCTTGCGTCGAACAACGTTATCCACTGAACACCTCTCCCTTCATGGCCAGCCATCTATAGATGACCGCGGCAGCTTCCGCACGCGTGCTCGTAGCTCCAGGATGAAGCCTGCCCCCGCCGCCTTGCACGATCCCGCTCTTGATAACCGCTTCGATCGAAAGCCTAGCCCAAGGGCTCACCTGACCGGCATCGGCATAACCGGCAAGCGCATTGCCGGACGCTTCTTGCTTGAGCTCAGCAGCATTCGCCAGCATGACCATCATTTGCTCGCGCGTAACTTCCGCATTGGGCTTGAACAAGCCGCCTTCGTAGCCTCTGATCCATCCCGCCGCAGCCGCCTGTTCGATCCATGGAGCCGCCCAGTGCCCGGACGGCACGTCCTTGAACGTTCCCGTTCCCGCTGTCTCTTCAGCAAGCCCTGCCGCCTGAACCAGCATTTTGGCGAATTGGGCGCGCGTCACAGACTGCTTCGGCTCGAAGCTGCCGGTTGCCATGCCATTTACAATCCATCTGGCGGCCAGCACCTCCACTTCCCGTTTCGCCCAGTGGCCATTCATATCCGGGAATGAAGGCTCATAGGCGAAGAGAGCGTATAATCCCGGCTGCTTCACACTGGCGCTGACCATCCGCCATGCGGAATCCGCCGTTCCGCCTGCGTAGACCCAATTGTCGCCCTGTTCGTCATAACGATACATGCCCATTTGGCTAGCCTGATCGGCAGTCGTCACAGGACGCTCCAGCGCGATGGTGAATGTCGCCGGCTTCATAAGCTCCGCTTCCGCCGTCCACTTCCAGGCCGCTCCCGCCCAGACCATGCCTTTCACCTGCTTGCCTTTCGTCCGTAGCTCGGCTTCCGAGTGGTTCTCCAGCGTCACGCTTGTATCCGCCTTGAAGGTCCCAAGCCCGAATGAGAGCCCTGCCGCTTCGCCAGCCGTTATTTGGCCGCCGTCGGGGCCAATCACGATGCTTTGCGGCTGCTGGCCGGAATCCGTATTCTTCGAAGGCGGGACTGCCGGTAACGACGGCTGGCCTGTGCCAACTTCCGTCTCGACGATTATTCGGTTCACCAGACTGCCATCCTTGATGATCGTCAGCTCATTTCCATTGAATCCGATTAAATCCTGAGGTCTTGCCGCGCCAAGGCTGAAGACATCCCCGCTGCTCAGATCAGCGCCTTTCATGAATGTCGCTCCGCCGGATTCCTCCATCCAGACCGCCTTCCCGCTTGAAATGCTCATATGGCTATATTCAACCTCCGGCTTGACCGGCGCGGTCAGATCAACAGGCTGCGGGTTGCTTGCGCTTAAGTCCATAAACGTGTATTTGATATTGCGGTTCTGATCCCTTTGCTTCCACAGAATCTGCTCGCCGTTAAATACAAAACGGTCTACAAACTGCGAATAGGGCAAGTCCAATATCTTCCGATGCGTACCGTCGGCAATCTTATACTCATACAGATCTCCGTCCTCCGCCCCTTTATAGACGATGAGCCCGTTAGAGATTACCGGATCTCTGCCTCTCCCCAGCTCTGTCAATGTTCTGCTCTCCATGTTGTATAGATGCATGTCGTATCTCGGATTCGTCTGCCAGACAATATAGCTCCCGTCGATTAGAGGCGCCCGGTGCAGGGCGACTGTCGTATTTAATTTGGTTTCGATTTTCGTTATTGTATTGTAGCTGTAGATATCCCAGTTCATATCGCCCGTTCCGTTAGCGAAATCTCTCCTGTCCACCCACACAACAATCGCTTCCCCGCGTGTGTTTACCCCGATGGAGGGCGTGTCGGTGGGATTGCCATGGCTGGTAACGGCTACCGTTAGTCCGCTTCTCATGTTGCCATAATGGATTTGCCCAGCCGGACCAGAGCCGTCCGCCCCTCTTCCTCGCCAGACCACGTGCTCCCCGCTCATTCGAACCTGGCTCCCGTTAATCTTGAACGAAGCTGCCTCGTCCTTGTAGGTATAAACGCTATCCGCATAAGCTTCCTGTCCGTACGAAAGCGTCAAGCCTCCCAGCATGCTGGCGATCACGAGGCCTTTTAGAGCCTTGCTCCACATCCCCATACCCGCAATGGCCGCTTCTCTGAATCTCACAACTCTACTTCTCATGTCTCTCTACCCCTCTCTCATCTGCAGGCAATAAAAAAAAGCAATAGCAAATATACTTGAGCAACCCGGCTGTCTGTTCATGTCATCCATGACGTAAGACCCGTGGCTTTGCGTCCCCGACTTTCGTACGAGTTTGCCTTTGGTCAAGCACTTCACTAGTGCTTTATCCTCATATATTCGTTTTTGCAATCCATCTATTACCACAAATGAGTATACATGCTTCGGGAAAATTTGACAATGAGAAAATATAGCCTGGCGACAATTCTAAGCTCAGATAAGGTGTAAATTTATAAATTCTGGATCAAGCGTAAACAGCTGCGCCGTCCTTTGGCGGAGCAGCAAACGTTTCGCGTTGAAATATAAGCCCAGTATAGAGGAAACTTATACTTTCTTATATTTTAAAAAAAGACGGACCCCCCGCAAGGAGATCCGCCCTACTTATTATCTGCTTCGTTCCAAATATTCCGCTACCCAAGCCGCCGTCTCCGCGAGCGTTACATCGGCACGGCCGATAGCCGCTTCGACCTGCTCCTTCGCTGTGCCGCCGTAGACGTTGCGGGCATTCACAACCTGCTCCGGCTGAAGCACCGCGTAGATACGGTCGTCGAACAGGCTGGAGAACTGCTTGAACTCGTCGAGCGTCAGGTCCAGCAGGTACTTGTTCTGCTCAATGCAGTACAGCACCGTCTTGCCGATCACCTCATGCGCCTGGCGGAACGGCAGTCCCTTGCCGACGAGGAAGTCGGCGATGTCGGTCGCGTTGGAGAAATCCTGGTTGACCGCTTGGCGCATCTGCTCCTTGTTCACCTTCATCGTGGCGATCATCGGAGCGAACAGCTGAAGCGCGCCCTGCATCGTCTTCACCGTGTCGAACATGCCTTCCTTGTCCTCCTGCATGTCCTTGTTGTACGCCAGCGGCAGCGACTTCAGAACCGTCAGCAAACCGACAAGATTGCCATAGACGCGGCCCGTCTTGCCCCGGACAAGCTCCGGCACGTCGGGGTTCTTCTTCTGCGGCATAATGCTGCTGCCCGTGCAGAACGCATCGTCCAGCTCCACGAAGCGGAACTCCGTGCTGGACCAAAGGATCAGCTCCTCGCTCAGGCGCGAGAGATGCATCATTATAATCGAGGCATGCGACAGAAACTCCAGGATGAAGTCGCGGTCGCTCACGGCATCCAGGCTGTTCTCATACACGCGGTCGAATTTCAGCTGGCTCGCTACAAAATGGCGGTCGATCGGGAACGTCGTTCCCGCCAGCGCACCGGCTCCCAGCGGCAGCACATTAATGCGCTTGTAGCTGTCCTGCAGGCGCTCGATGTCGCGGCCGAACATCGCCACGTAAGCCATCAGATGATGCGCGAACAAAATCGGCTGCGCGCGCTGCAGGTGCGTATAGCCTGGCACGATGGTGTCTGTGTTCGCCTTCGCTTGCTCCACGAGAGCCGACTGCAGCTTGTGCAGCATGTCGACGAATTCCACAACGCGCTTGCGAAGCCACAGATGCATATCCGTCGCAACCTGATCATTCCGGCTGCGGCCCGTATGCAGCTTGCCGCCGACGGAACCCACATCGTCGATCAGCGTCTTCTCGATGTTCATATGAATGTCCTCATCGCTGATCGAGAACTCGATATCTCCGCGATTCACACGCTGCAGGACGCGATGAAGGCCGTCCTTGATCTTCTCCACATCATCGGCAGGCAGAATCCCTTGCTTGCCCAGCATCGTCACATGCGCGAGGCTGCCTTGAACGTCCTCCTCGGCCAGCTCCTTGTCGAACATGATCGACGCCGTATATTCCTCAACCAGTTGGTCTGTTTTTTTCGTAAAACGACCGCCCCATAATTTACTCACCGTATTCCAGCACTCCCTTCCGGACGCAACGGAACGGAAGCCCGCTCCTTCATGCTGCAGCAAGCTTCCGTCCTGATCCGGTTATTAGTTTTTGCTTTGCTCGACACCAGAGGATACCTTCAGGCGCAGCGCGTTCAGGCGGATAAAGCCCGTTGCGTCGCCTTGATCGTACGCCTGGGAAGGATCAGCCTCCATCGTCGCGATATCCGGATTGTACAAGCTGACCGGACTCTTCACGCCTGCGCCGATCACATTGCCCTTGTACAGCTTCAGGCGGACGACGCCTGTCACGTTCTTCTGCGACTCGTCCACAAGCGCCTGGATCGCCAGACGCTCCGGCGCGAACCAGAAGCCGTTGTACACCAGCTGGCTGTACTTGGCGATCAAGGAATCGCGAAGATGCATAACCTCGCGGTCCATAGTCAGCGACTCCATCTTGCGGTGAGCCGTGAACAGAATCGTTCCGCCCGGCGTCTCGTATACGCCGCGGCTCTTCATGCCGACGAAGCGGTTCTCCACCATGTCGACCCGTCCGATGCCGTGCTTGCCGCCCAGCTCATTCAGGCGCTCCATCACCTCAAGCGGGCTCAGCGTCTCGCCGTTCAGAGCCACGCAATTGCCCTGCTCGAACGTCAGCTCCACGTATTCCGCTTGATCCGGCGCGCGCTCAGGCGATACAGACAGCACGTACATGTCTTCGTTCGCTTCGGAGCTTGGGTCGAACCAAGGGTCCTCCAGCATGCCGCTCTCGAAGCTGATATGCAGCAGGTTGCGGTCCGTCGAATACGGCTTGGCTGCGGATGCCGTCACCGGAATGCCGTGCTTCTCCGCGTAAGCGATCATCTCGGCGCGGCCCGGGAACTGCTCGCGGAACGCTTCAAGACGCCATGGCGCGATTACGCTGATCTCCGGAGCCAGCGCGGCTGCCGTCAGCTCGAAGCGCACCTGGTCGTTGCCCTTGCCGGTCGCGCCATGCGCGATGGCCGTAGCGCCTTCTGCGCGGGCGATGTCCACCATACGCTTCGCGATCAGCGGACGCGCGATGGAGGTGCCCAGCAGGTATTGGCCTTCATACAGCGTGCCCGCCTGGAACATCGGGTAGATGAAGTCCTTCGCGAATTCCTCGCGCAGATCGTCAATGTACACCTTGGAAGCGCCTGTCGCCAGCGCCTTCTCCTCCAGGCCGTCGAGCTCGTCCTTCTGTCCGATGTCTGCCGTGAAGGCGATAATTTCTGCGTCGTACGTTTCTTTCAGCCATTTTAGAATAACGGATGTATCCAAGCCGCCGGAATAGGCCAGCACGATTTTTTCCTTCGCCATATCTCCCTTGCTCCCCTTTATCAAATTGGTTGATTGAATTAGGACATAATCGCCGCCAGGATCGCTTTCTGCGCATGGAGACGATTCTCCGCCTGGTCGAAAATAATGGATTGCGCGCCGTCGATGACGCTTTCGCTTACTTCTTCTCCGCGGTGCGCCGGAAGACAGTGCATGAACAGGTAGTCCTTCTTCGCGTATTTAACAAGCGCGTCATTGACCTGGTAGCTCTTGAACGCAAGCTCGCGCTCCTTCTGCTCCGCCTCCTGCCCCATGCTCGCCCACACGTCGGTGTAGATGACGTCGGCCTCCGCGATCGCTTCCTTGGGATCATGGCAGACCACGATACGGGAGCCCGTCTCAGCGGCGTTCTCCTTCGTCTGGCGCACAATGTCCGCGTCCGGCTCATAGCCCTCCGGCGTAGCAATGGACATGTCCATGCCCAGCTTCGCGGCGCCCATCATCAGCGAATGCACCATGTTGTTGCCGTCGCCGATATACGCCATCTTCAGCCCTTCAAGCTTGCCCTTCTTCTCATAGATCGTCTGGAAGTCGCACAGCGCCTGGCACGGATGCGACAGGTCTGTCAGCCCGTTAACGACCGGAATCGTAGCGCCGCGAGCCAGCTCGACCACCTTGCGATGAGCGAAGGTGCGAATCATGATGCCGTCCAGGTAACGCGACAGCGTCTGCGCCGTGTCCCAGATGGTCTCGCCGCGGCCGATCTGCAGATCGTTGCCGCTCAGGAACAGCGCGTGTCCGCCCAGCTGATACATGCCTACCTCGAACGACACGCGGGTGCGCGTGGACGATTTCTCGAAGATCATACCAAGCGTCTTGCCCTTCAGAATATGATGCGTTTCGCCCGCCTTCTGCTTTCTCTTCAGCTCGATAGCGAGGTCAATCAGGTAATGCAGCTCTTCCTTTTTGAAATCGACCAGCATCAGAAAGTCGCGCCCCTTCAAGCTTTGCGCGATTTCCTCGTTAACAAGTTGCATTTGATTCCCCTCCTTCAGGGTTTGACGGAGTCAAACCCACATCGTAAGCATAAGCTTGGCTTACGTGGTAAGCCACGTCGTAAGCATAAGCTTATTTCATAAGCAGCTCCGCCAATATAGCGACAGCCTCATCTATTTCCTCATTCGTCACTAACAAGTTAGGCAACAGACGGACTACATTCGGTCCCGCTGTAATGACAAGCAGTCCGCGCTTCTGCGCTTCCGTCACCACTTCGCCGACCGGACCCTCGCATTCGATGCCGACCAGCAGCCCCAGTCCGCGCACTTCCTTCACGAAGCCGGAGCCCGCCAGCTTCTCGCGCAGCTGCGCCATGAGATATTCGCCCTGCCGCGCCGCCCGCTCCGACAAGCCATCGCCGACGATACACTCAAGCGTCGCCTTCACGACCGCCGTTGCGATCGGCGTACCGCCGAAGGTGGAGCCGTGGCTCCCTGCGGTGAAGCCTTCGCGCAGCTTCTCCTTCGCCACCATCGCGCCAACCGGGAAGCCGCTTCCGAGCCCCTTGGCCAGCGTGAAGATGTCCGGCTCGATGCCGAAATGCTCATAGGCGAACAGCTTGCCCGTGCGGCCCATGCCCGTCTGAATTTCATCGACGATAAGAAGTATGCCCTGCTCGCGGCAAAGCTCTGCAACCTTCGCTATATATTCGCGGTCAACGGGATGGATGCCGCCCTCCGCCTGCACCGTCTCCAGCATAATCGCCGCCGTCTTGTCGCTGACCGCCGCCTCCAGCGCCGTCCAGTCATTAAGCGGGATCGCTGTGAAGCCCTCCGGCAGCGGCGCGAAGCCTTCCTTGACCTTCGCCTGGCCCGTCGCCGTCAGAGTAGCCAGCGTGCGGCCGTGGAACGACTGCTCGAACGTAATAATCTCGTAGCGCCCGTTCTTCTGCACCAGCTGCTGATACCGGCGCGCCAGCTTGATCGCCGCTTCGTTCGCCTCCGCTCCCGAGTTGCAGAAGAACACCGCGTCGCCGCAGCTGTTGTCCGTGAGCAGCTTGGCTGCCTCCGCCTGATTCGGAATATGGAACAGGTTCGACACATGCCACAGCTGATCCAGCTGCTGCACGAGCGCTTCCTTGATGCGCGCCGGAGCGTGACCCAGATTCGTCACCGCAATGCCGCTCATGAAATCCAAATATTTGTTGCCCGCGTCATCCCACAGCCAGCTGCCTTCGCCTTTCACCAGCGTGATAGGATAACGCGCATATGTAGGGAACAAGGATGCTCCCGCTCCCGCTTCGGCCGAAGCCGCAGCAGCGGAAGTCTTCGTCTGTGTATCGCTCATCTTCCCGTTGCACCTGCCCTTCCTAGCTCTGTACGATGCTTGTGCCGACGCCGCCCTCGCGAACCGCCCGCGTCAGCACGCCTGGCTCCTGTCCGCTCACAATAACCACCTCGCGCACGCGCCCCTGAATGCACTGAATGGCCGCGCGCACCTTCGGAATCATGCCGCCGTATATTTCGCCGCTGGCGATCATCGCCTCGATCTCTTCCACCGTAACGGCTGGAAGCACCCGCTTCTCGCCGTCCACCGTCTTCAAGATGCCGGGCACATCCGTCACGACAATCATACGCTCCACGCCGAGATGGGACGCTACCGCGCCGGCCGCTGTATCGGCGTTAATGTTGTAGCGCTGCCCTGCCGCGTCGATGCCGATTGGCGCGATGACAGGCATATAATCCATACCCATAATGCCTTCGATAATATCAGCCTTCACGTCGGTCACATCGCCTACGAAGCCGATCTCCGCAGCGTTCGCCACAGGCCGCGCCTGAATGAGTCCGCCATCCACGCCGGACAAGCCCAGCGCCTGGGCGCCATTAAGACCGATCTTGCGCACAATCTCCTTGTTGATGCGTCCCGCCAGCACCATCTCCACCACGTCGAGCACAGCATCGTTTGTCTTGCGCAGTCCGTTCACGAACTCCGTCTCGATGCCGAGCTTCGTCAGCGTCTCCGAGATGGCCGGTCCGCCACCGTGCACGATAACCGGCTTCACGCCGCTCTGCTGCAGCTCCCGCAGCTCGCCAAAAAACTCATCCGGCAGCGCCGCAAGCGTGCTGCCTCCGCATTTCATCACAAATCGAACATTTGCCATAACGTCCAAGCCTCCACCCTTCGTGCCCCACAAAATCGCGAACGCCGCTTACGTCCGGTATGCCGCATTAATGCGGACGTAATCATAGGTCAGATCGCAGCCCCATGCCGTCGCCGCGCCGTCGCCCATGTTCAGGTCCACGCCGATCACTACCGTGTCGCCCTTCAGATACTCCAGCGCCAGCTCCTCGTCGAACGCCACCGGACGGGACTGCGCCAGCGTCACAATATCGCCGATACGAATATCCACCGTTGCGGGATTCACGCTCACACCCGCGCGGCCAACCGCGGCGATGATGCGCCCCCAGTTGGCGTCCGCGCCGAATACCGCCGATTTCACCAGCGACGAGCCGATGACCGTCTTCGCGATAGCGGCGGCGTTCTCATCGCTCTCCGCTCCGCGCACCTGAACCTCCACCAGCTTCGTCGCGCCTTCGCCGTCGCGGGCGATCGCCTTCGCCAGCACCTCGCACACATAGCGGAGCGCCGCGGCGAACGCCGCCCAGCCTTCGTGCTGAGGCGTCAGCTCTTCGTTGCCCGCAAGGCCGCTGGCCATAGCGACCAGCATGTCGTTCGTGCTTGTATCGCCGTCGACCGTAATCATATTGAACGTGAAGTTTGTTGCTTCACGCAGCAGCGTCTGTAACGCCTCGCTGCCGATCTTCGCGTCTGTCGTCACGAAGCCCAGCATCGTCGCCATGTTGGGATGAATCATGCCGGAGCCCTTGGCCGCGCCGGCAACCGTCACCTTCTGGCCGTCCAGCTCCAGCTCGACGCATACCATCTTCTGCACAAGATCCGTCGTCAGGATCGCCTGGCAGAAGCCTTCGGCGCCCTCCAGCCCGCCATTCAGTTGCGACGGAAGCGCGTCGATGCCGCTGCGGACCTTGTCCATTTTCAAATTTTCGCCGATAACGCCCGTTGACGCCACCGCTACATGATCCGCCGATACGCCGATCGCCTCCGCGAAGCGCGCGCGCATCTCATATGCGTCCGCCTCGCCTTGCTCGCCCGTACACGCGTTAGCGTTGCCGCTGTTCACGATGACGGCCCGCAGCAGACCCTCCGCAGCGATGCTGTCGCGGGTTACCTTCAATGGCGCAGCCTGAAAAATATTCGTTGTATACACGCCCGCCGCCGCAGCCGGCACGTCGCAGACGATCGCGCCGAGGTCATGACGCGTTGTTTTCTTCAAACCGCAATGAAGACCGCCTGCCCGGAAGCCTTGCGGCGTTGTAATCGAGCCATCCTCCACAACCTTGAACGGCTGCGGTATAGTGTCCTGTCCCATTATACGTTCATTCTCCTCTGCCACTATGAATACTTACGGATAAGCAGGAACAAATTGAAGCCCAAACGTCTCATCCCAGCCCATCATAAGATTGAGGTTTTGCACCGCTTGGCCCGCCGCGCCCTTCACCAGGTTGTCGATCACCGACACAATCGTTATCCGGTTCGTGCGTTTGTCCAGCGCAAAGCCAATATCGCAATAGTTGGAGCCCCATACTTCCTTCGTCGCCGGCCACTGGCCTTCTGGACGAATCCGTACGAACGGCTTGCCCTCGTAGAAGCTTCTGTACAGCTCCAGGAAGTCGTTCAACGACCGCTCTCCGCTTACGCTTGCGTACATCGTCGACATAATGCCGCGCGTCATCGGCACCAGATGCGTCGTGAACGTCGTCACAACCTCTGTGCCCGCCGCCTCAGACAGCACCATCTCGATTTCCGGAATATGCTGATGCTGATTGATCTTGTATGCCTTGAAATTTTCATTCAGCTCGGAGTAATGCGTGCCCAGCGATGCGCCTCGGCCCGCTCCGGACACGCCGGACTTCGCGTCGATAATAATCGTCGAAGGATCGATGAAGCCCGCCTTCACGGCAGGGAACAAACCAAGCGTCGTTGCCGTCGGATAGCAGCCCGGATTGGAGATAAAGTCGGCTCCGCGCACCTGCTCGCCATAGATTTCAGACAGACCGAACACCGCCTTGCCCAAGTGTCTCTCGTCAGCCGCCGGCTTCTTGTACCACTGCTCATAGAGGGCAGGCGACTTCAGCCGGAAATCGCCGGACAAGTCGATGACCTTAAGCCCTGCTGCCAGCAGCTCAGGCGCAAGCTTCGACGCTACCCCCGGCGGTGTGGCCAGGAACACGACGTCCGCTTTGCTCTTGATTGTGGCTGCGTCCACATCGTCGAGCAGCTCCTCGCGAATGCCCGTCAAATGCGGGTACCCTTCCGTGATTGGCGTGCCCGCGCTGGAGGACGAGATGACCGACGTCACCTCGGCCAGCGGATGCGAAGCCAACAGCCTTATCAATTCCACCCCGCCATAGCCGGTCGAACCGACGATGGCTATTCCAATCTTTTTATTGTCATTGTTCATGCAAACCGTCTCCTTGTGTGCCCTGCGGTCTCACACGGGGAAGCTTATGTAACAGCTTAAGTTGTCCAAGTCTAGCTGCGCGCTCTCACTCCGCATAATCGGGCGATATGTATCTATGTTTAGCCTTAGCATGAGGTGCTCCAATCAACTTTCCATTATCTACAACTTTCTATTTTACATGATTCTGAAGAGGATGAACATATTCAGGAATCCTGTATTATTATACATCTGATCTAATATTAATACAACGATCTGATTTCGGATATTTTTGTTCAAAGTCTTTGTTGACAATTGGATTTATCCTTGATTAAAATAGGAACAAATGTTCTATTATTGGAGGTTTTCATCAGTGTGCAATCAGACCGACAGAAATGTGATCTCACATGACGAAGCGTTTAAAAAACTGCTGCAAACCTTCTTCTCAGAGTTTTTAGATTTATTTTTCCCGGAAGTCAATCAACTGTTGGATCATTCGCATACTCGATTTCTCATGCAAGAACTTCTCGTCGATATCGTCGGTGAAGAGAGAAGAAGTGTAGACTTACTTCTTGAGACACGTTACAAGTCTTTGGACGCTTACGTGCTTGTACACCTTGAACCCCAATCGTATCGTCAATCGGACTTCAATGAACGCATGTATATTTACTTCAGCAGATTATTCGAGCGCCATCGCAAGCAGCATAAACTCATCATACCAATTGCCATTTATACGGCTGATGGTGTTAATGATGAGCCGAACACATTATCTATGGAGATTCCAGGACATACAATCCTGCATTTTCAATTTCTAAAAGTAGAGCTGCGCAAGCAGAACTGGCGAACGTTTATCGGGTCCAACAATCCAGTTGCTGCAGCATTGCTTGCAAAAATGGGTTATAATAAAGAGGAAGCAAGAGAAGTTCGGACCGCTTACCTTCGCATGATCCTCCAATTTCAAAAGGAATTGGACCGCGCGAAGCTTTCGCTTATTATGTCAGTTGCAGACCTTTATTTCAAACCAGACCCGATAATGGATGAAGAAATATTGTGTGACTTAAGCAAACAATATCCGGAATATGAGGTGACAATTATGGAGCTCATGCCCGCTTGGAAGCGTTGGGGATTTGAAGAAGGCCAGTTGAAGGGGCGCGAAGAAGGACGGGAAGAAGGACGAGAAGAGGGACGAGAAGAAGGCATACTTCTCGGACGTAATCTGACCATTCAGAAGTTGCTGGAAAAAGGATTCACGCCTGATGAAATTTCACGCACCCTGGACATACCATTGGGCGATGTCGTCTCCAATTCCACCAAGCGTGACTAATAGCTATCATCCTCATTATCATTCTTCCAGCTTAAAGCCCTGACCCAGCACCTCCGCCGTATTGCTAATAATGACGAACGCTCCTGTGTCGATCGCCCGCACCAACTGCTTCAGCTTCGGCACCTCGTTCTGACCCACGACGACCATCAGCACGGTTCGTCCTGTGCCCGTGTACCCGCCATGGCCGTCGAGACGCGTCAAGCCGCGGTCCAAATCATGCAGAATGGCCCCTGCCACTTCCTCGGTCTTCTCGCTGATGATGAAAGCCACCTTCGAGAGCTGAAGGCCGTTCTGTACAAAATCGATCGTCTTGCTCGTCACGAACAAGCCAATGAGCGCATACAGCGACACCTCCGGCGAGAAAATAAAGCCCGCCGCAATAATGACGCAGCCGTCGAACAATACAATCGCCAGACTATAGGGCAAGCCCGTCAGCCTGTACAGGATTTGCGCCGCCAGATCCAGACCGCCCGTCGAGCCGCCCCCGCGGAACACCAGTCCCAGCCCGAGACCAACACCTATCCCGCCGTAGATGGCAGCAAGGATCGGATTGTCCGTCGGAGAAGGCACATTCGCCGTCAACAGGACGAACAGCGGCAGAATAAGCGTACCCAGCAGCGTCTTCACCCCAAATTTTCTGCCCAGCAGGACGAGTCCACCGATAAAAAGCGGAATATTAATCGCCCACTGCGTCAAGGCGGGCATAAAGCCCGTCAGCTTCTGCACCAGAATGGAGATGCCGGACACCCCGCCTGACGCGATCCCGTTCGGCACCAGGAACAGATTAAAGCTGAGCGCCACGATCAGCGTGCCGACTAATAGCTGCATCAAATTCCATATCAGCTGCGCCTGCGGATTTTTGGGCTTTAGCATGTCACCGCGTTTCATCTTTCCCGCTTCCACTCGTATCATCCCCTGTTTCCAAAAAGAAGAGTTCCACACCATTACAGTGTTGGAACTCTTCCTCTAAGCTATGCAAGCCTATTTCCATTAATCGTGACGAATCTGATTGCGCAGGTACCCGTCGATAAACGCGTCCAGATCGCCGTCCATAACAGCGCCGACGTTGCCCGTCTCCACGCCCGTGCGATGATCCTTAACCATGCTGTAAGGATGGAAGACGTAGGAACGAATCTGGCTCCCCCACGCGATGTCCGACTGAACCCCGCGAATCTCGTCGAGCTCCTTCTTCTGCTCCTCGATCTTGCGTTCGTAGAGCTTCGACTTCAGCATCTTCATCGCGCGGTCGCGGTTCGCGATCTGCGACCGCTCCTGCTGGCAGGCGACGATGATGCCTGTCGGAATATGCGTAATCCGGATAGCCGACTCCGTCTTGTTGACGTGCTGGCCGCCCGCTCCGCTGGCGCGGTACGTATCCACCTTGAGATCCTCGGTGCGAACCTCGATCTCGATATTATCGTCGATCTCCGGCATGACGTCGCAGGAGACAAACGAGGTATGGCGGCGTCCCGCCGAGTCGAAAGGCGAGATACGGACGAGGCGATGCACGCCCTTCTCCGCCTTCAGATAGCCGTAGGCGTTGTAGCCCTTAACCGAGATCGTCACGCTCTTGATGCCCGCTTCGTCACCGTCCTGGTAGTCGAGCACCTCAACCTTGAAGCCGGATTTCTCCGCCCAGCGCGTATACATCCGGTACAGCATCATGCCCCAGTCTTGCGACTCTGTGCCGCCGGCGCCGGGATGCAGCTCCACAATGGCGTTCAGCTTGTCGTATGGCTGGTTCAGCAGCAGCTGCAGCTCGAAAGCCGACACCCGCTCCGTCAGCTTGGACACGCCTTCCACCACTTCGGCCTGCATCGCTTCGTCATTCTCTTCCTCAGCGAGCTCCAGCATCATCTGGAGCTCCTCCTGGTCGTCGCTCAGCTTCTGATACTGCTCGACGACCGATTTCACCGCGTTCAGCTCGGAGATGAGGCCCTGGGCCTTCTCATTGTCGTCCCAGAAATCGGGCATCGACATCTTCTCCTCGAAGTTCGCGATCATCTCATGCTTGAGATCTAAGTCAAAGAGACCCCCTGAGCTCTTGGAGCCGCTTCGCCATCTCGCGCAAATCCTGCTTCACCGTTATATCCAACATGGCTTTCGCTTCCCCTCAATCTATATCGTGCTATTGGCCGACGCCATGGCACTGCTTGAATTTCTTCCCGCTGCCGCATGGACACATATCGTTGCGCCCAACCGCTGCCTGGCGCTTCACCGGACGCTTCTCCGCCGCTTCTCCGCCGCCGCTTGTTGACGTCGTCTGGCCCTTGACCACCTCTTGGCGCTCCAGGTTGCTCTCGACGCGGGCCTTCATCATATATTTGGCAACTTCCTCTTGAATCGTCTCGATCATTTCCTTGAACATCTCGAAGCCTTCGAACTGGTATTCGCGCAGCGGGTCTGTGCCGCCGTACGCGCGAAGGTGAATGCCCTGGCGCAGCTGGTCCATCGCATCGATGTGATCCATCCACTTGCTATCGACGGCGCGCAGCACAACAACCTTCTCGAATTCGCGCATCGTGACTGGACCAAGCGCTTCCTCGCGTCTGTCGTACAGCTCCGTAATTCGGCCAAGGAGGAACTCGACGATTTCTTCCTTCTCTTTGCCCCAGATATCGTCCTTCGTCATGGTGCCCTCTTCGAGCAGGTTGGCATGCGCGTAGTCCACGATTGCCTGGTGCTCCCACTCCTCCGGAATATCCTCCGGACAATGCGCCTCGACGATCCGCTCCACGACAGGCTTGATCATCTCCATAACCTCGCCGCGAATGTCCTCCGACTCCAGAATGTCGCGGCGCTGCTTGTAGATAACCTCGCGCTGCTGGTTCATGACATCATCATATTGCAGGACAACCTTCCGCGTGTCGAAGTTGCTGCCCTCTACGCGCTTCTGCGCGGACTCGACAGCTCTCGAGATCATGCGGCTCTCAATAGGCTGGTCCTCATCCAATCCGAGACGGTCCATCATCGCCATGATATTGTCAGAACCGAAGCGGCGCATCAGCTCGTCCTGCAGCGACAGGTAGAATTGCGACGAGCCCGGATCGCCCTGACGGCCTGCGCGTCCGCGCAGCTGGTTGTCGATCCGTCTGCTCTCGTGACGCTCTGTACCAATAATGTGCAGGCCGCCCAGCTCGGCAACCCCTTCGCCCAGCAGAATGTCCGTACCGCGTCCCGCCATGTTCGTCGCAATCGTCACAGAGCCCGGCTGACCCGCGCGGGATATAATCTCCGCTTCCTCCGCGTGGAACTTCGCGTTCAACACCTTATGCGGCACGCCGCGGCGCTTCAGCATCTCGGACAGCTTCTCCGAGTTCTCGATCGAGATAGTACCTACAAGCACGGGCTGCTTGTTCGCATGGCGCGTCACGATTTCCTCCACAACCGCCTTGAACTTGCCGTTCTCCGTCTTGTAGACGACATCCGGAATATCCTTGCGGATGTTGGGACGGTTTGTCGGGATTTGGACAACGTCCAGCCCGTAGATCCGGCGGAACTCCTCTTCCTCGGTTTTCGCCGTACCCGTCATGCCCGACAGCTTGCGATACATCCGGAAATAGTTCTGGAACGTAATCGTCGCAAGCGTCATGCTCTCATTCTGAACCTTCAGCTGCTCCTTCGCCTCGATCGCCTGATGCAGACCGTCACTGTAACGGCGGCCGGACATGAGACGTCCCGTGAACTCGTCGACGATAACAACCTCGTCCTCCTGCACGACATAATCGACGTCGCGGCGCATTATGACATTCGCCTTCAGCGCCTGCTGGATATGATGGTTAATGAGAACATTCGCATGGTCGTACAAATTCTCAATGCCGAACGCGCGCTCCGCCTTCTCCACGCCCGCTTCAGTCAGAAGCACATTGCGAAGCTTCACATCGACCGTATAATCCTCCTCCACCTTCAGGCGGCTGACAAAACGGTCTGCGGCATGGTACAGCTCTGTCGACTTGGCGGCTTGTCCGGAAATAATAAGCGGCGTTCTCGCTTCGTCGACCAGGATGGAGTCCACCTCGTCAATAATAGCGTAATAGAGCGGACGCTGAACCATCTGCTCCTTGTACAGCACCATATTGTCACGCAGGTAATCGAAGCCGAACTCATTGTTCGTCCCGTACGTAATATCGCAGGCATAGGCCGCTTGCTTCTCCGCGTGGGACAAGCCATGCAGGTTGCAGCCCACCGTCATGCCGAGGAAGTTGTACAGCCGGCCCATGAACTCGCTGTCGCGCTGCGCCAGATAACCGTTGACCGTTACCACATGCACGCCGCGCCCCAGCAAGGCGTTCAAGTATACCGGCAGCGTCGCCGTCAGCGTCTTACCTTCACCCGTCTTCATCTCCGAAATCTTGCCTTCATGCAGAACGATGCCGCCCATCAGCTGAACGTCGAAGTGACGCTGGCCGTGTACCCGGCGCGATGCTTCGCGGCAAGTCGCGAACGCCTCCGGCAGAATCGCGTCAATATCCTCGCCCTTCTCCAGACGAGCCTTGAACTCCTCCGTCTTCGCGCGGAGCTCCTCATCCGAAAGCGGCGTAAACTTCGACTCCATGCCATTGATCTCGTCCACTATGCGCTGCAGACGCTTCACTTCTCGCTCGTTCGCGTCGCCGAATATCTTCTTCACTAATCCGAGCATGGTATTCCCCTCTTTCGGTAGTAGTACTATTTGTTTAAGATTGTAACAGTTTGTAGACACTGTCGCAATGTATGGAGGCATCCCAGCGGCAGCCGTTTGAACAAAACTGCCCCGACAGCAGCCCCAACATCAAGAAAGCCCCGCTCCATCAAGGAGCAGGGCTGTGTGTCTACTATATAAGGTAACGTATGGATTAGCTTTGCTCAATGAGCCCATACTTCCCGTCGCTGCGCTTATACACCACGTTGACTTCCTTGCTGTCAGCGTTCGCGAATACGAAGAAGTTATGTCCGACCATGTTCATCTGGAGAATCGCTTCCTCCACGTCCATGGGCTTCAGGGTGAATCGTTTCGTACGGACAAGCTCGAGATCATCTTCCTCCTCCAATACGCCTACTGCGGAGCCTTCTTCACGGAACAGGGCTCTCACTCCGCTGCCCTGTCTGAATTTGCGATTAACCTTCGTCTTGTGCTTGCGAATCTGGCGCTCCAGCTTATCGACCACAAGATCGATAGAAGCGTACATATCCTGGCTCTTCTCCTCGGCTCTGAGCATGACACCGACAAGGGGAATCGTTACCTCTACCGTATGCTGGCCCTTCGTAACGGATAGAGTAACGGTAATTTCGGAGGCGATTGGCGCGTCAAAATATTTCTCCAACCGGCTGAGTTTCTTCTCGGTATAATCTCTCAAAGCTTCTGTCACCTGAAAGCGTTGACCTCGAATGTTGTAAATCATGGGGCACTCCTCCTTTACATGCTCTTATTATAGCATATGCTAGAGCCCAGATCAAAATAGTTTTTAGTTTTTTAAGAATTTTCAGAAAACTATTGTAGAACAACATTTGCTATATATGCGCACTTTTACACGAATTATGACCACACGAAAAAAGCTCCGGTTTCCCGGAGCCCTGTGTGTAGGCACTGTCAATTGCACCATCTATACGTTGGCTAATAATAGCCGGATGATTACAGTTTGACTACGTTTGCAGCTTGTGGACCGCGTGCGCCTTCAACGATATCGAATTCAACCGCTTGGCCTTCTTCGAGAGTTTTGAAGCCTTCGGATTGGATCGCGGAGAAATGAACAAATACGTCGCCGCCTTGCTCAGTCTCGATGAATCCATAACCCTTCTCTGCGTTAAACCATTTCACTTTACCTTGCATTCGCAAACATTCCCTTCATCTTCAAATACTGTGAGGCATCGTTAAGGTCTGGCCCACAAATCGACTATACCACCGAGATCATGGAATTGTCAAACAATTTCTTGGAAGCGGATACATACTGTGTTTAATGTTCCTCTAGCCTGCTACTCAAGAGCAGGGCTATTCATTTCAACATCATATCCTTTTCGTAATCTTTAATTTGCCTTCTGCAGAGTTCTGTAAGATTTCCTCCATTTACGTATTCCAAGTGCCATTGGACCGTAGCTTGTAGTGCCTTTTCAAGAGGCCATGTTGGACTCCACCTAAGTAACTGCAAAGCTTTTGAGCAGTCCAACTTTAGATTATTAGCTTCATGTAAATTCTCCTGAGGAACCACAGTGTAATTATTATTAGTTTTAGATGGCCATATTTTTATTAACTGTTGTACAATCCATTCCACTGGTTTAGTGTCATATTCATTAGGACCGAAATTCCACGGTTCTGAGAACTCTGTTGGGTTTGAGTGCAAATTTTGGCAAAGAACCAAATACCCTGATAAAGGTTCAAGTACATGTTGCCAAGGGCGTACAGCCTTAGGGTTTCTAATTTGAATATCCACCCCTGCAGTTAACGCAGTTAATATGTCAGGAATCAATCGATTCTCGGCCCAATCCCCCCCACCAATTACATTCCCCGCCCTGGCAGTAGCAATACCAATACCTAGAGTGTTGTAAAACGATCTACGATAGGCCATAGTAATTAATTCTGAGCAAGCCTTACTACTAGAATAAGGATCAAATCCTCCAAGAGGTTCAATCTCACGATAACTCCAGTGCCACTCTTGATTTTCATAACATTTGTCTGTGGTAACATTCAATATGACCTGTAAAGAACCACAAGTCCGCGCCGCTTCTAGAACATTGACCGTGCCCATAATATTGGTTTGAAATGTATTTACAGGATCTGTATATGATTTTCTAACTAGTGATTGTGCAGCTAAATGGATAAGAATTTCGGGCTCAAATTCATCTATCGACTTTTGAAGTAATGTCAAGTCATTTATATCCCCAATCCTCGAGCCTTCAAATGTATCTTCGAGATTTGCTAAAGAAAATAATGAAGGCTCTGTTGGAGCTGCTAGTGAGTACCCATATACCTTTGCCCCCATGCTATTTAGCCATAAACTCAGCCAGCCACCTTTAAATCCTGTATGTCCTGTTAAAAAAACCTTCTTACCCTCCCAAAAACTTTGATTAACCGGTTGTGGTTTCCTCATACTAAAGACTCCTTACATCATTGAATTTCATTTGGTACATAGTGTAGCTTAAATTAAGCTTAGAATTAACATATTGCATCCCTTCTTCTTGCCCGCGTGCTAGAAGATTTGATATTTCATTAATTATTCTACTTTCATCTGTTTTTCGTTCAGAAGAAAAATTAATTATTGAAATTGGCTCAAATCCGCAGTTTTGAGCACAAGTATTTACCCATTCATTGATATATATTTTTTGATTATGAACAGTTTCTGATGCATTCAACATATTGTAGATAGCCTCGAAACTTATGCAATTAGACACCTTAAATATAAAGTGGCCATTTTGATTGAGCTTTTTACCAAAGTTTTTAAATATTCCTTCAAGATTATCTTCATAATAGTTTAGAGGCTGCTCGATATACACTAGATCATATGTTTCATCTAGATTGACAGGAAATTGAGCCAGTGATTCAATCACATCTACTCTTTCAGCAATTGTATTGAGATCTTTTATATATTTACTATCAGTAGTCAACACATGTAGCTGAGGTGTACAAAGACGCTTTGACCAAATGCGATTTTTAATTTGTAGCAGTGTAGCCCCGCACTTAACATCAATCCCCAGTATTGACTGAGTATGGTTCAATCCACTGAAATCAATTTTGTTAAAATCAGGTTGCATTCTTGCATCCGTCCAAGCATCTAACCCGTACTTATTAATAAAAATCTTTCTTCCCTCATCCAAAGAGTTGGTCAAATGATCACTGGCCGTTGTCAAACTTCCGTAATGATGTGCTACGGTATCTCCACAATATATAAGCTTATATCCCGCGCGCCTTATTCTAAAACTAATATCATCATCTAAAAATTCTCCTCTATAGAAACGAGTATCATAATACCCGATGTGATCTAACAATGCTGTAGGACAACACAAAACATTAGGTAATAATACAACTCTCTCTTCCCACTTAGAAGAATCACTTACATTGTACTCTTTAGCCCTCTGAAGAAAATCCTCTTTCGATATAAAGGGTATAGAAATCTGCTGCATATTGGAGATAGAAGTAGCTCCAGGCGATACAAAACCATAACTTGAGTCTGATTCTATACAGGTCAACAAATTCATCAACCAGTTAGGTGTGAAAATAAAATCATTACACACAGCAGCACAATACTTACCTTCTGCCGCCATTAAACCAATATTAAAACCTTTTACAAGATGAATGTTATGCTTTAAGTGAATAACTTTTGCATCTGGTATTGAATCAAAATACTCCTTCGTTCCATCCGTTGATCCGTTATCCACCAATATTAACTCATAATCGATATCAATTGTATGTGTTAATATACTTTCGACGCAATCACGTGTATAACTCAAATTATTATAAGCCAATAGAACTACACTGACTTTATAGCGCGCTTCTTGTCCTAATGCAACTATCTCTTCATGATTAATTGTATTTACTTCTGGATAAAGTCTAGGAAATTCATTTTTATCTATAACGTCTTCTAATATATATGCAACTTCAAATTCCAAAATTCTGAATAATGAACAAAAATGAAATCGGAAATCAAAAAGAAAATCTTCAACGTCATCTTCATTTAAAAGTCGCTTTAATTGATCAATATAATATAATAAATTTTCACTAATCTCATTTACTCGGTTTGGAAGCTCAAAATCTGTGATCGCTCCACTGATTGCATGTGTCAGGTCTACCATGTCATCCAGCATTAAGATATCAGAATTTCTTAATTCACCTTTTACAATACAACTTTTTAAATAACTAACACATTCATACCCCATATCAAGCAACTGAATAATTTGTGTAGCTAAGCTCTTCATTTAATACCCCTTTATTTTTGACATATTGTATGAATTTCAGGATTGAAATCGAACCATTGCATATCCTTTGATGAAATGATAGGTTCATCACGAATTGGCCACTCAATATCAAGTGTTTTATCGTCCCAGCGTAAACCTGACTCATGAGATGGAGTATAATATTCGCTAACCATATATTGAATATATACATTATCTGTAAGAGTCAAATACCCATGAGCAAATCCTTTTGGAACATATATAGACGTTCTATTTTCAGAAGAAAGCTCTACTCCGAACCACTTGCCAAAGGTCGTGCTATCTTGATTCAGATCTACAATTACATCAAATATTGCACCCTCAAAGCATGAAACAATCTTATCCTCGCAGTAAGGCGGCAATTGAAAATGCATACCACGTAGAGTATTTCTCAAATAGTTATATGCGATGTTCATTTGAGCCACTTCGAAGGAAACACCATGTGTAGCAAGCGTTTTTTTACAAAACCCTCTGGCGAAATATCCTCGGCTGTCTTCTAGTGGTTCTATCTCAATTAACATTGCTTTATTTAAAGGAGTGGACTTAATAAGCATAACTTCCTCCTCAATGTCGAGTGCTAATTTCCTACCGCCAATAACTGTCCTTGGAAATTTAGTGCATATAATTGTGATGTAATTTGCTCCTTATGAGAATTAGCGAATAGTATTACAATATCATACTGACTAACCGCCTCTCTTGTAGGTATTACAATTGGGATACCTGCAATATGCTGTCCATCTTTTTCATTATTGCTATCAAATATACAGTCGATTATCAATATCCCCTCTAACATAGCTAAGAAACTTGAAGATTCCGCCCCAGCCCCCCAAGCTGCAACTCTAGATCCATTTGGTATCCGGGAAACCAAATAATCTCTAGTAGATTCTCGCTTATTTCCAAATGTCACAGAAGGTCTAGAGCGCTTCCTGGCATAAAGTTCAAGCAAGTTAGGATCAGGGCTTGCCTGAACACAAATTATTGATAGTCCCGCCCTCTGAGCCATTGTCGCTAAGCTTGAGACTGAAAAATATTGAATATGATCTGTACATAAGTTGTAGTATAATCGTTCGGACATAATTCTTTGGCCATTTGGCACTTCGACTATCAATATGCCATCCTCATTCAATGATTGTGCTGCTAGCTCAAACAGAGCAGATGGCTGCTCAAGATGCTCAAGCACTTCAATCATACTTATTGCATCAAAGCCTGCATCAAATTTTAAACCTTCATGGAAATAATCCTGAATAATATTAAATCCTTTTTGTGCTGCTATAATTGCACTTCTCGCTGAGGGTTCTACACCATAAAGTTCGTTAAAATGCTCTTGTGCTAACTCCAGGTAATGTCCTACTCCACATCCTATATCTAAGAACCGCTCTCGTTTAGAAAGAAGTGATACTAGACGACTTATTTGTTGTTGACGTACTCGTTTAAAGCTTGATCCCCAATAAGATCCCATAGAATAATCTTGATAATATTCTTCGCTTAAATAAGTTGGAATTTGAGTATGCCCACATGAATAACAATGATAAATATCAAGATCTCTGAGTTCTAAATAATTGGTATTATAAACACTCATTAAATTATGTGGTGCACCTTCAAACGTCTCTAAATACGAACATTTTTGTCCACATATACAACAAATAATAAGTATCATTCCTCTCTTAATAAATTATTTCCTAGCCAACAATTCCCCCAACATTTTCTCAGTAAAGGAATACAAGTTTTCGGTTGGTGCTGCAATATCATAAATGCTTTTGAAATCAAATTTTTTAATCATTCCTTCTCCATACGGCCTATTAATATCTATGGATAGTCCATACTTCTTATATGCTATGTCTTGGACTAGCTTTGCCAATTCAAATACACTAATACTTTCCTTACCATTAACGTGTATAACTCGCCCTCCTGGTCGTTCCTGTAATACCCATAACACTTTTTTAAACAGGTCGGATATGCCAACAAAATTACGCAGTTGCAAACCTGATGTCATTAATGTTATTGTCTGTTTCTCAACAGCCTCTTTACAAAACAAAAAAGGAATAAGATTCCATCTTTTGAATTTCTCTAAATCTACTGGAACACCGAATAAATTTGAAGGCCTCAATATCCATGCATTCACTTCTTCCCTACGATCGAGCACCCCTATCGTTTGTTCTGCCATGTAATGAGACAACCCGTAATCATTTAAAGGTTCTGGTATTGTATTTTCAGTTAGCAATCCCTCTTGATTTCCGAAAACGTGGAAACTTGAAAAATATATAAAATTTTTAATATTGTTTTTTATACAGAAATCAAGAGCAGCACGAGTACCTGCGACACTTTCCGCTAACGCAGAATATTTATCGAACTTATAAAGTATTTCGTTGGGGGAAACCGTGTGAATCATAAAGTCAATGTCATTAATTTTCTGATTAACGACCTCACTAGGTTTCGAAAAGTCTAACTGCATGCTCGTTTTATTTGTCTTTCTGTTTCTAGTAGAAGATACAACGTTATATTCTTCCTGTTTCAACATTTCAGTTAAGTGCATTCCTATATAGCCATCAGATCCCGTAACTAATACATTTTGTCGTTTGCTCATATGCATACACCCACTTATTTGAATATTGGAACATTAAAGAACGTCTGAGCCCAAAATTCTTCGGTTTGCTGAGTTACATGTTGACCCGTTTCTATATGTCTATAGTACAATGTATCACTTTTTAAATTGCGATTTCTTAATAAGGATTGATTCCCCAAGGTTACTCTGTCTCCTACTATACAAGGGCCAATAATAGAGGAATGTGGAGCCATTGCTACTCCCTTACCCAGAGTAGGATATTTACCTTCAATAGCCCCGACTGTACTACCTTGATAGCATACAAAAAAGTCATTATAAGTTGCCTTTCCCAGAACTACATTACCTCCGTGAATAATTAGAAAAATATCCGGTAAATTCGCATCATACATACTTATGACACCGTTTATGGCCTTATTTAAATAAAATAGCTTGGATGAAACATCTACATCCTCAAATATTTTCCAAGATGCATTTGAAAGAAACCATAGGAATATTGTGTATTGATCGGCATGTAGATGAGAAAAAAAAGTTGTTCCTTCAACATGGTAAGATTTCATTGCTACGTGTTTGAAACAGTACTCCGTGCGCTCAAGGGCTTCATTCATAGAGCGTATAAATAACTTATCATTAGTACGTATTAGTTTATCGGGGAACATATTATTGAGCTGCCTTGTAACATAAGACATTAAATCTTTTGTTGTTAATGTCGGTATGAACATTTTAATTACCCCACACCTTCCATGGAGCTTTTGCATTCCGCCACATCTCATCTAAAATAATTTTTTCCCTCAGTGTATCCATGGGTTGCCAAAATCCATCATGCTTATATACATTTAACTCTCTGGCATTTGATAAGTTCTGTAACGGTCCTTGTTCCAGTATTGTGTTATCCCTGTCAGGCAAAAATTCGAATATACTGGGTTCGCAAACCATATAACCTCCATTTATCCAACCTCCGTCGCCTATAACTTTTTCGGCAAAGCCTATAACATGATTATTATCTAATTCTAATCGACCAAATCTTCCCTCAGGTTGTACGGCCGTGATAGTAGCTATGGTTCCATTTACTTGGTGTGATTCAACTAATTTATTTATATTAATATCGGCTAAACCATCGCCATATGTCAGCATAAATGAAGTATTATCAACGTATGGCTGAATTCTTTTTATACGACTACCCGTCATAGTATCCAATCCTGTATCCACCAATGTAACCTTCCAGGGTTCTACTGTATTATGATGAACTTCTACAGAATTCCCGGAAGTGAAATCATAAGTAATGGCTTCGGACATATGCCGATAATAGTTTGCAAAATATTCTTTAATGACATACCCTTTATAGCCAAGACATATTATGAATTCGTTATATCCGTAATACGAGTAGGTTTTCATTATGTGCCAAAGAATAGGCGCATCACCTATTTCAATCATGGGCTTTGGTTTAAGGTGTGACTCCTCGCTTATTCGCGTTCCTCTTCCACCGGCCAAAATAACTACCTTCATAAATCTCACTCTCCTATCTCTGTGTTGCTTGTTCCATATAATATTCATCGTCATATACCTTCTTATTATGTAGCATAATTAATCAATCACAAAAATCAATTAACTGCCAGTGGATGCTTTGTCGTATAATAATTACATCACTAATTGTCGATATTATTTAATATAGCCAGACCGTTTACTAATGCATACACTAAGGAGAACCTATGGATAACATATTGTCTGTTTGCATGATCGTAAAAAATGAAGAAGATGCCCTCGACCGCTGTTTAAATAGCATAATTGAGCTGGCCGATGAAATAATTATTGTTGACACCGGCTCCGTTGACCGAACAAAAGAAATTGCTATGCAGTACACAAATAAAGTATACGATTTCACTTGGAGTAACGATTTTTCAGCCGCTCGCAACGAGAGCTTGAGGTTTGCCACTTCCAAGTGGGTACTAGTACTTGATGCTGACGAATATGTAGAAGCCAACGACATACCCGTAATACGTGAATTTTTAATAAAGGAACAACCTTTTGCGAACACGATCTATGGAATATCCGTATTCAGCTTTCTTGGAAAATCAATTCGAACAGGCAAGATCACAGAGGCTGCGGTAAGTCGCCTGCTTCCTAACCATTTCGGGATAAAGTTCTACCGCCCCATCCACGAGCAGTTATGTTCAAACGAAGAGCTTCCTCTCCTAACAAAGAAAGCACCTATTAAGGTTTATCACACTGGCTATTTAGAAACAACAATGAATAAAAAGGATAAATCCGCTCGAAACAAACAAATCTTTGCTCAAATCAAAGGAAAGTCAGGTTTTACCGCATATGATTATTTCACCATAGGTAACGAATACTCGGTTCAACGTGATTACAAAAAAGCAATGTACTACTATGAAAAAGCATATGCAAAATCTAATCCTCATACAAACTGGCATTATATCTTGACATTCGAATTAATTAACAATTACATGAGGGCAGATCGAGTATTCGAAGCATGGGAACTACTCGAGAAAGAAAGCAGAGATAAAAAACACTATCCAGATTATTATTGCATGCAGGGCATTATTTACGAATATACGGGATTTTATGATCTAGCCAAAGAAGCCTTTAAATATGCTTTGGAGAAGTCTGAAGCGCTCGCCGCTACAACACCAGTCTTTTGGCTGGTTAATCCTTCATTAGCATTGGAAACTCCTCTTTCCAAACTAATTACAATCTCTAAGCTTGAAAATCACAATTCAGAGATGATTATCTTTCTAACTAAGAAGATTCAAAGTGACCCTACAGACTATAGCTCGTTGGTTCAACTTCTGGAGCTTGTATTATTGGCCGAAGGAGAGACGGCTGTCCAAACCTTTAGCGAAGTCTTGTTCCCTAATCCGCATTTAGAGCAACAGTACTTATTATTCAAGGTTTTTCTTGCCCTAGGAAGGCTTGAATTAGCTCGGACTTATTACTCAACAATAACGTCAAAAGAACATCTCTCCAACTACGATAAACTAAGATATTCGCTTCTAACTGGAGAGAAACAGACATTTGCAGAACTTCTCGAAGAGCAAAGATTTGACTATAAGGATAAAGAAGCTCTACATTTAATATCACTTGCTTATTTAATATGGGGATTCAAGACTGATCCTTCTAAATTCGATACTGATACTATGGATATATCAAATGATATTGATAATTCAAATAGTGGAGATACTGATATTCAACCATATACAGGTAAGCAATTTTATACAGAATTAATTCATAACCAAATCACGCCTGAATGGATTGACAATAATCAAGTCCGTCTATTCGAGCTAATTACCGACTTGTTCCAAATGGGCCAATACGATGTATTCGATAACTACATTCAAAAGCTCTCTCATCCGGTTATTATTGATTTGCTCGCCAACTATTTCTATTCCAAACAAATGTACGATATTGCTGTTAGCTACTACACCATATTGCTTGAGTCCAATGAACTATCTCTTGTAAGCTATATCAATCTTGCGACGATGCACGTGAACGATAAACTGTTCGAAGATTCTATCCCGTTCTATGAAGCGGCCATTAAGGAATCTCCTCAATCTCGGCAGTTATATGTCTCTTTACTGACCTACTGCCAAGATCGTGTCACGAAGGAGAAATATGCAAATCAATTGTTACATCACTTCCCTCATTATCGCAAGCTCCCTTTCCTGAAGACTTTGATACAATAAAAGTTAATACTACAAAAAGAGGCGCTAAAGGTTCCTAACACCTTAGAGCGCCTCTTTCTCTTTATTCCTTATAATCTATAAAGTAACTTTCACTTGCGTATGCTTTCTCATATATCTGTTTCTGTATACGAGAGTTCCCTAGTTTACTCAAACCCAATGCAGCCTCGTCCATGAGTAGCTTCATTCGAGATATAATTATCTCATCGTACTTCTGAATGCAAATAATTATTTGTTTCTCCTCATCGTTGATTACCTTAGCCTGCCTAAGCTGATCAATCACGGAGTCTCGCAGCTCCACGTGCCCCACGAGCTCCTCAGTCTCCGCAGTTTCAATTTGCTCAACCAGTCTTAAGGTTGCCATTAACAATTGATCAAGGTTGGTCCGCATTTATTGAACTCCAGCTTCTTTCATACTCATACCTGTAGATCCCTTCACAACTTGCTTCCATGCTTCTTTTAACTCTAACAAGTGACTAATCGCCTCTTCAATCGGTGAAACACTTTTGTTTACATTTGCTTTGATCAACAGATGGAGCAGATACTCATAAATACGAACAAGATTTTTCGAAATATCATAGCCATGATTTAGAGAAGCAATCAATTCATGGATTATCGCCTGGGCTTTTTTCAGGTTATGATTAGCCTTCTCGTAGTTGTTCACTTGAATACCCTCAATACCAGCCTTCGCGAATCGAATGGCGCCTTCATATAACATAATAATAAGCTGTCCACCACTAGCTGTTTGAACGGATGATTGCTGGTAGATTTGATATGGCGATTTCATCATGTTGATTCACTCCTTTGGAAATCTAAGCAAAGCTCGATAGAGAAGACGACTGACTATTCATCTTATTAATAGCCGCCTCCATAGCAGAGAATTGCTTGTAATATTGGGTTTCCAGCTTATTCAGCCGAGCAAGCACCATAGTTTCTTTATCCTTCATGCTACGAAGTTGTTCACCTATCAATGAACCTTCCAGAAAAGCAGTGGCACTGTCTGAGCTAGTAAGAGATGTACCAGCTATTTTCGAAAGATCAGTTAAAGCTGTCATAGAAGTATCCATCATTTTCTTAAAAATACCATTAGTACCGTCAGCGAATAATGAGATCGTTTCGTCCGAATGAGAATCTAGAGCTTTGCTTAACTGCTCCTCGTCTAGAACAAGCTTACCCTTTTCTGAATAACTGCCTGTCGTAATACCGACTGATACAGTACCATTACCTACTCCCGCAATTAAAGTAGTTGCAATAGATCTTAGATCCGAAACATATTTCGATAGAGTAGCATCATTTCTAAGGGCTCCACTTCTCGCCTTCGCTTCCCACTGTTCAACTTCCTTATCAGATAGAGAAGCTTTCTCATCGCTTGTTAATGGAAGAAATGCTCGATTCTTTTCCTCGGATAGTTCTCCATTAATAACACTAATCAGCTGATTGTACTCCGTCACAAAATTTTTGACTGTTTCCACAATCTTGCTAGTATCCTTAATCACCGAAATTGTTGCACCCGTTGCAGAGATAGCTTGGGCTGTAAAATCCACTCCATTTACCGAAAAGCGGTTAGAGTCCTGTTCATAAGTAACACCGTTAATATTTACTCTAGCCTTTCCTCCAGCCACGGAAGCAACAGAGTCGTATCTTGCATTACTTCCGTTGGGAATAAACACACTTTCAGTCATTGCTAATTTATTCTCACCAGTCTCGGTGGCAGCTAATGAAAATTGACCAGTATCAGCATTATAAAGAGCCATTGCTTTTGATTTGCTGGAACTGGCATTAATAACTGAAGCAAGATCACTTAGTGTTGCGGTTTTACTGACCGATATTTTCTCTCCGTTAATTGTAAAGGCAATATTAGAAGTGTTTTCAGGGTCTTCAGTAAACCCTAACGTATCTAATTGAGCTGTACCTGAAGAAACTCCAAAATTGTATACATTAGTTTGGGAAAGCGCAAGTTGTTCCACCTTTACTATCATAGATCCTGCTGCAGTTGAGCTTGTCGAATTTACCTTAAGTGCAAGTGTATCTCCCGTAACTTGACTCATCTTTGCACTAATTGCATTGGAAAGGTTGAAAGTAGACAGTTTATTATTTCGAAAATCAACAATTTTGGTACTAATCGCCCTATAGTCTTCTCTCTTCCATTCTACTTGACCTCTCTTCTTAATCATTGTATCATAAGAGGTCCTGCGGGCTTTCATTAATTCTTTGACCATTGCATCAACATCTAGGCCGGATGCCAATCCTGAAATTCTCATTCCATCACACCTCACTTACACTTTTTTATCTACCATGATGCCTGCCAATTCTATAAGTTTTGCCGCTGCTTCTACTAGTTTTTCCTCAGGGAATTGCCGAATGACCTCGCCCGTAAAATTATCTTTAACCTTGTAAACTACTTGCTTTGTTATCTCATGAATTGAACGGTCAATTGATGTATCTGAAGGCTGAATAGCTTTAAGTATTCGATCTAAGCTCTTCTGCAGAAACTCATCCGTTACAGCCCCCATACTTGAAGTTGGATTGATTAACTTTTCCGTTGTATCCAAAATCGCTTCTCTTTTCGGCCCGATGTTCACATTTGAATCTGTCATATACCCAGTCGAAGTATTCACAGATGAAAAATTAATCATCTCATCCCCGCCTATGATCAAAATATCAAGATATATATATTATCGGACAAACTAGCTCGAATTGTTAGAATGAGTTGAACAAGACAGCATAAATCTACTTTCAGATGATGCAGGTTGTCGGATAAAATAATAGATTGGTTCTAGTTGAACTTATATATGCATAATAAAAAGAGGCACTTGGATGAAACCAAGGCCTCTTAGCTTTGAAAGGATTAACGAAGCAAGGACAATACGCCTTGCGGCTGTGAGTTGGCTTGAGCCAGCATCGACTGAGCCGCTTGAAGGAGAATGTTGTCTTTTGTAAGTTTGACCATTTCGGAAGCCATGTCAGTATCGCGAATGCGAGACTCGGATGCAGTAAGGTTCTCAACAGTCGTCCCCAGGTTATTGGAAGTGTACTCTAGACGATTTTGAACAGCACCAAGTTTAGCACGTTCAGTAGATACAGCTGTAATTGCAGTTTCCACTTGACCAAGTGTTGAAGCAGATGTGAGGGACGAGAAGCTAGCAGTAATAATTGTGTTAATGCCGATTGTTTGAGCAGCATCATCGGATTGAATCGTAGCACCGCCTGTGATGTTCATGCCGTTGAACTTCGTATCAGTCATGATTTTTCCAATCTGCGTGCCCAATTGACCAAGCTCAACATCAATGTTCGCTTTGTCTTCAGTGGAGTAAGTGCCGTTCAGTTTTTGAACGTTTAACTCTTTCATACGAGTCAGCATGGCGCTAACTTCGTTCATTGCGCCCTCAGCGGTTTGTACGAAGGAGATACCATCTTGAACGTTGCGTTGTGCCATTTCAAGACCACGGATTTGACCACGCATCTTCTCGGAAACGGCAAGACCTGCAGCATCATCAGCTGCACGGTTGATGCGAAGACCGGAAGAAAGTTTCTCCATCGATTTGCTGGCACTAGCAGTGTTAAGACCCATGTTACGGTGAGTGTTCAAAGCAGTAATGTTGTGATTAATACGCATTTTAATTTCCTCCCTGAAATTGTGTGTTAATATTCCACGTCCTTGTGGTCTGCTGAAGTAGGTCGGCCGCCCTTTATCAGCACTAATATATATATCGGTGGTTTTACAAAAATGTTTATAGCAAGTTGCATTTTTTTGCATTAAATTTATCAACCTTTTTAAACACAAAAAAACAAGTCAAAAGCAAGACTTTTAGGGCAGTCTAAGTTGCTCGTCGAGTCGCCTTAGCCATTGGACTTTAATTTACTGAACTGTTCTCTTAATTCCGCTGCGCTCAACTCGAATTGTTCAGCATCTATATTTGTCGCCTCTATGGACAGATATAGTTCTTTCCTAAGAACACCAACTTCACTGGGGGCCTCAATTCCAATCTTCACAGTATCGCCAATGGCCTCCAGGATTGTGATTTCAATATCATTACCAATGATTATGGACTGCCCCTTTTTTCTGCTTAAGACAAGCATGTTATTCCCTCCCCGCAATTGCCGTAGCAGTAAATAGAGGCTGCCGAATCGAATACTTCGAATCTGCAAGTATGTACTGTGCAGCCCTTTTCGTTCTTGTATTCAAAATGATCGGAGCTGCCAAGTTGACTGTAGCGGCGACCAGTTCTTCGCGTACGCTAACAATATTGAAGATCAGAAGTTCATTTTGGGATCGAACGTCCAATTCCGTCTTAACTATATCGTTTAATTCAAATTCATAATGGGGAAAAAACTCAAACGGCGATACGATGATAAAGGCAAGTTCCCCGTCATCAACGCTTTGCAAATATATAAAAGGACTTTCTTCAATTTCAACTAGTACATACTCGTGCCGCTCTTTAAATCCGGGAATGCCATTTGAGAACGTAATCAAATCATTCCTCGAATATTCGTATTCACCAAATCGAACCGTATTAATTTTCAACTAGACCACACTCCTTTCAAAATAAAAAGCTATAGCATCGAAATCCGACTCTATAGCTTTAATATTATCCGCTTTTATAAAGTAATATCAAATTTGGGAGGTGTTATATGTACTGATGGATACTGTTCCATGTAGGTACGCGTACTGCCCCGCTTATATTCGATCTGAGGTCGATTCGTTTGCACTTGAATATCAATCCCCCCGACATCAACATTAATATCTGGTTTTGTGAATGTAGGATTAAAATCAACATTATCGGAAGAAGCCGGACCGAATATGTCATGGTAGGGACTTTGCCTGAACATGCTGTCTCTAGCCACTTCGGCAATAGGATTGTCTGTAGCAAGGATGTTCCCAATTTTATTGTATTCATCTACAGTATTTTGTATTGCGTCAAGTACAAACTTACCGGATTGATCGTAAATTCGATTCCAAAATGTCAGTGGCTTACCTCCGGTCAAAGCATCCCAAGTTTTAGTTTGATCGATGTGTACAACCGCCGGTTCTGAATCAATATGAACTCTTGCACCTTTCGATTCTATTTGAATGTACGCTCGCGACTGTTTGATTTCGAAGTGACCAAGTTCACTCCGTATACCAATTTTCGCCCGGGTAGATTGTATTTGCAATTGAGGAAATATCATATGTTATCTCAGGAAATCCACTAGTGATTGCTTTATTACCTTAGCACCAACGGATAACGAAGCCTGATAAATATTTTCGTTAATTTGTGAATCAATCAACAGTTTCTCGAAGTCGGCATCCTCTACCTTTGATTGCAAATCAGTTAAGTTTAACTCCATATCGACTAAACGATTTTGCATTAGCTCCACTCTATTCACGCGGGCTCCGATTTCTGCACGTGCATTTAATAATCGATCCATGCTGTTATCAAGATTAGAGAGCTCCATAGCTACACCACCATAATCTGCACTCCCCAAAGCATTTATAATACGATCTAATACTGAGAATACATTATCTCCCGTACCCGCAAGGGAAGCATCCGGTGTACCAAATACCTGCTCAGCTGTTAGATTAATATCCAACTTGATTTGATTACCAACAATATATTCTACTTTTCCTTTATCGGGAGAAACCTCCCGCGCATTAAATCCAGGAGATGATTTATCAAATGGAATTTGATCGAAGTTCTCGCCGCTAAATATATATTTACCACTTATCTTACTGTTTGCAATATCAATAAGCTGAGTTCTCAATTGCGCTACTTCGCTCTTGATATTCTCAAGGGCTACATCGGGATTAGTGCCGCTAGAACCTTGTACGGCAAGCTCCTTTACACGTTTCAATACGTCCCCCGCCTGAGCGACGACCGTATCATTAAAATCCAACCAAGATAATGCCGAATCCACATTTTTCTGATATTGTTCATTAGCAGATATCTCCGACCGGTATCGCAGGGAATATGTAATTCCGACAGGATCGTCCGATGCCTTGTTCAGCTTGCGGCCAGTCGTAGTATGCTCCTGCAAGCGTTCCATCTGGGTCAAGTTGCGATTAAGGTTCCGCATAAGCTGCATGTGCATCATGCCTTGAGTAACGCGTAACGACATTTAAACAACCTCCTTATTGGTCAAGGCTTACCGGCCTACCATGCCGGTTCCGTTAATAAGTTTGTCCAGCATCTCGTCGAAGGTTGTCATAAACCTGGCGGATGCGCTGTATGCGTACTGATATTTGATCAAATCCGCCATCTCTTCGTCGAGAGAAACTCCGCTTATCGATTCGCGGCTGGCTTCGACTTGGTCAAGCTGAGTCTGGGAATTGGTATACAAACGTTGTGCCTCCTGGCTTTGCACACCGAGCGCGCCAACAACGGCACCGTAGAAGTCTCCAACCGTAGCAGATGTAACTCCGCCGCCATGCGCAGTTTCGTCGAATGCAAACTTGACATCCTGAAGCTGCGACATGAGCAGAGCCAGGCCGTTATTGCCTTTAATCACAGAAGTAACACCCGTTGTTCCGTCTGTTGTTGTCCGCAAAGACGTGGCGATTTTATTGGAATCAGCCGCAATTGAAGGATTAAGCGTGATGCTTCCAGCTGTAATACCGGCAGCACCTGGCTTGAATGTGAAAAAATCCTCGCCTGATGTGGCTGGATCCGCTAATGTATACCCCAGCTTATGAAGACCGTTGATGCCTTGGACCGTTACGACCTCGTCGGCAGTCGTCGGAGTTGTCGTACCCGGCTTCACCCAGCCAGCAGGAACAGTCACCTGGAACTCACCGTTTGCAAGCGTATTCGCCAGTGTATCCAGTTGCTGCTGAAACTCAGCTACGTATTTTTCACGGGAGACGATCATCCCATGTACTTCCCCGCCGGTAAGATTACCTCCGATATATGCCGTTTCTAATGCCCCTGGCGTAATCGGAGTGACCGTCCCACCTTCAACCATAACGTTTCCACCCATACTGATAGTATAGCCTTGGTCAGTCTCCGTTACGTTAATGTTCATAATACGGGACAACTGATCTGTCATCAAATCACGTTGATCACGAAGGTCGTTCGCATCGTCGCCGAGCGACTCAATTCGACGAATCTCCATGTTGAGCGAAGATATCGTGGACAGCAGGGAATTAGTCTGAGTCACCTTCACTTCAATATTGGATGTCAGATCCTCACTCAAATCGGTAAGTTGCCTGCTTAACTCGTTGAAGGTTTCAACCAACGCCACGGCGTTTTCCTGCAAAATTTCACGACCGGTGACATTCTCAGGGTTCTTGCTCAAATCCGACCACGAGTTCCAGAAGTTTTCCAGCACAGTGCGAATACCTGTTTCAGAAGGCTCCTTAACATAACCTTCTAGCTTACTCAGTGTATCCGTCTGTATCTCTAGGCTGCCTACTCCTTGATTCTGCTGGCGAAATTGACTGTCCAAGAAAGCGTTGCGAATACGCGTAATTGAAGTGAATTCAACGCCGGTTCCAAGCTGACCCGGAGCATTGGATCGGTTGATTCCGTAGGCTTCAATAGGGCGAGCCGCGACCATCGTGACCTTTTGACGAGAATACCCCTCTGTGTTGGCGTTCGATATATTATGACCAACTGTGTTTATGGCAGCTTGTTGCGTAAATATGCTCCGTTTCGCCGTCTCCAGCGAGTGAAAGGTCGATCTCATGTTCTCATCCCCTTATTATACCTTTGAATCATACCAGTTCCTCTTATTGCTGTAGGATTGGTGCTGAGGATGCTGGTACACCATATCCTCGCTCGGATTCTCAACGATCAGCCCCAGCGAAAAGTTTATAAAATCCAGCGACTGCTGAATAAGCTTCTGGTTTATTTCGTTTACTTGCTTCAACCGGTTTAGGACGTCTGTAAGCTGTCCATGCAGCTCAAGAAGGACTTTCTTTTCTTCTGCATTGTTAACAGACTTAATTAAATCAGACAGAACGCCGGAGAGATTGCGGAAGCCAAGGTTCTTGAAATGTTTGGCAGTCAACAACATACGGCTTGTCTCAATTTCTTCTGCGTGTGCTGTCAGCAGCTTCTCCTTTTGGGTGACAACATTGAGCTGCACAATCTCATTCTTCAGAATGAGAGCCTTCTTGCTTTCCTCACATTCTAGAAGCTTCTTATATAGCTCCAGCTGTCTTTGAAGCGTCTCAATTATGGCGGCTACCGACATTCCGCATCAACTCTCCTAACTTGCTGTCGATTACTCCCTTATGAAGGGCAGAAGCTTCTCGGCGATCTTGCCAGCGTCCACATGATAAGTGCCGGACGCCACTTCGCTCTTCAGCCGGCTGATGCGCTCGCTGCGCTCCGCGTCGGACAGCTTGCTCGTCGACAGCATCTCCTTCGCAGCCGCTGAGATCTGCACCTCGTCCTTCTGCTTCGCCTTCTTCGTAGGATCCGATCGCACTTCGCTCTGCTTCGCGTAGGGGTTGGCTGCTCCGATGCGCTTGGTTTCATTAATCTTCACTGTTCTCACCTCGTTATGGTCAGCAACTAAAAAAGCCGATTTACTCTTATAGAGGTATTATCGGCTCTCGTCATATTTTAATGAATAGTATCCAGAAATTATCTTCCTTTATACTCGCTGATACCGCGATAAGCCGTTTTCTTCGCCTGCTGGTCCTTCTCCAGCTGAGCCGCCTTGGCGCTCTCGTCCTGCATCAGCTTGCGGGTGTCCTTCGTCAGCCGAATGCGGCAGTCCTCGCACAGATGATTCTCGCGGATCAGCGTGCCGCAGGACTCGCAAGGGAAGGACATATTAGGCGCGTTCACAATAGAGATGCGGCCTTCCCGGATAAACTTCGTAATTTGTCTTATAGCAACGCCAGTCGCGTCGGACAGCTCATGAATAATGGCACCCTTGTTCTCACGCAAGTAATCCGCGCACAGCTGGTACTCTCTATCGATATCCTTCATGCATGCCGGGCACACGTCCCTGAAGTTTTTGGCAAAAATCTTACCGCAGCGAGGACAGTTTTCTACGTTCATCGCTCAAGGCCCCCTCTTGTCCTAAATAATCCTACCTCCATATTAACGGATTTCAAACGCGATTTCATTAGGAAAAAATACAGCTCCCCCATCCCTCCCTAAGATCGGGACCACGTAAGCACATATATGCGCAGGGGAACACGGGCGTGGCGCAGCAATATCTCCGAGCACGCCTCCACTGTACTGCCCGTTGTATAGATATCGTCGATGAGCAGCAGCCGAAGCTCACGGCCGCCCTCCCCACTCCTGGCTTCCAGCTTGGCAAGGGAATCAGCATGAACGTTGAACATCGTCTTCACCGACTGCAGCCGCTCCGCTCTTGATTTGAAGCTCATCTTCTCGGAATGGTGCGCCCGCACGAGCAGATTGAAGAGAGGCATGCCGAAACGCTCGGACAGGTGACGCGCCAGCTGCTCCGCCTGATTGAAGCCCCGCTCCTCCGCCCTCTGCGCGCTGATCGGCACGAAGGTAATAGCGTCCCAGCAGGCGCCGGGCACCGGCGGGCGATCACCTGCTGCTCGCTGCCAGATGGCGCGAAGCCATGGCCATCGCGTAGAAGCCAAGCGCGCTTGGACCGCGCCCTCCGCCCGCTCAAGCTCCTTCGCCATGCGAAGCAATGGGGGCACCAGCATCTCCGCCAGCAAGGGCGCAAGCCGCTCGCGGCCCCGGTACTTGTACAGCGCCAGCCAGCTTCTCATAACAGGGTCATAGGCAACAGCGCTCCGGTTCATGACAAAATGGCGATTCCTCCGACGCCCGCAATCCTCGCAGTGAATGGCCCTACCGCAGACCGGACAGCGAATCTGCACCAACCATGGGATGGAGCGACGGCACCGCCCGCATAAAGCTTGAGCCAATACAGCATGGCCGGGCTCTCCAGCCACGCTCGCCCCTCCCGCGCCGATGAATTGGCCGCATACCACACAGCTTTCGCTGCGGGGCGCCATCCAGCCAGCGGAATGCCCTCCCGCAGCTCGGCAAACATCCCATAAAACCCGAATTCCCCGAACGATGCTCATTCCCGTCCACCTCTTTTCCGCTTAGCTTTTTGGCAATAAATAGCCTTTGGCGCGAGCCAGCGCATTCATGGCGCGAATATGCCGTACGGCATGAAGCTGGGATTGTGTTCTCTGCGGCGCTACAAAATACACCTTGCCGCCGGGATCAGCAGCGCTCCTCCCCGCCCGTCCCGCCATCTGCACCAGCGAGGCCTCGTCGAACAGCCTGCCGTCCGCGTCCATAATCATTACGTCGCTTCGAGGAATCGTTACGCCGCGCTCCAGGATCGTCGTCGTGACCAGGATGCGGATGTCAGCCGACCGGAAGGCAGCCACCTTGGCCGCTCTTGCCGGGTCCTGCGAGGAGGTTGCGGCAACGAGCTCTTGGGGCAGGCGAAGCTTCTCCCGCAGGAGGACAGCCAGCGGCTCAGCGTGAGCGATGCGCTGCACGAACAAGAACAGCTGGGCGCCCCGCTCCAGCGAGGCCTGGATCGCCTTCCTCAGTGCAGCCGGCAGCCTGCCCGATGCCAGCATCGCGTGAACGGAGGGCGAGCTCTTCAGCGCGGGCACCGGCAGCGGGTGCCGATGGTAGCGCACCGGCACTCGGGCGTGCGCCAGCTCTCCCCGCTTCGCCGCCCGCTGGAGCTCGCGCGGAGGCGTTGCCGACAGCAGCAGGCGCGGCGCTCCGGGCAGGCAGCTTTTGTCCGCCGCATATTGCAGCAGCGGGTCTCCATGATAAGGGAACGCGTCGATCTCATCCAGGATGACCAAATCGAACGCGTGATGGAAGCGGAACAGCTGATGTGTCGTGGAGAGCGTTATGTCGCCCCGCTCCCAGCGCTGCTCGCTCCCGCCGTACAGGGTGACCACCGACGCATGAGGGAACGCGCTGCGGATGCGCGGGTCCAGCTCCAGCACCACATCCCGTCTGGGCGACGCAATAAGCGCCCGGCCGCCGCGCCTCAGCACCGACTCCACAAGCGGGAACACCATCTCCGTCTTGCCCGCTCCCGTTACGGCCCATAACAGGAAGCTGCGAATACCGCCCTGCTGGCTCGGCATCCCCACACGCGACCGGGCCCTTCCTGTCTTAGATGCAGGCGAGCCGCGATGCCGGTCACGCTCCTCCACGAATCGCAGCGCCTCCTCCGTCGCCGCCTGCTGCGCGGGGCTGAGCCCCCATCGCGCCAGAAGCCCCGCCCCCGCCACGGGAGCTGTCGGGGCTTCAGCTACCTGCGGCGCGCCCCCTTGCCCGCAGCCGCCCATCCAAGCCCGCTGCGCTTGAGGCGTATAGACGCCCTCAATCAGCAGCTCGCACTCCCTGCTCCGCCCCATCGTGAGGCAGGCTTCGCAATACGCGCACTCGCGCCCGCAGGCGAGGCACCGCGAGCGCAGCAGCCGCGCCTCCCCGCTGCCGCACCGCCGGCAGCGCAGCCGGCGCCGCGCGTCCGGCCGCCCGCCCCCATCGGCGGCGACCGCTCCGCGGAGGCGCACGCGCCCGAGCAGCGCCGCCAGCTGGATCGCTTCGCGCCAGCTGGCGGCGGCCCCGGGACCGCCGGCGCCCAGAAGCTCGCGCGCTTCGCCGCTTAGCAGCGCGCGCCCCTGCAAGAGCTCGGCGGCGAGCTTCGAAGCCGCCGCCACATGGCTCCAGCGCTCGGGGGCCATAACCCGCTGCCCCTCACCCTCACGCCAGCGTTCTATGCTCCGCTGCTCCATGCCCTCTATACTTGACGATACACCACCTGTCGTATCGCTTGCCCGCTTCGAAGCGAAAGCATGCTTCCTTCTCTCCCCCGCCGCACGCACTTCTTCAATAATGCCAGACATCAAAGCTACCGCTTTGGCTTCGTTCATTGTCGCTCCAGAATAGCGCTGCCCTTCCATGCCTCCATAGCGAGCGCCCAGCCCCTGCTTCACCCGCCCGAAATGTTTGCTTTCCACCCGCTCCCTCCACAGCTCCACCGCCTCGGAGGCTTGTCCCAGCGGGAGCTCCTCGCGCCACAGCCACGCACATTCCGCCGCCTCCCACGCACTTCCTTCACCAAACCAATACGCATAATCGACCTCCGGCGATAAAGTGAGCCAGGCCGACCATTCGCCACGCTTCTGCAGTACGTACACTTGTGCTCTCATGTTATCCCTCCTTATCTCCTTGCGAGCCGAGCTCGCGCTGCCTGGAACGACAAAAAAACACACCCGACCCCGCCCGCATCGGGCAAGTCAAGTGTGCTTCACTATGACTGCATTATAGGTCAAAACGGCATCTTCGACAAGTCTGCCGGATTCTCCAGGTCCACCAGAACCGCATGCTCTGATTCCGATACAATGCCCTCCGCCTGAAGCAGCCACAGCATTTGAACCGCGCTCACCCCGTCATGCGAGCGCTTTCCAACCTCGGTTTCAGGATTTACGCCTGCCTTCCTCGCGTGCACATGAACCTCTTGGCCGCTTCTTCTCCAGCGCTCCACAACAGCCATCGTGTCTGTCGATGCTCCCACGTCCACCACCGTCAGCCGCACATCCCTGCCCATCCAGCGGGAGAACGCGCGCAGCATTCTCAAGTACCATTCCATCTTCTCCTGACCATCGCTTGCGATCAGCACATAATGCTTGCCCTTGCCGGATCGTCCGCGGCCGATCCAATAAGCCAGATGCACGAGCAACGCCGCCGCGGCATAACAGCTTATGATAAGAAGCAGAACATTCAGCATGTCGGCACCTCCTTATGCCATACTATATGCCGCGCCCCGCCCATCGGTTACGGTCCTTCGGACGAGTTGACTTGCGTGTTTGTCATGAAAAATACTTTTCGACACCAATATGAATTTTTCACCAAAAATACACCCTTGCCCCATTTCCATCATATGCTATCATTTGGGTACGTGCCCGCGCATATATATGTTCTGATGACAGTAGAGGAGAGTGAATGATGAGTAGAATCACCAAAAAGCCCATTTCCATCGCAATGGCTTTACTGCTGCTTCTAACCCTAGCCACCGGCTCCTTTGTATATGCCGAAGGACTGCCCGAAGGGGCCAACCCCACCGCCGCCTTACATATGGCAGCAGCGGCTGCCCAAGCGCAGGCCGGCTGCGCCTCGTATGCCGGAACAGCAGATAAGCTGGGCCAGCAGGACCCCTCCATCCCTTATATCAAGATCAATGGAGACGGGACCGCCACCACCAAGTTCAAAACCGTGCAAAACTGCGTTCAAGCCAGCTTCTCTGTATACACCTATGTCGGCTCCCCGACGCCTTACGAGAACCAGGTGTATTACCATGGCGTAACCGGCACGTATGACACAGCGGGGAATTACGAATTAACGATCAATATGCCGTCATGCGGCACTAGCCAGGTGGACCTGTACGCCGGCCCCATCCAGACCGAGCTCGGTACGGGCGGGCATAAAATGGGCACCTACAGAAGCTATCTCTACATCAACAGCGGCGTATGCCCGACACCTACGCCAACGCCTACACCTACACCAACGCCTACGACGACAGCATCGGATACGCCTTCGTCGACGCCGACCGAGACATCAACCTCAACACCTACGTCTACACCAACCGAGACAACAACCACCACATCGACGACTACGCCTACTCATACAGCTACTTCAACACCAACGACTACACCTACTCATACAACCACCACACCAACGACTACACCTACCGAGACAAATACTTCAACACCGACGTCTACACCTGCGGCAACTCCAACCCAACTGAGCGAGCCTTCGTCTGAGCCAACGGAGGATACGATCACCATTGAGGAGGATGAAGTGCCCCGAGGCGGCGGCGAGCCCGAGGATGACACGGCTATCGACACGTCAACCGACGAATACGAGCCGCCCATCCAGCAGCTGCCCCAGACAGGGGACAGCAGCCCCGTTCCGTATTATGCTTTAGGGTCCTTCCTCGCTCTGACCGGTCTAATGAACATGGGCAGCCGGAAGCGCACCGCACATAAGCGTTAATCCATCCGCAACATGATGTCATTGTCTCGGGGGCGCAAGCAGGCGCATCATCCGAGCTTTGTAACGGACATTTTCGACCTTTAGAAAAGTCTAATCGGCCACCCAAAGCTGTAACGGGCATTCTCGACCTTTAGAACAACGATTGAGGCAGAATGGGTCCGTTTAGAACGGCTAAGCGTCAATTTTGACCGTTACATGCTGAATAGCCTCCAATCCCAGCTCTAAGCGCATTTAATGTCCATTACAGCGGGAGCACTCTAGCTCCACTCGCTCACCCCGAAATTTATTCATTCTGTAATACAACACAAAGCCCTTGAGGCAAGCGCTAAGCTTGCTCCAAGGGCTTTGTTTGATTCAAAAAGCCGAACATTGTGTACCCTATATAAGAGGCCGTTAAGAAATCCTCCATCGAGGTCGCCTCTTACAGCGTAACCCAGCCAAACTTGATGGAATTGATGACGGCTTGCGTGCGATCGTCAACCTCCATCTTCTGCAGGATGCTGCTGACGTGATTTTTGACCGTCTTCTCGCTGATGAACAAATATTCGCCGATCATCTTGTTGCTCTTGCCCTCAGCCATAAGCCTGAGCACTTCCGCTTCGCGGCGCGTCAGCGGGCTCTCTTCCGTCGCGATATATTTCACTCCAGGCTCCTTGGCAGCGGCAGCGCCTGACGCAACGCCCATCTCATCGAGATACGTCATGCGGCGGAGCTGGTTAATCAGCTTGCCAGTCACTTTAGGATGAATATAGGAATGGCCGTGATGCACGGAGCGAATCGCGTTAATAAGCGCCTCCGCCTCCATATCCTTCAGCAGGTACCCCGTCGCGCCCTTGCGAAGGGTCTCGAATACATAGCTTTCATCATCATGAATGGATAAAATAATCACTTTCACATCAGGAAACATCGCTTTGAGCCGCTCTGTTGTCACGACGCCCGTCTCAATCGGCATATTGATATCCATAAGCACAATTTCCGGAACGGTATGATTGCAGAACTCCAGCACTTGTATGCCGTCGCCGCATTCCCCAATCACTTCGATATCGCTTTCCATATTCAGAATTCGTTTCAACCCTTCACGGAACAGCTGGTGATCGTCAGCGAGCAGAATCTTGATAGTATTGGATTGGCTAGACGTGATCTGGTTCATTATACTCATTCTCCTTTCTTTGTTCTGGAGTTGTCGGGATTTCTATCATAATCTTCGTGCCCTGTCCGGGATTTGAGTCTATAACCATCCTTCCTTGGATCAATTCCACACGCTCTCTCATGCCGATCAGGCCAAAGTGTGAATTGCCGTCGGTAGGTCTTGAGACTGCGCCGACCTGGAATCCCTTTCCGTTGTCCTGGATCGAAATCTTGATCATCTGCGGAGTATAATGGATTTCCAGTGAGACATGCGAAGCATTCGCATGCTTGATCACATTCGAAAACGCTTCCTGCATCATGCGATAGATAGCAGCCTCCATTGCGGAGGGAAGGCGAATTTCCTTGCCTGTCGTCTCGAAGGTGGCATGTACCTTTGTCTTCTCTTCGAAGTCCTGAACGAACTTGCGAAGCGTCGGCAGCAGACCCAGATCATCCAGCGCCATGGGGCGCAGGTTGAAGATGATTTTGCGAATCTCCTCAAGCCCGTTGCGCACCTGGCCCTTCAGATCCACCAGCTCATCCTGCACCAGCTCGAATTGCCCCTTAATCAGCATACGCTCGGCAATCTCGGTTCGAAGGACGATATTCGCAAGCGACTGCGCCGGTCCATCATGAATTTCACGGGCAATCCGCTTGCGCTCCTCCTCCTGGGCCAGAATAATCTTCAGGCCGAGAAGCTGCCTGTTCTTCGCGGATTCAATAATGTGGGTAACCTGATTCAAGTCGCCGGACAAATATTCCAGCACGACATTCATCTGCGATGCGATAGCCTCTGCGCGCTCGATCGACTGCTCGACATTCCGAACGCGCTTCTGGAGATCGTCCCTGCGGGAGCGGAGATAAGTCTCCTTCTCGCGGTATATCATCAGATCCAGCTGGATCTGTGTCGCTTTCTCGTAAGCCTGCTTAATATCCTCTTCCCGATATCGCACGAAATCGCGGCTCACCTCGGTCAGACGGATGCGGGCGCGCTTATAGTCCTGCTCTAATTGATCCACCTTATCGATTGTACGAACCGTCTCCTCGAGCACCTGCTCGAGCTCAAGCTCCAGCGCCTCCAGCTCCGAGCGCGCCGACTCGCATATCTCATAGATCTGATATTTGCTGTCTTCCATGACCTTGATCGCGTTCGAGATGACTTTGTTAATATCGACTGTCAGGTGATCCACTACAGCTAGGCACTCCCCATCCAAATAGGATATTCCACTCTATCATACCACATCACGACCATCTCTCGTCTAGCTATTCAATGGTAATCTTCTTTAATTTCTCCTCATAATTGACCTTGAAGCCCAGCTTTTCCGAAAATAATCGGATCGGTATAACCGTGCGGTTATTCCTTGTAAAAGGAGCGACATCGGCCGTATACCGGACGCCGTTCAGCATATAATCCCTCTCGCCGATCGTCATCTCCAGCATCTGGCTGCCTCTAAGCACCGTAATTCTTCTGGTCTTGGCCTCATACAATACCTCCGCGCCCATCGCCTCCGTCACGAACCGAAGCGGCACATAGGTGGAGCCCTTCTGAATGAACGGCGCGGCGTCCAGCTTGATGCTCTTGCCGTTCACCGTGGCGACGGATTTGTCGACATTCATGGTAATATTCGCCCTTGCGGGCTCCTTCACCTCAGCCGCCGTGCGAAGAACCAGATTGTCCATCGCAATCGCGCCGGTCGACACTCTCTTCTCGAAGCCCTCTTCAATCGTGACGACATAGATACGCTTCAGCTTGGCGGGATAAGCGATGCCGGCGGCGGTAAGATCCACCTTCACATTTCTCCAGCCGGACCAGTTCAGCTCCTTGGCGATATCAAGCAAATGCGCCTTGCCGTTCGCATCCACCACCTCCGCGCGTACCCAGTTGCGGCTGTTATCGCTGTAGAGATCCATCGTCAGCGAGGTCGGCGAGCCGGACAAGGTCAACCCGTCGCCGAATACCGCATATGAGGCTCGGGTGCCCTTCGTTCCCGCGGCAAAATCATACGCCAGCTGCAGCCCCCGGCTCTTCTGCTCCGGCAGATCGCTGACCAGCTTCACGGTGCCTGTAGTCGTGCCCTCTGAAGTGACGGCATTCGTAATCGCGTAGCGCGACACCTCGAAGTCCTCCAACGTTTTGACCTGCTCTCCCTCGACGAACGGGAGCATCGCCCCATAGCCGTCATAGCGGGCGATCGCATAGCCTGTTGCAGTCTTGCTGTCGATATCCTTCACCGTTACCGTACCCTTGTTGTATTCGCCGGTGAACCCGATAAATTCCCATTGCAGCGCATCGCCTGTCACATAATAGGTGCTGCCGTTCTTCAGCTTGATGGTGATGGGCACATTGACAACAGAGCCCTTGGTCAGCATAGCCGCCGACGAATTGATCTTGATCGAGGCGATCTGATCCTGGCCGATCACCTCGACGTCATAGGACGCCGTAATGTCGCCGGATTGAACGGTCAGCTTTGTTTGGCCCACCTTGCTTGCCGTGAACTGGTTCCCCTCAATCTTTCCCACGTCCGTGGAGGAGGTCCACTTGAGCGATGCGGCGTCCAGCGCGTATGGGTTGTAATACGTATCGTAGCCGCCCGCCGTATAGGTGGCGCTTTGGCCGAGCAACATAATAGCAGGGCCGCCTACAACCATACCCTTCAGGGCGCCCTGCGGCGCGGTTGTGAAGACGCCGATGCCATTCGCCACCGCTCGCTGCGAGCCCTCCTGCGTAGGATGCGCCAGCTGCACGCCTGTGCTGCCAAGCGGGCGCTCCGTCATCGTCGTGGAGCCTCCGCCGTCCAGATTTACGCCCTTGTACACGCCCAGCTGGACCATAATCTGCTGCAGCTCCTTCAGGCTGACGCCTGTATTGCTGCCGGACTTCTCGCTGGTAATCATATAGACCTTCGTGCCGTCCTTGGAATAGCCAATACCGGTTCTCGACGTATAAGAAGTGCCGCTGACACCTGCGACGTCGCGGGAGAATGCGGCGGCAGCGCCGTTATCGACAAGCAGCGTGTGACCGCCTACAAGCATCCCCAGGGACGCGGCGTCCACTGGCTGCTTCGTTGTCTGCGAGACAAGCGAATAGTCCGACGTAATAGTCTGCCCGATCTGCAGATTGGTTTTGACGAATTGCGCTGCCGTGCCATGAGCTCTCAGAATGTAGCCGTCCACCGGTACAGCCCCTGGGATTGCAGCGCCCTCCGATATTTGCTCCACGAGGCCGTTGCGCACGAGCACCTCTGTCGGCTTCGTCGCGGAATTCACCGGCCGCTCAGCGCCGCCCCATGTACTTGTATAAATAAACAGATTATTGACGTGGCTATACGCGGAGCTCCCGCCCTCCGGCGAATAGGCGGACTGATTCAGCCCCTCCAGCGGATAGGTCAACCCATTCTCGGCCGTCACTGTGCCGCTGAACGTGAAGGCGTCAATGAAGGGCTTGCGGTCGGCGCCAATACCGAAGGCATACATGCCCTTTAGCTTGGACGGACTGACGACCAGCTGGCCGCTCGTCACCTGGGCGCCCAGTGGTGCTCCTTCGTTGGACATGACGAAGACGTCACCGTTAATGCCACCGACAGCTCCATTCTCCTTGGTCATATTCAGAATGCTGTTGCGCTGGCCAACGCTGTTATTTTTGCCGCTGATTGCGTTCAACATAACATGAGGATTCGACAAATCAATCTCTATCACATGCACATCCGTCTGCACCGATTTATTATTGCGTGTTGTGCTCCATTTATAATCCAGCCGCTTCGCTCCAGACGTCAGGATCGAAGACTTCGTCAGCTTCAGAATCGGCGCAGTGGCCGCTTCCGCCTCTCCTATCATATACGCCTGCCAGCTGTGCGGCAGCGCAAGTGCCAACGGCTGCGCCAGCAACGCGCCGCTAATCGCAACAATAACAACTCTTCTTCCCAGTTTACCCGCATGCCTCTGCCGGCCCCTGCTGTTCCAAGCCTTGCTCATATCGTCAGCAACTCTCCCATCTCTATGTATCTATTAGTTATAGACTACAAGAGTATTCGAAAAGTTACGTCGATAAGAGACTGCTATCACTTCATTTCTACTGAAAAATATTGTTAATGTGGAAAGCCGTTGCGAAGAAGCTCGCAACGGCGGGTGAATTTCATATAGGATGCCTAATTCTTTCCTGACCTTCTAAGTCGCATTATATGCGGCAACACTTGCTCTCTCAGCACATCATGAATAGTATAACCAATTGGACCTGCTTGACGCTCACCTTCTTTGTCAGTCAAATCTTTAGGCACGTGCCAATGCCATGGATCATATTGAGTGATCTCAGCAGGTGTACCATTAGGATGATAATGAGCATGGTACTTACCTAATATTTCACCATTGCCAGCATACCAGTCGTAATAATATTCTACCAACAAATAGGTCGAAGGTTCGAATATCTCCTTACATCGAAGATAGCAATCTGTGTAATGAAAAGTTATTTTGGCGTTAACTTCCCTGCCTTTTTTGTGGTCAAGCTCCCTATTGTTCACCTCAGCCGTCCGAGCTTCGAGGATTTCGTTGTATATATAACTTAAGTTTAAAAAAGTGGTTTTAGGTATGTTCAGGGTCGTTCTTGACACTTTCCAACCTCACTTTGTAAGACAGCCAAATAGAAGCATCGGTATCCTCTTGAGTCAGCTCGTTGATTGTCTTATGACCAAAAACCTCTTCAAATGTTTTGCCGTCGTATTTATCTTCCAGTTCCTTGATGGATAACTCAAGATAAGTCTTTTCATCAACGACCGGGATTACATTTTCTTTTTCCCAGTTCTCCTTAAGCACCCTTATCGATACTTGAGAGCCATTTTGAAAAATGACTTCAGCTTCTTCCGGAATTCTATTCCATTTTTTATCTTCCTTTTCAGGAACACCAACAATCTTCCCATCACGCAACCACGCATTAATCGTTTGTTGACTGACGCCGATATACTTTGCAACATCAGACGTTGAGAATGTTACAACTGAATATTCTCGAATAGACTCTTCCGATATCAGTTCAAGCAACCTGTTTCCGCATTCCAGCAATCCCTCTTTGTCCACGAACTGTTCATCATTCCAGCTTCGTGCATAACGCTCCGCTCCACGAACGGTATAAAGCAGGTTTTTGACAAGGGCTGCGGTAACGATCATGTCTGTTTCGACCATTTGGCGTAATAGGTTTTGTGCAGCCGAACCTTTTAATAACCCTCTCTCAATCACTGTGGGGCGCATAATCATCTCACCTCACCTCCATACTAACTAAGTTATGCATCACTTGTCAACAAATTGAAAGAAAATAGAAAGTAAACTTAAATATAATTTTAACCTTTCTCCAAGCCCTTCATTCATTGCATAAAACCAAAAAACCCCGCCATAGCTCATCGCTATAGCAGGGTTTCGATAAATGAAAGTTACTGCGTCAGAAACTCCGCCTTCTCCAGAAGGCGCATAATCATCACGGCACCCTCCGCGCGGGAGGCGTTGGTCGTCGGGCTGAGCGTCGTCGCCGACTTGCCGTTGATGATGCCGAGGTAGATCGCCTGCGCCATGCTGGCTTTGGCATACGAGCTAACCTTGCTTCGGTCCGTGAAGCTGGACAGATAGGAATCCTGCGAGCTTGGCAGGGTTATCGTCTTATCAGCGGCCTTCCACGCCCGCATCATCATCGTCGCCATATCCTGGCGGGTGATGTAGCTGTTCGGCTTGAACGTCGTGCTGTCGATACCGTTCACGATTCCTGCTGATGCTGCTGCGCCGATATAAGCGCCCATAACCGTACTCGAGTTAACATCCTTGAACTTGGCCGCCGCAGATCGGTCGCCCTGGAGTCCAAGACCCTTAGCGATATACGTTGCGAACTCGCCGCGAGTAATCGGCTTGTCCGGCTCGTACTTGGACACCGTGTGGCCTTCGACGATGAATTTGCGGGCCATCATTTGAACGGTATCAGCAGCCCAGTGTTTGCCCATGTCGCTGAAGGAAGATGTATTTTTTACAAGCGCGTAGACGCTGTTCCCCTGACGGTGGAACGTGGCTGTCGTTACACCGTTCGTTGTCTTGAACGACGTCGGCACATAGGATAACGTCGCTGTCACCGGATCCAGCCATACGACGGAAGACTCCGCCTCGTTGACCGTGGACGTCGTCTTGAACGTGCGAGTCAGATACCCGCCGAAGTCCTTCAGCTCCTGCTCCTGCGAGCCATTCACGACGGACACCGCGAAGCTCGCCGGACCTTCAACGACTGTCGCTTTTGCGCTCTTAATTGCGTTGGAGAGCGGCAACGTCAGCGTGGTTGAGGTGGGATCAATCTCGACGACCAGTTGATTCGAGACTCCGTTGCCGCCAACCGCCGTTGCCAGCTGAGCAAAGCTCAGCTCGCGCAGCGGAAGGCGATAGCTTACATCGCCGTGCAGCACTTCAAGAATGACGTCACCGCCCTGCTTGTACGCCATTTCAAGCGTGATAACCGATACGGCAACGATTGCAGCCTTTTGGCTGTCCGGCACCATGAATGCGATGCGCGGACTGGCCAGTCCTGCATTGCGCGCAGTCGTAACGGCGGCGATGAACTTATCGTTATTCAGTGTATAGCGGTTCGCAGCTGTGCCGCCATGCGAGACATCCGACGTAGACATCGCTCCGCTGCTCTTGATTACGACGCCCTGGCCGTCTTCGGCCGCTTCATAATCGCCGGTCAGCGTATCGAGGAGCGTTGTCTGATTCGCAACATTGACGTTGGCGAACGTAGGAACCGCTTCTCCACCGGAGGATTTTAATCCACTCGCATTGGTATAATACGAGATTTCCGCTTTCTCCCCGACATTTGCCGGTGAAGCCAGCGTCAGAATAACCGTGCTGCTGCTAATCTGCACACTCGACACGACGCGGACCATATCCTTCACGCGAACGATGAACAAGCTCGCAGAAGGTATGGACGTCTGATTGAGTGGGGCGCTGAAGTTCAAGGTCAGCTTCGAGCCCTTGAGAATAGCGCCCTGCATCGTAGCGATACCACCTGTTCCCGTACCGGTTCCAGCGTTGGCCGTAACGTTGGTGAACGATGTTGCAGCATTGCCGCTAAGATCCATAACCGACAGGCCGTTGCTAATATAGGAGACACGCACTGTCTGTCCGGATGTGACAGCTGTTCCAAGTGTCAGGTAGACGGAATCGCCTGCGATAACGATGCCGCTTATCGTACGCGTCTGGCTATCTGCCAGGACGCTGTATTGATAGATGCCCGGGGTACTCCCCGGGTTGAGGTATTCATTATATTTTAACGTCACGATGGTGCCTGCTGCAGTAATGCTCTGCAAGACCGGTGCGCTGACATCTCCAACGGTACCTGTGCTGCCTGTCACATTGTAGCCGCTGATGCTGTTCACTTGACTGCCGGATGTCCCATACAATGGGTAGCTGCCCGGCGTATACGACACTCGAACGGATTGGCCGCTCGGAATCGAGCTGCTCAGAGTCAACTGCACAACATTGCCACTGTGCCAGATGGCCGTTGGACTGTAGTTAATGCCCCCTACTTCAACTGTGAACTGCGTATAGGCATATGCGTTAGGCGTCATCAATGCTTCACTGAAGTTTAGCACAACAACATTATTATATGCCGACCCGCTGGATATGACGGGATTCGTGCTCGTGAAGCCGTTCGAGATATCCAGCTTAGAGAAACCTGCAGCCTGATTGCCGGACAGATCCTGCACCAGACCAACAAACGGCTTCGTGTAGGATAGCTCCACCTTCTGACTGTAGCCCACGGAGCTGGACAACGTAAGCAGCACCATATTGCCCTCTATCTGCACGCTGCGAATGCTTCGCGCCGCTCCTGCCACTGTCGCGTAGTAGCTCGCAACGGAAGGTGACAGCTCCGTGTTCAGAGGCTCATTGTAGATCAAACGAATAACAGAGCCGCTGACTTCAGATTTCGTAATGGCCGGCTGAGTTGTATCTCCACCCTTCGTTAGGAACGTCCATTGGTATTGGTTCAGTATACCAGCGAATGCGTTGCCTACGAGATCGGTAATGGCCCCTTCATCAATAGCTATATAATAATTGGTGTTCGCTGCCAGCGGCGAGCTCGGCACAATGATCATCTTTTTATTATCGGCCGAATCGACATAGAAATTGGCATCCACTGTAACACCCGAGCTTACAGGGGTGAACTGAATTTCCTTCGTAAGATCACCTCTTGCAATCGGCTTGTCGAAGGTTGCCGTGAACGTCCCCGATGTGTCGACAGCCGTTGAACCGTTTGATGGAGAGACAGATACAAGCAGTGGACGCGTACCGTCCTGCGTAATAGTGAACGCCCATCCGCTTGTGCCCGAGATACCGGCATAGAAGTTGCCCGCACCGTCTCTAATGGCACGATTGCCGATCGTAACATAGTATTTCGTATTATTCAGGAATGACTTCGCCGGATCACTGGACGAAACATACCCCGTTGCATCGATAGTCAGTTGATTCGTACCGCCGCCTCTCACACGGGTCGATGTAACAGGGATCGAGCGGAACAGACCGCCTCCCACAGACTGACGAATTTCAATCGTGCCTGTGTTTGGATAGACGACCTCGTTGAAGGTAAGCACGAGATTTGTACTGGTACTTACGGCTGACCCATTATTCGACGGCGACAGGCTCGTAAGAGACGGCGCCGTAGTATCATTGCCATAGCCTGTCGAGAAATTCCAGATCGTTGCGGCAGAGATGCCGTAGAACCACTCGCCAGTGTTAGGAGCAGGACGGGAGAACGCTCCTGGCTGGATGAGCACGTAATATGCCGTGCTCGGGGCCAGATCCTCAGGCAGATTAATCGTCACCGTATCTGTAGTATTATCAATTGTAATAGCTGAGTCCGTCGCCTCCAGCCTATATACTGCCTTATTATCGCTGACTCGTCTTATTTCCACATATCTGCCGGCATTCGCTTGCACATCCTGATCGAAACGAATGGTCAGATTGGAAGCGATCGGTATCAGTGTTGCATCATCCGCAGGGAAAAACGGATTGCTCGCAGCCAGATTGACCGGGGCCGAGGCCGTCGTGAAGCTCCACTGCATGGCATCAAAAGAATTACCCGACGCATCCTGGAAGTTGTCCCCCGCAATTCGAACCGTATACGTTGCCGTTGGGAGCAGGGCTCCGTCCGGTGTAATCGTAATTTCTGTCGAACCGCTTCCTGTCACCATCGAAGAAGTAACCGGAATGGATCTCGTATCGTCTGCAGATTCCAGTGTAATATACCCATTCGAAGCATATACGGGCTCGCTGAACTGAATCCGGATGATGCTTGTAATGGAATGTGTACCGGCAGTCGCAGGACTGTAAGAGCCCGGAGCAGCAAGCGTTGGCTTGACAGAGTCCTCTGACACTACCGTGCGGAAATTCCATCTGGTCGCACTCTGGATGCCCGCATATGGCGCATTGTTCGACACATTAAGGAATGCTCCAGCGTCTACTAGCGCATAATATTCCGTATTCAGGTCAAAACGATTCGACGTTGCGCTAAGAAGCGGATCAATAATCGCTTCTCGCCCTTCAGATATCGTAATTCTTCCTGAACCGACGCTAATTCTCTCCACCACCTGGTTATCGGATGAACGATAGATGGTGACAGCCGTCGTGGCTGAGCCCAGCTTGATGTTCTCGTCGAACAGGATGCGCAGGTTCGCCCCCAGGGGCACATTGGTAAGATTATCAGCGGGATAGAAGCTCAGCGCCGCCGGGCCGCTTGGAGCTGCTTCCGCGTGTCTAGGCGCAGACAATCCTGGCACACCTAGCTGCAGGATCATCGCGAAGGCCAGCAGAACGGAAAGCTTTCGGATTCGATACATGTCATCATTCACTCCTCATCAAACACTCGTACCTTATTTTTCGGTTCAACACGATGAAAAATTTAGGGTATCCGCCTTTTTTGTACCGTTTGAAACCAATCGTTGCTTCTGACCATAAAAAAAACGCCGTTCCAACCATCATTTATCATGACGGATGAAACAGCGTTTCGGTTGCGCACCTCGCGCATTCTGTCGAGAAATTTATAGACCTGCGCCGGATTTCAGCAGCTCAGCCTTGTCTACGCGCTCCCAAGGAAGATCGATGTCGGTACGGCCGAAGTGACCGTAAGCGGCAGTCTTCGCGTAGATAGGACGGCGAAGGTCCAGCATCTTAATGATGCCAGCAGGACGAAGATCGAAGTTGTTCGTGATCAGCTCGACCAGCTTCTCCTCGGACACTTTACCCGTGCCGTATGTGTCGACGTTGACGGATACCGGCTTCGCTACGCCGATTGCGTAAGCGAGCTGGATTTCGCATTTGTCAGCCAGACCGGCTGCAACAATGTTTTTGGCTACATAGCGAGCCGCGTAAGCTGCAGAACGGTCAACCTTTGTTGGATCCTTGCCGGAGAACGCGCCGCCGCCATGGCGAGCATAGCCGCCGTAAGTATCTACGATGATTTTGCGGCCAGTCAGACCGGCATCACCTTGAGGACCGCCAATAACGAAACGGCCAGTTGGGTTGATAAAATATTTGGTCTCCGCATCCAGCCACTCTTCCGGTACAACCGGCTTAATGACATGCTCCATGACGTCGCGTTGGATTTGCTCCAGCGAGATTTCTTCCGCATGCTGAGTGGATACCACGATAGTGTCTACGCGTACAGGCTTGCCGTCCACGTATTCAATCGTTACTTGCGTCTTGCCGTCCGGACGGAGGTAGCCAAGCGTATCGTTCTTGCGCACCTCGGACAAGCGGCGTGCAATGCGGTGCGACAGGGCGATTGGCAGAGGCATAAGCTCCGGTGTCTCGTTCGTCGCGAAGCCGAACATCAGGCCTTGGTCGCCTGCGCCGATGTCTTCGTTCTCTTGCTTCATGTCCTTGCCGTCGCGCGTCTCGAGAGCCGCGTTCACGCCTTGCGCGATATCCGCGGATTGCTCGTTCAGCGACGTCAGAACCGCACACGTGCTGTGGTCGAAGCCGAACTTCGCGCGTGTATAGCCGATCTCCTTGATTGTGCGACGCGCAATGGATGAAATATCAATAAAATCCGCGCGGCTGCTGATTTCTCCAATGACAAGCACAAGACCTGTCGCTACCGAAACCTCGCACGCTACGCGCGCATTAGGGTCTGCTTCCAGGAATGCGTCCAGTACGGCGTCCGAGATTTGGTCACAAATCTTATCCGGATGTCCTTCCGTAACTGATTCCGATGTGAATAAATGGCGTCCTTTAACCGACATTCGATATCAACCTCCTAATTTCAATCCTCGCCCTCCAGGAAGAGTACGATATTGTTTTTCGACAAATAATAAATAAGTACAATGGTTTTATACAAAATTGAACCTTTTCCGCGAAGGAAAAGGTTGTCACACAGCTCTTCTTCTAAAAAGTTATGATACCTAAAATGTCGCATAGTGTCAATGGACGCCATCGGGTTTGTTTATAGGGTAAACCCGCCGCCCAGCACGGATTCTGCCTGCGCGATCAAGCGTTTCGTAATCTCGCCTCCGACCGATCCCGCTTGACGTGTCGAAATGTCCGACCAATGCACACGGCCCGCGCCGCTGCTTGGAGCTGCTCCAAGCTCGCCTGCAAATTCCGTATCCGCAGAGCCTGCCGAATAGCTTGGCGTCATTAAGCCAAACTCCGCAGCAATTTCATATTTCATTTGATCAAGGGCAGCCTTGCAAGTGGGAACAACGACTTTATTGGAACGACTCATGTTGATGCACCTCCAAGATGTGATGATTACATCCCTATTGTGCATCCCTGCCGTCATCCTCAAGCGTGCTTTCTGTTGTCAATGCGGGTAGAATGTAGCACCTTATCCACCAATCGTATTGAATGCCAACTCAGGTCTGATGGGCTCAAAGCAACGAGCTGCTCAGCCTGGGTTAGACTGCAGCAGCTCGCTTCGTTCATTATTTGATGGTATAAGTCCCTTTCACCATAAGGGTGAGCGGCCCTGTCTCGTCTGGGTGCCCCATGATGCCGCGTCCATCGCGTGGGAACCAGATCAAGTGGTTCGTCGGCACATCCTTGCCGCTCTTGATATCGATCCCGCCCGTCAGATCGGAGATGCCATTCGTGTCGGAGCTGTAAGCAACCGCTTTGCCTACACGAACCACTGCTTCGCCGCCCGCTGCAATCATGAGCGTCTTGCCCACAGGCAGCTCTACAATCTCCAGCCCGGAAGCCTCTCCCGTGCCACCGGCCGTTCCTCCTGTGCTGCCTCCTGTAGAGCCTCCAGCCGTGCCGCCATTGCTCAGCTTCGCAATCTGCTCATCCACATAGCTTTTGGTCACCACAGGATCCTCTATCGTTCCAGGCGCTATCGCCGAACCAGCCTCCAGCGGCTTCGCCATAGCCATGCCGACCCACACACCCGCTGTTACAATGACAGCTGCAGTTAATACCTTTAATGCCCTCTGTTTCACTAAAGTGGTCTCCTCTCTAGTATCTTATTAGTAGGATACTAGATTTCATGAAATTCATCTACTTCTATGTCCCTTATTGCGTTGTTTGGAACCATTTAAGTTGTTTTGAAGCTAATAGTATTTTTGCATCCTGAATGACAGTGTAGATATTTATAACATAGTCATCATACTTTTGAATTTTATTTTGAATATGTTCATCTTCAAATATAATTTCTAGCGTTCCATCTTCAGTAGGTTTTAATATTGTTTCTTGTGCTTGCGTTGCCCCAATACCAAATTGCTTACTATATGTCGGTTTCCCTGTGTTTTGATCTACAAATTCAACTAATACTTTATGATCACCCGCGATTAAATCGTATGATTTATCTCTTTTTAATGAATAATTCGTTTGAAGTTTAACACCACTTACCGTAAACATCCCTGTTACATGAAGTGACGCATGAATCTTGCTCAGACTTAATTCATAACCTCCAATAGCAATATTTGAAAATGATGTGTTAATTGCAGTAGAGTCAAAATTCAATTTATATTTTACTGGCTTAATAATAATACCGGTAGCTGAAGATTCTTCATCATTTTCCGAACCTGTAGTTCCGACTTTTTGACCCATTACAAATTCCATTTTGGAATCTTTAAAACTTTGAGGCACCTTAGCCCATCCGGATATTAATACCCTTCCATTGGCCCTTATTTGATTATTCGTTTGAGAAAATGATACTGGAATAATTTCACCTAAATCATTGGATAAATATCCTCCGAGTTCGGCAATTTTTGAAGCTCTTGCTTCCTTATTAGTTAGATCTAACTCAACATAAAAAATCTGTGAATCCTCAAAGTTGATAAGTCTTGACCGCTTAATATTTACATCAGATCTTTGACCAACTATCTTTGTTGAATACGTCTCATTTTCTTGAATACTTGCAATTTCATTTATTGTATTGCTTGTGAATTGAAACAAATGTTTATGACTATTAGCGTCAGAAGAAGTTTGATTAGTCAATATGAATGAGATATTAGTTATTGATGTAGAATAAGGTATGTTCGAATAAACCAATAGATTTATAGACTGACCTGGTGCAATGGTTACGTTATTGTTTAATGTTATTTTTTTAGCTTCTACATTCAACTTAACACCATTAATCATAAAGTAACCGCCCAGCATCGGAACTGTACTGCTTTCTGACCCTTTATTGGTTATCACAAGATCTGCTATCAACGTGTCCTTATCAGTAGAAGCTACACGTTGGATAGATTCCAGCTTTATATTGTAATTGTTGTACTTGTAACTGCTTCCTATCGCACCTAATTGTTGGCTAGTTCTAAATAAGTAAGAACCCAAAACATATCCTTCAGATTTTTCATTCGCACCTGTAAAAACAACGATTTGTGCTTGATTCAGGTCGATATCCGCGGGCAGTATACCTTCAACTTCTAATACCTCTCTGATTTGTGGAATGAGTTTTGTTGAATTTTCAGCTGTTTTCTTAATCGTCAAGGGATATGTCACACCATTAGCTGTAAGGATTGAAAATGCCATGTTTGGATAATCAACCGATTCCAGCCCCACATTTCTTATCGCATAATGAATGTTAATTGTAGTCTTATCTTGCACCTTACTTAAAAAAGCAGATTCCAGAAAAGTATTAATTTTTTGCCCGTTTATAAATGTATGTTTTGTTTTATCAATAGGAGTGATTGTATTATCTTTTGTCAAAGGTATCTGTAAAGAAGCGATTGGTAGCATTACTCCGTTTGCTTCCTCTTTGATCGCAGTGACAAAGTCTAATGATTTATCGATTAGATGCTTCGGTAATGCTACATTTAATGTATAAATCTTTTGCTCACCAGATCTTAAAGGATTGGATGCAAATACGCTTACATCAAGCGGATATACCGCCAGCGAATCGGTTTGAATAAGGAGATTAAGTTTACTTAAATCGGCAGAATTAAGCCCATTATTCCGAATTTGATAATTTATTTGAAGGTAGGCATTGTTTTGGTCTTGCGTCATTATAACCTGATCTATTTTGAAATTTAACTTACTATTTCCAAACACCGAAAGTTTTTCTTTATTTACTGGTGTCGAAACAGAAGATCCTTTCGGAAATTGAATACTGCCTAGCTTTCTTTCATAATTTGGTGCACTGAAATCCCATTCTACTATATCAAATACAAATTCATTCAATTTAGTGTCTTTGTCTACAATTGAATAGAAAGTAATTGTATCACTACTATTGGCGGAAATTGCTTTTAAACTCTTATCTTGTTCTGAAATTTTTGTCGTAAACGATTTACCATTGGTTGCTCTTAAACGAACCCAATAATCATTTAAAGAAAGCTCTTTGTTCCCGGTATTCTTAATTAAAAATGTAAATGCTATTATTCGTCCTTGATCTTGCATCAGAAACTGCGCATCTAATAGACTAATCGTACTCACATTGTTCATTTTTATCACTTGATCAGAAAAACTTAAAGAATCTGCATTTGTTGTTGGAATTGTTGTCAACACTGTAGCATTTTGAACTAACAAAACACATGTAATCATTGCAATAATACTTGTCTTTACTATTATTGATTTCACTTTTATTTCCCCTCCTATTTATATTACCTATATAGACGACTGGACCCTGATGATTGTTACAAGTCCATGTATCTTTTATTATAAAAATGTTTTGTGAACTGTATATGTATTTACAAGCATTCAGATAATTTTCATTTTAAAGATTCAGGTTCGACGAGATTTTGAACCTAAAATTACCTTTAGAAGTATTCAGGTAAGTATAAGAAAAAGACAGGAGATTAATCTCCTGTCTTTTTCTTTAAAAAAGTATTAATTAGTTAACAACGATAACAGCAGTTCCAGTTACATTGTTGGAAGTGATATAAGTCAGAGTTGCTTGACCAGGTGCTTCAGCAGTTACAACTAGACCATTAACAGACGCTACCTTAGCATCGCTGGAAGTCAAGAAGCCAGTAACAGTGATATCCACACCATATTGGTCTTTAACAGCTACTTTATAATCAGTACCTGTGTTTGCTGTGAATGTTAATGTTCCACCATCAGCTACACTGTACTCAGATTTACCAAACTCAACTTTTGTAGCAACCGGTGCAACTGTAGAAACAGTGACAGTTGTTTCGGCAAGTTTAGTAGAACCTTTGTATGCAGTGATAGTAGCTGTACCTTCACCAACACCTTGAATTGTTTTGTTATTAACAGAAACCTTAGTTGTATCGGATGTTGTTACAAAATCAAATGCAGTATCTTGAACAAGCGCTACCTCTGTAGAATTAATCTTACCTACAAGCTGAATTGTTTTAGCATGAGCTGCAGATACGGCTTCGTTAATTTTACCGCCGAAGATTGTTCCTACGGATTTAATTTCATAGGATTTAACATCAGCGACCTTAACGACATTTACATCAAATTCAAACTTGGAGTTAGCTAAGCCTTTGATTTCTGCTTTGAACTTGGTAACACCAGTTTTTGTAGTATCAGCGAGAAGACCAGTAACAACACCATTGTTAGATACGATGCTAACAGAGTCACCCGAAACGATGGAAAGTTCTACAGTACCATCTGCATTTCCAGCATCCACAATTTCCAGTCCGGAAACAGTTTTAGTGCGGTTGTAGTTATCCAAGAAAGTTACTTTATCTTTGTTGAAGTCGACTTGAGCGCCATTTGTAAGTGTTGTAAGAACACTAGTAACGCCGTTTACTTTAACAGCTGTTGCGGATTTCTTAACAGCCAATTGCAATTGACCAACTTGTGCACCATTTACATAAGCGTAAACATATGCATTTGCATCGCTAGCAATTGTGTCAAATTTGAACAAAAGCTCGCCTTTACCGTTAACTTTTGGATATCCAGCGGCGAAAGCAACGTTGGAAGTAACGTTAACTTCATTTGTACCGTTGCCGAATTTGATGTCTTTAGCCGCTACATTACCGTTGAATTGATCAACAGCAACATAAGGAATCTTAACCTCTTCTCCAGCCACTACAAGGACGCCTGGGTTATTGATTTGGAAATTTTTGATAACAGAAGTGTCTTCAATTTTAACACTTGTAGTACCAGTTGCACCTGTTGTAGGGTTAACTGCATTTACAACCAGTGTTGCTGCCTTTTTAACGCCGATAGTCAGAACGCCGTCTTTATCAACAGCATAGCTGCTTACAACATTATCTTGGCTCAGCATGAAAGTAATACCCGAAATTGTGAATGTAGACAAAGTACCATTCGCAGCTACGGTTACTTTTGCTGTTTCAGCAAGTTTAATTTCGGTGCCGTATTGGTCAGTCAAACCAACCGGAACAACTAGGCCTTCGTCACCAGCTGTAATACGTGTTTTATCTTTCAGCGGAGCAATAGTACCAAGTGTGATTTTTGTAGCTGCGCTTCCTGCAACAACTTTGAATGTTTTTGTATCACTCAAGCCGGAAGAATGTGTAACTGTGACAACAACGTTATCGTCAACTTTCGCTACATTGTCGTTAGACAAATCATATTTACCATTCACATCAGCGCTGATTTGCAAACCTTTTGTAGCATTGTAAACCGTAACGTTCAAGGATGGATTAGCAATTTCTTTACCAAATTGGTTATACAGTTTTACATTGAGGCTTTGTCCTGCTGCTTTTTGCAGGGAAGTCGCGCCGATCTCAATCTTCGCAGGAGCTTCGTCAGCTACAGTTACTTGTTTAGCATCAAAAGAGCCTACAGTAACCGAATAAGTGCCAGCTGGCAGATAAGTGGAGCTCAAAACAACGGACTTGTTGTCTTCTGCATATTTAGCAGTTACTGGGTACTTAACAAGACCATTTTCAACTGTGAAAGTAAGTTCTTTTTTCTCTTCATCAGTTGCAGCCTTGTTGAAGTTTACAGTGATTTCACCTTTGCCAGTTTGTGCAACTGTACCCACAGCCAGATCAACAACTTCGATCAGACCCAGTTTCTCGCCAAGAGTTTGGCCAGTGCCAGGGATCTCAGTGTTCAGAGCAGTTACGATTGTAGCGTAAGTTTCGCCACGTGTAGGGATTGCAGCCATGTCAGTTGCTTCAGTAGCAAGACCAAGCTCGATTGCAAGCGCCGGAACTTCAGCGTACTTGTCGCCTTTAGTGTCAACGCCGAATGCGCGAAGAACTACTGCGAAGAACTCTTGGTTTTTCATTTCAGCTTTGAAGCCGAATTTGCCTTCGCCTTTACCTTCTACCAGACCTTCTTCAACAGCCCAAGTGATGAAGCCGTCGTAGAATGCGTCAGATACGTCAGTGAAAGTGTGGCCTTTAGCAGTTGCTTTTGCTTCTGCTTCTTCACCCAGAAGGCGGGACAGAAGAACTACAACGTCTTGACGTGCCCAGGATTGATCTTCTTTCAGATCAGTACCGTTACCTTGGATAACGCCCAGATCGTTCAGAACTTCACCTGGAGTTTTGTCAGCTGCGTAAGCAGCGCCTGCGAACATGGAAACAACCATCGAGCTAGCAACAAACAGAGATAAACCTTTTTTCATAACCTTTTTTTCTCCTCCTCGAATATCTTTCGGTTTTTGAGAGTTTTGTTTGGATGTTACGGAATCTAAAGAAAATGAATTGCTCGTTTTTCTCATAGCCGATTCACCCCCTTCCCAGAGTTAGAGCATTATAAATTATAAAATGATGTCTACAATCACGTTCAACCCTATGAAAGCATGATGTAGAAACTTGTAAACGATACGACAATAGATGCTAGACTTCGCGCACCACTTTAACATTATACAATGGGCATTTGCAACCGTAAAGAGGAAGTTGAGAATTCATTCCAGCTGATAGGTTACTGCCCTGTTGTGATAACGTCATGTACTTAAACGTATGTGGCGCGGAAAAGTTGCGGCGCTTCGAAAAAAGTTTTCACTTTTTTCTTTTTTGTTCTCTTCGACAAGCTCATTCGTTACTCATTCGTGTATTTCAACTCGTTAATTTCGTGTGCCTCGTCTTGTGCACGTTGTTAGTATAGCGCGGAATCATGCACGAAGTATATACTAACAATTTTCCATGGGTAAGATTACGTTTCACAAATCTAGTACAAGCGTAAAACCGCATGAATGCTAGGTCTCCCCGTATTCTTACACAGAAGAGAGACTAGCGAAACAGCTAGTCCCTCTTGAATTTCATCCACTAATTGTAAATCGGAGGAAGCTTCTTCATATCCTTCATCACGCGAGCCATAATGATGGCTGCATCGCTCCGAAGCAGTCTAGCCTTCGGCACGAACACGGAGCCTTCCTTCGGCTCTTCCGGATTGATCAGTTGGCCTTGAATGAACCCTTTCTTCTGAATAGCGAGCACAGATGGAATCGAATAATAATCGAAGCTGCCGGAATCCTTGAAGATCTTATCAAGTGAAGCCTTCGCCTTCGTTCCACTCGTCTCCAGCTTCAGGTCCAATGCTCTAGCGAGCATAACCGAAGCATCCTGACGAGTCAATTCTACATCCTCATCGAAGAATCCAGGTCTGGTGCCCCGTACAATGCCTGCTCTGGCCGCCGTCTCAATATAACGATAGTCAAACAGCGCATTGGCATTATTCGCATTTGTAATGGTCTCTGGATAATACGAGAAGTGCATATCGCCGCCGTAATTCAATGGAAGGTCCAGCGCACGAATAATCATACGGGAGAACTCGCCGCGCGTTACGTAGCGGTCTGCACCGAATACGCCTACAGGGTCAACTGCATTCATAATACCCTTAGCGTAGATGGCTTCCATAGCTTCACGTGCATAAGGATGATCCGTCATGTCGTTATAGCTGCGTGTCATCTTGGCTGCGACATAATAGCCGAACTTTGTGAACGGCACAGTGATTGTACGATTCTTCTCGTCGACAACACCGCCGATATTCTCCCATGTGCTGTTGTACGGGTCGAATCGGAAGACGGTAATCGTCGTGCCCGCTGCTTGCGCCACATTGGCATCGTATGACAGTGTCAGCTCGCCAGCCTTGGTAGGGACCAGCTCGCGGTCGAATTGGTTCCAGCGGCTTGCGAAGCTCTCCAGATACTTGCCAGCCACGTTCGGGAACGGAAATGGATCTACGCCGCTTGTAATCGGGTCATACTGAGGCGAAGTGGGATCCGGGTCATCCGCAAGGCCTGCGTCGATCCAGAACAATGGGCTTGCCTTGATATACTGTCTGGCGATGTCTTGGAATCGATAGCCGATATGCAGATTGCCTTCCGCTTGACTGTTGGCTGAGTAGTTCGGCGGCTGGCTCTCGAACATATGGCGGTTCACGATGCCGTCATTCGGGTTAGCTATCGAGAACATAATATCATTGCCGCTGTACACCTGCGTTGATTGATTCGTTGATGCGTTATAATTTGGACGCACAAGCTGTGTATTTCTCTCGAACGTCAGCTCCAGAGCGCTGTCGAACATCTTATGTGACGACTTCATTGTCTGCAGCACCGATGCGCCAGGAATCGTTGCCGGAACATATTTGACGACTAGATCCTGCTTGATGGTATCATCGCCTCGTGTGATGGTGAATGGAATCTTCGTTTCCTTATTCTCCTTCAAATCCTTCACAACGGCTTTGAACGCGTCCACATAGGTTTCTACACCGCCCACGTATTCCACGAACTTCACGGGCTCAGCATTAATCTTGTTGACTACGATGGAGTCCGCGCCAGGGGAAGAGATAATAACCTCCACATAGTTCTGGTTCATCGTGCGCTCTTCCTTCAAAGGCGACTTAATTGTGTATGGAATGGATACCGGATTAATCTCCAGACGATAGGTGGCCCGAGGCCCCGCTTCACCTGCATTGAATACTGTAATCACGAATACCTGCGAGCTGCCGTCGATCGGCATGGACTGATTGTTCATAATGAAGTAGAAGTATTCATCATCTACATCATAGTAGAACCGAATAGACGCATCCGACGTCGACGGGTTGCTGCCCTTCGTAGGATCAGGATCTCTGTTGAAAGGTACCGTTTCGTAATTTGGTACAGGATCACCATTGGAAGTCGGCCAGAACTCCTTGGTTAAATCCCATTGAACCGTGCTCTTCCAGTTTGGTGAGGAGATGACCACCTTGTAGTTGTTCTTGCTGTCAGCCAAATCGGTGTGTCCCTGGACAAAGTTGCCAACTCCGCCCAGGTCCACAAAGTCGAAGGTTCCGTATACATTGAAGAAGGCTTCCTTCGTTGTGAAGACGGTGCCTTGCTTGGTGAAGCTAGGATCATTCGGCAGCGGCTTCGACGCTCCGCTGGTGTACGGATAGACCCCGTCCGTATTCGGAGCCGGAACAACCGGCAGATTCGTCGGGACGACACTGAACTTCAATGTGTTCTCGTAGACGTTCGTACCAGAGCGGAATACGATCTTGACCGTATTGTCACCCGCCTTGTTCATGACGGCTACGATATTATTTTTGACCGTGTCAGCACCAGCACCAGTAATTCCTTTGGGTCTGAACTTCGTTACTACTGAATCCTGCTCCAGCTCAATCTCCACATTATTCAGGTATAGGAAGACAGATTGCTGCTTGCCGGTAGGGCCTGTCGTCGTATTATAGGCAATGTCGCTTGTGTTGGTAACGTTCAAGAGTTGACCATAGAAATTCCCAAGCTCCGCCATCAGATCGGAGACATTGCCTTTAACCGTATCGTATTCGACCTTCATGCCGTCAACCAATGAGTTGAACTTCGCGTGCGGACCGTACAGAAGCTTCGCAATCACCTTCTTCACTTCTTGCGAGGCAGCAGTGTTGGCACGGTTAAGCTGGAAGGAAACCTCGTTGGTGCCGCTCTTCGGCAGCTGATCCAGCACGACGAATACACGCAGGAACGGCACCGACTCATTATTAACCGTTCGGTAAACAATTTCGGTCAGCGGAGGCGGAGTGCCTGTGCCCGGTCTCTTAATTTGGCTAAAATGCGAATTGCCATCCGCCTGCTGGTTCCCATTTATCTTCAGCAGGTTTGTATAGTCGGCGCCAAGCACCGAATAGTTGCCGATCAACACCTCTGCAGCCATTGGCATGGAATACACATTAACGCCATCGCTCGGAATATCTACACCCTGCAGGCCCAGAATTTGCGTAGAATTCGTATCCGGATTCACCATCGATACGTCGAAGCCGGACAGGTAATTAATGTCCTCGATATACGCCAGACTGTTATTCCGCACGGTGAACGTATACCAGCTGGAGTATCCATAGGAAGTATTGTTCGGCGCCTTGAACCGAATACGGTTGCTCGCATCGAACGTGAAGGCTGGCACATTAAATGTATAGTTAACCGTAATGAACTTTGTGGACGCAGTAATCTCGCTGTGCGTAACAGCAGCGGCTACTGCCACATCCGTAACAGAACCTCCATTAATCTGAGTCTCCATCGTGAACAGAGCGCCCAGCTTGTTAATAAACTGCGGATCCGTTGGATCGATGACCGTCTGCGGGCTCACCGGGTCATTGAGTGTACGCACCGGCAAAGGCACGATAGCCGAGCCCGTCACTTTAACATGTCCCGCTGTATTGGCGCCAGTGAGGAAGTTCATGTTATGTTCAAGCTTGGAGGTCTTGGACGTATCCTTCATCGCCAAGTTATAGAACGTCACTTCACCGTTATAGTATGCCACTTCACGGGTTGATTCAATAACCTGTCCGCCGTTGTAGACCTTGAACTGAATCGTGTTCATACCCTTGTCAATCGTCAGCTGCGAGGTGCTAAAGCGGTTGTCGCTTGTCGTGGAAACGTTAAAGTCGTAGCTGCGGCCGTTGATCACAATGGTAACCTTTGTAGCGTTTGGCGCTTTACCTGTAATCACGATAGATCCGGAGCTCGAGGTTTGATTGCCGGAGGCATAGAGCATGGTCGGGCCAGACTCCTGCATGTCGTACTCCTGGTTCTCGAAGTTGATCTTCAGGTCGTACAGCATCGGGCTGTTCCGGTATTCAATATAGATGGATTCGCTGACCTCAGAAGTGCCCGCAATGCCTTTGAACGTAATTTTGTTCAGGCCCGCGAATAGAACGATGCCGCTAACCGTAATTTTGTTGTCGTTGGTCGTGCTGATGCCAGTGCTGATCTCCTGAGTAGTGTTCAGCTCCTTGCCGGCAGCTGTAATTTGCTTAACGTTATAGCTGATGGAGCCGCCATTCACGCCATTGATCGTACCAGAGAGGTTGACAGTCGGCGTGGAGACGATTCTTGGACTGGAGATGACGTCATGCTCATTCGGGAACAGGAAGTAAGAGCCCGCAGCACTTGCCTGCTGAGGCAAGCTGAACGTCGGCAGCATGGTAATAAGTAGCGCAAAGGACAGTAGCAATGATAATACCCTTTTCAAAATGATGTTCCTCCTTCAAGTAGGCTATATGGAATAATTATGTGCTCGAAATCGAGCAAATTGGGCCTTATTGAGCAGCCAATTATAGAACTATAGTCACTGACGGCTTGTCCGCTTGCGAATGACTGGCCTATATCCGTTCCTCCCTTTGCCTCTGCAGCCAGATTGTCTCACTGCATGTATAGACGTGCTGGCACGAAAAAAGTTTTGCGTACTTGTTTTATCGGCGGATGGAGGGCAGATGTTTAGACAGCGGAGCAAGTTACTGGCGGAAATAGGCTGATTCTCCTAGAGGGGGGATTTGGGGAGTCGTGGTTGTGGCAAATAAAACAGCCTCATATCCGACGGGCGGATAGGAGGCTGGATGGTTACCTATAAGTGCGTTATTTGCCGCGGGATTGCTGCGCCTCTACCTTGGCGAGACGGAGAATGCCGATACGGACCAGGAAGTTGATAAGCGGGCGGCGCGTCTTGTCGACGATGCCTGTAATCTCGGCGCCGATCTGCAGCAGGAACATAAGCATACAGATAACGGCGAACGTAATCCAGTTCGCGGCGCTGGACTGCACGACGGCGGACTGCACGACTGCCAGCGCGCCGAAGACGGCGGCTACGCCCCAGATGATCAGTACCGTGCGTCTGTGGCTGAAGCCCAGATCGCGCAGGCGATGATGCAGATGGCCTCTGTCCGGCGCGAAGATCGGCTTCTTGTTCACCCAGCGGCGAACAATCGCGAAGAACGTATCAGACAGCGGCACGCCGATGATAAGCAGCGGCGTCACGAAGGAGACAATCGTGACCTGCTTGAAGCCCAGCATGGACAAGGTGGCCAAGCTGAAGCCCAGGAACAGGGAGCCGGAGTCTCCCATAAATATTTTGGCCGGATGGAAGTTGAACACGAGAAACCCGACAATGCCGCCCAGCAGCAGGGTGCTGAGCAGAATAACCGGCTGGAAGCCCATCAGCGACGCCATGATGACAATGGTCGCGATGGAGATGCCGGATACGCCGGCAGCCAGTCCATCCAGACCGTCGATCAGGTTGATCGCGTTGGTCACGCCGACGATCCACAGAATGGTCAGCGGCTTGCCAATCCACTCGGCAATAGGCTGCATGGATTCGCCGAACGGCACGTTGACGAGGTCGATGCTGACATCGAAGCCAAACACTACGACGCAGGCTGCGGCGATCTGGCCCAGCAGCTTCACTTTGGCAGACAGCTCGAACCGGTCGTCCAGCGCGCCCAGGATGATGATAATGGTGCCGCCTACCAGCAGCGCGTTAATCATATTCACGTCTCTAGGACGAAGCAGCCCGTCCGGAATGAAGGGCGATACAGCCAGGAAAGCACCTACAAAAGCGACATAGATAGCAAGGCCGCCGAGACGCGGCATAATGCGCGTATGTACCTTCCGATGGTTAGGTTTATCAATGGCGCCGATCCGGAACGCAAATTTCTTCACAAGCGGCGTCATGACTAATGCAAGAACAAGGGCAACAATAAATCCAATCGCGTACAAGAAGCCAACAGGCATGCGTACAACTCTCCTTTTCTGAAAAACATAAGCAGCATATGCCTAATAATTCGGGTTCAAACCACCTAGAGCTATACTCTGCTTATATTTCACCGGTACACGCTCGCTTATGCGGCCTTGCGGTCGCTAATTGCGCATTCGTGTTGCTCCGAAGTGAATTATACTCCGATTGAAAAAGAAATACCAACTCCGTATTCACCCAATTTTCATGAAAAAAACGACATTTTTACGACTCTGGACGAGGTTTTGTTACGTTTTCTTTGTTGCGAAGCACTTTCACGACGAATTTCGGCAGCGCAAGCATTCTCTTGTACCGCGCCGGCTCTTGCAGAAGCCTGTACAGCCACTCCAGCTTGAGCTTCTGATACACCTCCGGGGCTCGCTTCAGCTTGCCCGACACGACATCGAAGCTGCCTCCTACGCCCATGATGAACGGGACGCCCAGACGCTGCTTGTACGCCGCGTTCCACTCTTCCTTGTCCATACCGCGCGCGACGAACAGGAGATGCGGCTTCAGCCCGCGAATTTCCTCCACGATCGCCTCGTCGTCCGCAGGGCCAAAAAATCCGTTGCGGTACCCCACGATTCGCACCTGAGGGTATTGAAGCTGCAGCTTCTCCGCCGCCGCCTCGATAATCTCCTGCGTGGTGCCGAGCAGATACGCCGTCCAGCGGCGCTTCTCGCCCTCCGCCAGCAGCCGGTGCATCAGATCGAAGCCTGTCACGCGCTCGGCGACTGGATTGCCGCCAACCTTCGCCGCCCATACGACTCCCGCGCCGTCCGGTACGATCAAGTCGGCCCTGCGCATTGTCCGGGCGAACGCCGGGTTGTCCAAGGCCGCCATCACCATAATCGGATTAGCCGTAATGACGTGCGTCAGCTGGCCTTCCTCAATGGCCTGTGTAAGATAACTGACCGTCTCGTCCATGCTTAGTTTCGAGAACGGTATGCCAAATATCGGCACGGTTGGCACATGTTTCGACATGAGGAAATCACCTCGATCTATTATGACGCAAGTCACGCACAATTTGTTGCGCAGGATTGCTTGCTTGTTGCTTTAATTCTTCAATAGCAGGACCGTAGCGGTCGCGCCAAGCCTCCGGCGCGTCCAGCAGAGCGCAAGCCGCGTCGGCGAAGGCCTCGGGGTCCAGCGACTCCGTGGAGCCAATGGGCGTCAATCCCAGTCGATTCAGGAACTGATCGATCTTGGGATCATACGACAATCCCAGCAGGGGCACCCGCTGATTGGCGGCATAGATGAGCGCGTGCAGGCGCATGCCCAGCAGCGCGTCGCACCGGCTGACCTCCAGGAGCATCGCCTGGGGGTCATCGCCTGGGGCGGCCAGCTCGGCGGAGCTTCCCTCGCCGAGCCGGCCGCTCAGCCGTTCCATCACCAGCTCCGACGTCACTCCGTCGGAGGGGGTGTGGAACGGCAGGAAGCGCAGCCGCACCGGCCTGCGCTTCGACAGCGCGACCAGCGCCTCGGCGGCGCGCGCCATATCGGCGCCGTCCTCGCGCCAGCGGCGCAGCGAGACGCCGAGCACCGGCGGCGTCTCGGCCGCGGCGCCGCCGCGTGCTGCCGGCACAGTGCCCGGCGGCAGCGGCAGCCCCATAACCGGATCGGGCACAACCTCGATCCGGTCAGGCGAGACGCCCATCCGCGCCAGCAGCGCGGCGGACTCGGCGTCCCGCACAGACACGTACCTGCTCCGGCGCATCGCGCTCCGGATCAGGGGATACATCGCGCGGCGGTTCACCGGGCCGATGCCCTGCGCGTAGACGAACGTCGGCTTGCCCAGCCACTGGGCAAGCTTCAGCACGCCAACATAATAAGGGATCGTCTTCGCGCTCGTGACATCCTGCAGCAAGCTGCCGCCGCCGCTGATCAGTCCGTCGCAGGAGCGGAGCGTCCGCAGCAGGTCGCCGGGACGCATGCGGTGCGCGGACTCAACGCCGTACATGCGGCTGGTCCACTCCGGATCGGCGGACAGCACGACGGGCTGCACCTGCACCCCCTGCTCTGCGGCCGCCTTCTCCAGCGCCAGCAGGATGGAGCGGAGCACCGCCTCGTCACCGCTGTTGCGGAAGCCGTAGTAGCCGGATACAGCTATGCGGAATACTTGCGAATTGCGGGTGCCAGCCATTTGCGATAGACTCCTTCCAGAACAAGCCAGCCGCCAATCAGGATCAAGCCAATGATGAGGCCTGCGCCAAGACCCAGCAGCGTTCGTACAATCGAAATATACAGCGGTGTATGAATATGCGTGAACGTGCTGACCATCGTCAGCTGTCCAAGCGCACCTACGATAATAAGTACCCACGCCGCGCGATAGCGAATCGCAAGGAACAGGCCAAGCAGCAGCGGCGGATGCCCCAGCATAAACTCCTTGAAGCGCGGACGAACGCCGAATGTCGATTCCAGCCAGCCGCGAATGAGCAGCTCAATCGAGGACACCTCGCCGGCATTGCCCGTACGGGACAAATAATAGAACCCGACAGCGCCCACCGCAAGAGCGATGACAAGCCAAGCGACGCGAACCGGCTCACGCAGCAGCTTCAGGGCTCGTCCCATGACGCCCCGTCCGTCGCCGCCCTCGTACAACACGACATAGACGGCGACAAGGAACAGCGGCGCCAGATGCAGCACGCTGACCCCGCGGAACTGCTCCAGCACGAGGCTGTACGTAATATTGTTCAACAGTCCGAATACAAGCGGAATCGCTGTCCAGGTCATAAGCGTCGCCACAATGAACCAGGCCACAGCCGTGCCGAGACGTCGGCCCGCGGACACCTGAGGGAACACCCAAGCCTTACGCTTGTCCACTTCAGCCGAGCCTACGCTCCACTCCTCGCCGCCCACCATTCTGCGCTCGCCGAGCGTGCGCGAATAGATGCGGTTCATGACCCAGATGAGAGCAAGCGTCGGCCCGCTGACGGCAACGCCAAGCGCAAGCCCCTGCTCCAGCATGGAGCTGTTCAGTACATACAGGCCTGCAGACCCTGCCAAGCCAAGTAGGAAGACTGGAATGGTCACAGCCGGGACAAACGCGCCGATCAGCAGCGTGATCATCGCGATAGCGCCTAGCGCTACGATGCCGCGAAGCGGCTTCTCCCACGCGTGCTTCTCCGCCTGGAATGGCTCAGCGATACCGGCGGGGAAGCCCTCTTTCTCCAGGCTTGCTATCACCCCGGCTTCGCCGCCCATAATCGTCGCCAGCTTGTCGATAGAATGCTCCAGCAAGCCGAGGTCCTGATTGCCCTTGGTCGTCGTATTCAGGAAAAACATTCGAATATTCCGGTCCTTGGCAGCCAGAAGGAAACGATCCTCAATGCCTGCACCCGTCATCGCCAGACTGTCCTCCGGGGACAGCGAATACACTCTGACTACATTATAGTCTGTAATATAAGCCAATTTATGAATGCCTTGCTGCGGTTTCTTCAGATTCTCAATTGCCGTCAGACCCAGCTCGTATTGCTCCAGCAGCTGCCCGAAGCTGTCCAGGCTGCCGCTCTCTCCTTGGTCCGACGCGCCCTTGGCCTTCTCGCCGTCGAACAGCACCCGCGTGATGCCATAAGCCTTCAACCGCTCCAGCTGAGCAGCCGTTCTTACCGAATCATAAGGCACGACGCGGTCAGAGAATCGAGGAAGGATATGAAATCCGGCCTCCGAGACCGCCTGCAGCGCCATAGGGTCGAAATCCAGCGTCTTCAGCGCAGCCGCCGTTGTGGATTCCTCCAGAACGAGACCGCCGCGGCCTTCATAGGACCAGCTGCGGATGCCTACGCCCATGCGCTCGTAAGCTTCACGAAGAATTGGGGCAAGCTGCTCCTCCTCTTCCGGTCCGCTGAACAGCACATAGGTGTAATTGGCGTTGCGGTCAGGCAGAATTCCCTGCAGCAGCGCCGCCTCATCCTTGTTGTAATATACAAGCCGGCCAGCCTGCTTCAGCTCCTTCAAGGAGCTTTCGTAGACGGCCATTGTCGTAATGCCCGCGCTCTTCAGCCCCTCCAGCTTGTCCTCCACGAACTCGCGGGGCTTCGGCTGAAGCTCCGCGACCTCCACGATATCCCGATAATCGAACACATACTCGACCCTGTCCGAAGACTGCTCCATCGCCATACGCGATGCGCCCAGCGGCAAGGCCGCCACCACGCCAATCAGCGTAATGGCCCACAGCCACAGCTTCGCCCGTCGATTCCAACGCTGCCAACGCATAAGCACTGTAATCCTCCGTTCTCCTCTACACCGCGCCGTCCACTCGGGACATGACGGTTTCTCTCAAAGCGCGCAGCGCCGAAGCCGAAGCCTGGGACGATTCCTTCTTCACGCCAAAATAAATCTTAATCTTCGGCTCCGTGCCAGACGGCCGCAGACAGAACCAGGAGCCGTCCTCCAGCTTATACTTCAGGACGTTCTCAGGACGCAAGCCCTCCAGGCCGCCGCTGTAATCAAGCGCCTCGGCGATCTTCACGCCGGCGACCTCAACCGGAGGATTCTCGCGCCAGTCATTCATGATGGCGCCAATCTTCTGCACCCCGTCGAAGCCCTTCAGCGTGCGGGATTCCAGTCCCTCCAGGTAGTAGCCGAACGTGCCGTACAGCTCCTCCAGCACGTCATACAGCGTCTTGCCTTGGCTGCTGTAATAAGCGGCCGCTTCGCAGATCAGCATAGCGGCCACGATCGCGTCCTTGTCCCGTGCGTAGGTGCCGCTCAGATAGCCGTAGCTCTCCTCGTAGCCGAACAGGAAGGAGCGCTCGCCCGTCTGTTCGTAGCGAGTCATTTTCTCCCCGATATATTTGAAGCCGGTAAGTGTATTCTCGACTTCCGCGCCATAGGAACGGGCAATGTCCGCTCCCATCTCGCTGGTCACAATGGTCTTGATAACGACGCCATTGTCAGGCAGCAGGCCGCGGTCTCGAAGCACGCTGAGCTTGTAATGCACCATCAGCGCGCCGGACTGATTGCCCGTCAGCACCACATATTCGCCCTTGTTGTCCTTCACCACGGCGCCCATCCGGTCGGCGTCGGGGTCCGTGCCGATAATAATATCCGCATTCACCTGCTTTGCCAGCCTGATAGCCAGCTCGAACGCTTCTCTCTCCTCAGGATTCGGGGATTTCACCGTGCTGAAATAGCCGTCCGGCTGCTCCTGCTCCGGCACAACATGCACATTGCGGAAGCCAATGCCCTTCAGCGCCTCTCGCACCGGAGTGTTGCCCGTGCCATGCAGCGGGGTGAAGACAACGCTGAAGCGCTCCCCAAGCTCGCCCTGCAGCAGCTCTTGGTTAAGGCTTTCGCCAATGACGGTGTCGATGTACTGACGATCCGCATCCTCCTCCAGCCATACGAGCAAGCCCTGTGCCTCCGCATCCTCCTGGGACACCCGCTTGATGGCGTCGAAGCCGATCGCTCCAATGGCCGCAATGACCTGCTCCGCATCCTCAGGGATCAGCTGGCAGCCGTCAGAGCCGTAAGCCTTGTACCCGTTGTACTCCGGCGGGTTGTGGCTTGCCGTGATGACGATGCCGCTGGAAGCGCCCAGCGTGCGCACCGCGAATGACAGCTGCGGCGTAGGCCGCAGACCGCGGAAGAGGTAGGTTTTGATCCCGTTGCCCGCCAGCACCAGCGCCGAGTCCAGCGCAAATTCAGGCGAGTTGTTGCGGGAATCGTGAGCGATAACAACCGACGGCACCGATCCGCCCGCCCGCGCGAGCAGCCAGTTCGCAAGGCCTTGTGTCGCTTTGCCCACTGTATAGGCATTCATCCGGTTGGTGCCCGCGCCCATAACGCCGCGAAGACCGCCTGTCCCGAATTCGAGCTCGCGATAGAAGCGATCCGTGATCTCCTTCTCTTGTCCTGCAATGCCGCGAAGCTCCGATTTTGTCGCCTCATCGATCATAGGATCGTTCAGCCAAGCCTCATAACGCGATTGTATGGTTTCATTTGCGATTGAACTCATTGGGGCATGTCTCCTTTTTTATCCAAAATATTAAGAACGATCCGACAGCGCGAACATCAGCTCGCCCTCGGCCACCACTTTATCGCCGACCTTGGCTGTTGCCTGGCCTTTGCCGATGGGTCCTTTGAGACGGGTAATCTGCACTTCCAATATAAGCGTATCGCCAGGCTTCACTTGATCGCGGAAGCGGACGCCGTCAATGCCCGCGAAGAAGCCAAGCTTGCCCTTATTCGCCTCCACCATCAGCATAGCGACGGAGCCGACCTGCGCCAGCGCCTCGACGATCAGAACGCCCGGCATGACGGGATACCCCGGGAAATGCCCTGCAAAATAAGGCTCATTCATCGTCACATTCTTAAGGCCGACAGCGCGAACGCCAGGCTCTACCTCCAGAATGCGGTCCACCAGCAGAAACGGGGGGCGGTGAGGGATAATTTCTTGAATTTGATTAATGTCCAGCATAAGCGAATTGGCTCCTCTCTATTGTTCAAACAATGGACCAAAGTATAGGATTTCCGGCTTGAAGTATAAAACCGGCATGGTTAAGCGACACTAAGGTTATCCTTCATAAAACTGCAGTTTATGGAGGTTAAGATAAGGGGGCTTGACTGCGGGGCCTGAAGTGTCCCGTAGTTAAGCCTCTTTCTGCGCGATTTGGTGCCCCTGCCCTTTCCCTGCACGGACTTAACGGGGACTTCCCGCTTGCTGTTCAGCGATCAACCATATGTATGTATGACATCCACCATGACTCCCAACTATTATAAACTACCTCCTCCAAAATGAAAACAAATGACGGCTGCTCCACCAACTCTCTGCACACAGGTGTTGATAATTGGCGAGCGCCCATGCTAGAATACTGACTGAACGTTCAGTATACTAGTTGCATGAAGGGAGCGAAGCCTTGAACAGAAAGCAGCAGCAAACCGAAGAAACGAAAGCAAGACTGCTGGATGCCGCCTTTGCTATATTCTCGACTCGGGGCTACGTCTCCGCTTCCGTGGAGGAGATTGCATTAGCCACGGGCACCAGCAAAGCGAATATTTATTACCATTATAAGAGTAAGGAAGGCCTGTTCCTCGCCCTGCTTGACCGGCATGACGCGGAGTGGCAGGCTCTCTGGGAGGAGCAGCGCGCACGCTGCCGCACGGTTGCCGAGCTGCTGCAGACGATTGTTGAGGTCGGCTTGCCGAAAGGCTTCAATCATCCGCTTAACCGGGCGATCTGGGAGTTTCTCGACGCGGGCGCCGGCAGAAGCGAGGCAAGCAAACGGAGCATTGCGGAATGGTCGACCCGGAAGCGCCGGTTCATGGAAGCCGTCCTCCGGGACGGTCTGGAGCAGGGCGAGCTGAAGCCTCATCTGGACCCCTCACATCTGGCGATGACCTTGGACAGCCTGTTCCGTGGACTGGGGGAGACGACCCGCCATATGGAGCTGCCTCAAGCGCTGGAGCTGCATCGAACGGCTATCCAAGTGTGCTTGCATGGCATGCTTCAAGCGTCTACAACGAATACGAAGGAATAATGAAAACGGAGGAAATAACAGCATGCAACCATCATCAGCTGCAGCGGCGGCGCCCTTTGATTTGGGCAACGTCAAAAGACTGCCGATTCTGATTTCGCTCATTATCGGCGCATTTTTTTCTATTTTGAACGAAACCTTGTTGAACATCGCGCTTGTGGATCTGGTGGAGGATTTGGGCGTTTCCTTTACGACTGTGCAGTGGCTGTCCACGAGCTATATGCTGACGGTTGGCATCCTGATCCCGGTGTCCGCGCTGCTGGTGCAGTGGTTCACGACGCGGCAAATGTTCCTCGGCGCCATGACACTATTCTCGCTCGGCACGCTGGTGTGCGCGCTGGCGCCGGAATTTTATGTCCTGCTGATCGGACGGATCATTCAGGCGCTTGGCACGGGCCTCATGCTGCCTGTTTTGATGAACACAGTGCTTGTGCTGTATCCGCCGGAGAAGCGAGGAGCGGCCATGGGCAGTATCGGTCTTGTCATCATGTTCGCGCCGGCTATCGGCCCTACATTGTCCGGACTCATTCTGGATGCGCTTGAGGATTGGCGCTGGCTGTTCTACCTGGTGCTGCCGTTTGCGATCTTCTCGATCGGCTTTGCGGCCGTCTTCCTGAAGAACGTGTCGCAGGTGACGAAGCCCAAGGTCGACATCCTCTCCATCATCCTCTCCACGATCGCCTTCGGCGGCATTGTATATGGCTTCAGCAGCCTTGGCGGCCATGGCTCCGAAGGAAGCGGCTGGTCCGACCCCAAGGTATACGGCACCGTTATTGCCGGCTGCGCGGCTCTGATTCTGTTCGTCTGGAGACAGCTGCGGATGCGGGAGCCTATGCTGGACATACGCGCATTCAAGGCGCCTATGTTCTCGTTCAGCACGATTCTGATTCTCATTGTGATGATGTCGTTGTTCTCGACGCTGATGCTGCTCCCGATCCTGATGCAGACGGGCATGGCTCTGACGGCGTTCGCCGCAGGTCTGGTGCTGCTGCCGGGCGGCATTGTGAACGGCTTCCTGTCGCCGATTACGGGCAAGCTGTTCGACAAGTTCGGCCCCCGCGCCCTCGTTATACCAGGATCGGCGCTGCTGGTGCTCGTGATGTATTGTTTTACCCAAATTTCATTGGAGACGGGCAAGGGTACGATTATTCTGCTTCATTGTATGATGAGCGTCGGAATGGCCATGATCATGATGCCTGCGCAGACGAACGGTCTGAACCAGCTCCCGCCAAAATATTACCCGCACGGCTCCGCCATCTTAAGCACGCTGCAGCAGGTGGCAGGCGCTCTTGGCATCGCTTTTTTCATCAGCATCATGTCGTCCGGACAGAAGGACTACCTGCTGGGATCTGCCGATCCAACATCGCCGGCTGCATTAGCAAGCTCGGTCATGACGGGCATTCACGACGCCTTCCAGGTTGGCATGTATTTCGCCATCGCGGCCCTCATCCTGTCCTTCTTCGTGAAACGGGTCACCTCCACGAAGGAAGGCATGTAGCGGCACTCGGCACCTCTGCAAACCTACAAAAATACAAAAGGCTGTTCCATCCCCTCCAGGCTATGGAGAGGATGGAACAGCCTATTTCAGCTACGATTCCGCGAATATGAGATCATACAGGTGGCGCCAGGTCTCGATCTTGAAGACGTCGTCCTTCGGCCCGCTGCCCAGGATCGTGTAGCCTGCGTAGAGCCCCGCCAGCAGCATAACGATCATAATAATGGGCACAATGCTTTTGCGAAGCAGCCAGAACGCCACTTTCGCCCAAGCTGGAAACCGTTCTTCATACTCCTCGTCATCCTCAGGCTCCGCCGGTGGTGCAGACTTGCGATTGCCATTCTTGGCGCTTAAATCTGTTGCCTTTGCTGTGGACGACTGCGAGCCGCCGCCATGCCGCTGCGCTCGTGAAAGCGAGCCGCTCAGCGTTGTATAGACGGATGTGGGAGAATCGTCCGCCGCCGTATTCGTTCTCTTCGTTGGTCCGTCGTCCGATTGGTTACGACGTCCCGAGCCGATATGATCGTCGGCCATACCTATCACCTACATTCTGTCCTATGAGCGCATCGTGTTAGCCAGACCCATCATCGTGTCGCTGGAGGTTAGCGCCCTCGCCGCCAGCTGATACGCGCGCTGGACCGTGATGAGCTCAGTCATCTCGTCCGTCAGCTCGACGTTGGATTGCTCCAGATAGCCTTGGCGCACTGCAATTCGGTTATCATCGTTCGGCACGATCTGCTGCACAACATCATCCACGTTAATGCCAGCCGCTATGGCGAACAGGTTGTCAGCCACTGCCGTAAGGCCAGCCGGACGCGATGCCTGCAGCAGCTTGATGCTGCCGAGCGCAATCGTTCCCTCGGAGGATACGCCCAGCACGGAGCCATCGTCGTTCACCTTCATCTCGTAGCCTTGCGGCAGCACGAGATTGCCTTCAACCAAATTGCCGTTCCCGTCAGGCACCAATGCGACGACTGGGTAACCTTCTTCCGTTGCCAGTATGGTATCACCGTTTGCGTTGACCGTCAACTGGAACGCCCCGTTGCGCGTGTATGCCCGGGTGCCCGCCTCATCGACCACGACCTCGAACAATGCGTTCCCTTCGATGGCCAGGTCGGTCTTCGCGTCAGTAGCCTTCATAGGCCCTTGCGTCAGATTCGGCTGGATCATCGTCATCTTGGCGCCCCAGCCCTGGTTGAAGTCCAGCGGCGACAGCCTGCCAGGCTGACTGAACGCTTCAGGCTGGCGCTTGGCGTTGTTGAGCAAATCCTCGAAGGTCGCTTCCTTCTTCTTGTAGCCTACCGTATTCACATTGGCAATATTGTCAGAGATGAGGTCCAGCTTCTGCTGGAGCGCATTCATCGATACCATAGCGTTGATCATAGATGCGTTCATGCGGCGATACCCTCCCTTAGGTTATACGCTAGATGCGGCCAATCTCGTTCACTGTCTTCTCGAGACTCTTGTCGTAGAACTGAATGACCTTCTGGTTCGCCTCGTACGCGCGGAGCGCCGACATCAGATCAACAGCGGCTTGAGCGGAATCCACATTGGAGCGCTCCACATAGCCTTGACGAACCTCGATGCTCTCGCCAGCCTCGATGGGACGCGCCTCGCCTTCCCCGTCAACAAACCGGAAGTTACCGTTACCCTCGCGGACCAGCTCATTGGGGTTCTCGATGCGCGTGATCAGCAGCTGTCCCCCAATTTCATTACCGCTCGCATCCACGAAGCGCTGATCATCCGTCAGCTTCAGGCTGTCCAGCCCGACGCCGACAGGCAGCTGAATCGGAGCATTATTGGTGCCCAGCACGTTCGACCCATCGCTGGTCAGCAGGAAGCCCTCGCCATTCACAGTAAACTTGCCGCCCCGCGTATAACGAACATTGCCGTTCGCGTCCTGCACCGTGAAGAAGGCCTGCGGCTGGAACACAACCTCGCCGTCCTCGGATACAGACTTGCCGGATTCGTCGAACGCGATGCCGTCCACTTGAATACTGGACACTAGCGCGAAGTCAGAGGCCTGGTTCGTCTGCATCAGATCGCCTTGCAAGTGAATCGACAGGCTCTCCTCCGCGAACACACCGCTTGTCCAGCGTCCCACCGTCGTATTCTGGGCGCCCTCCACTCCCGTCATCTTCAGCAGCATCTCCGGGAAGGAGCGCGTGAGGGCGTTGGTCTGCTTGTAGCCCGGCGTATTAATGTTAGAAATATTGTTCGTGACGGTGTCATGTCGGCGCTGCTGCGCCGTCATGCCTGCGGCGGCCGTATACAGTCCTCTAAGCATCTGGCTAGTCCTCCTCCAATGTTTGCGTAGCAAACATACTTCGTAAGCATCCCTGAATCTATTAATTAGTTGAGTCGGGCCGGTAATTGGCCTTCCATGCGGCGCAGCGACTGGAATTCCTGCAATTATACATGATTTGTTGATATCCGCTTGCTCAAACAAAGGAATTGCTGCGATCCTGCATCATTTTCAGCAAAATCGCCCCATACCCGACTACTACAAGGCAATATCCTGCACATTTGCATCAATTGGACTCCTCTACAGCCTTTCGAGCCTCAATTGCTGCAGATTTGCAGGATTCACCCCGCCCCCAGTCGCCAGTCCCAGTCCCAATCCCAGTCCCAGTCTGAGTCATGGACCTAAGCAGCGGCATACAGCGAGCGTCTTCTTTATTTTGTTATCGGTCATCGCCGATTGTGTCTGAATAGCACTCGCCTGCGACTACAGACTCATTTCCGCCTCGGCGCGCCCCCCTAAGGCGCCCTACCTGCGAAATTTCCTATGCCGTTACTTCTTGAGCTTGTCCAGGTGGTCGAGCAGGATGCCGGTACCCTTCACGACGCAATGCATGGGATTCTCGGCAATCAGCACCGGCACCTTCAGCTCGTCCGCCAGCAAAGTATCCAGTCCGCCAAGCAGCGCACCGCCGCCCGTCAGAATAACGCCGCGATCGATAATATCAGCCGACAGCTCCGGAGGTGTCTGCTCCAGCACATACTTAGCCGCAGCAATGACCGACATCACGGGATCCCACAGCGCTTCGCGCACCTCATTGGAGCGGATCGTAACCGTAAGCGGCAGACCGGACACCATGTCCCGCCCGCGGATGTCGATCTCCTCCTTACGGCCGTTATCATAGACCGATCCGATCTTGATCTTGATATCCTCGCTCGTCCGTTCGCCGATCAGGAGCTTGTACTTGTTTTTGATATACTTCATAATCGCGTCATCGAACTTGTCCCCCGCGACCTTAATCGAAGACGCTGTTACGATATCGCCCATCGACAGGACAGCGACGTCCGTCGTGCCGCCTCCGATATCGACGACCATATTGCCGCTCGGCTGGAAGATATCCATGCCCGCGCCAATCGCCGCAGCCTTCGGCTCTTCCTCCAGATACACCTCTCTCGCTCCGCTGCGCTCGGCAGCCTCGCGAATCGCCTTCTGCTCGACAGACGTAATATTCGTCGGGGCGCAGATAAGGATGCGAGGACGGCTGAACCACTTGCGGCCGTCCACGCGGTCAATAAACGCTTTCAGCATAATTTCCGTAATCTCGAAGTCGGCGATGACGCCGTCGCGAAGCGGCCGGATTGCCACAATGTTGCCGGGCGTGCGGCCTACCATACGATGCGCGTCCTCGCCGACCGCGAGCACCTTCTTCGAATCGCTCTCAATCGCGACAACGGAAGGCTCGTCAAGCACAACGCCCTTTCCTTTTACATGAATGGATACATTGGCTGTCCCAAGATCGATCCCGATATCCTTGCTCAACATACGGCTGAAGTCCCCCAACGAATAATGTTAACGTTAACGTTCGAATTAGTTATCTCCCATAAGCACGGAGTAAACCCCTAACGAAACATTATTCGCCAAAAAAGTCTAAATTCCTCTACCAGATGTAAAAATAAATCGTTTTTTCCTCTATGGAAAAATGACGTCACACCTTAGCTGCCGCAAGCACTTCCCGCTTCTTCGCGCTTGTCTTCTTGTACTTGATCTTGGTTGCTTCTCCTCCTCTTAGATGCCTGATCGACTTGTGGTACTCGAGAATGTGCTTCACCTGGTCCGCCAGGTCGGGGTTGATCTCCGGCAGCCGTTCGGTCAAGTCCTTATGAACCGTGCTTTTAGACACACCGAACTCTTTGGCGATCGTTCGCACCGTGTGCTTCGTTTCCACGATGCATCGGCCTATTTTAATGGTTCGCTCTTTGATGTAATCGTGCACGTTCCCGCCTCCCTACTCGAGATAGTTTGGTACATTATATGAGTGGAGTGGGTATATATTCTTTGTGTCCAAGCGTGACAAGCCAGAAGCGGCAATAAATTTTCATAACAAGCCCTCAAGAAGGCCCAGAATGCGCCGGAAAGGCAGGTCGGATTGCTCATTTTGGTCCAACATTTGAATAACGATCCAGCACAAAAAAAAGACGGAGAACCTTCCCCCGTCTTCTTCGCGATCGGCCTTCTGCAGGCCGTCAGCCTTATTCCGCTATGTAATTGCTCGGGTTAACCGTTTCGCCGTTCAGGCGGGTTTCGAAATGAAGGTGAATGCCCAGATCGCGTTCGAGATCGCTGCGGCCCGCTTGCGCGATAACCGTGCCTTGGCCAACCTCATCCCCTTCTTCCACCTGTACGTTCGTCAAGCTTTGGTACACGGTAACCAGACCGTCGCCGTGGCTGATCTCAATGATGTAGCCATTCGTCGGATGCTGCTCGACATGGGACACCTTGCCCTCCAGGGCTGCAAGCACGTCGAACGTTTCCCCGTTGGGATCTACGAAGTCGATGCCCGTGTGCGGCGAAATTTCGTTGTCGACCTGGATCAGCGCCGCTTCCTTGTCCGCCTCGCTGGCGTTCATGTCGTAGAACTTCGTTTCGACTTGCAGCTCGCTCAGGTTGCCGACTGGCCAAGTCATTTTGCTTGCGTCCGCAATGACCTCTACCGCTTCGTCGCCGCCGCCTTCGTTGGCCACGCCGCCTTGCACGTCATTCGCCTCGTCCTCTTGCGTCACTTCAGAGCCAACCGGAGCTGTTGTTTCCTCAGCCGGATCCGAGCCCTGATAGATCCACATTAAGGTTACGATAATTGCCGCAGCAGCCATGAAGATTGCGGGGGAAACGTAGCGCTTTGCGAATAGTTTCCGAAGTCCGCTGCTAGAGTTCGCGGCAGATGCTCCTCCCAGAGCGTTTTTGGGAGTTTCTTCTTGTCTTTGCCTTGATTTGTTTTGATCATTCATTGTTATCACCTCACTAGCCATTGTTGCCACTATGGCGGGGTTTATACGTGAGAGATATCAAATTTTAAGAGTTTGTCCCACTTGGTAGCTTCGAAGCTTGCTTCAGCTCGGCGCCGGAATAATAGTACTCCAGAATGTCCTTCGCATGCCGCCCATCCTGCGCCATTCCGTTCGCTCCCCACTGGCTCATGCCAACGCCGTGACCGAGTCCATAGGTCGTGAAGGTAATCTCGTCCCGCCCAATCTTCCAGCTGAAATGAGAGGATGCCAGTCCGAGACTCTCTCGCACCTCCCGACCGCTGAACGTTCTCCCGTTTATCTTCATCTGCTTGATTCGTTTGCCGTCGCTTTGCTCCAGTATCTTCATAGAAACGGACGTTTTCCCCGGCAGCCCCAATGCGCGATAGAATTGGCCCAGCGTGAACGACACCTCCGCTTCGTACCTGGGCGACAGCTCCGCATCCCATGGACTGGCCACGCTGCGCAGATAAGGCAGAGACTGCTCCCAATAATCCTCGGAGTTTTCCGTATAGCCGTTGCTGGTAGAGAAAAACGCCGCCTCAATCGGCTCGCCCTCGTAGGTCATGATCAGGCCTCTCGTGTCCTCCACCGCATGCTTAAGCTTGGCGAGATTGTCCCGCTTCGCGTCACCCTTCCATCGCTTGTCCAGCTCATCCTTCGATAGATAGACTTGGTGCTGCACCGTATCGAGCACATCCGCCTGCCCGTCTCCGCCGTCCATTGCCAGCCGCCGGACAATGTATGTGCGCGCCGCAACCGCCTGGGCCTTAAGCGCCTCCAGATGGAAGTCGATTGGCATCTCGGCCGCAACCACGCCCATCACGTACGTCTCCAGAGGGACCGTCTCCACCTGTTTCCTATCGGTCAAATAAACCCGAACCTTCACGCCGTCAAGCGCCGTCTTCGCCGGAGGCTTGGCCGCATGCTGCTCCTCATTCCCCGTACCCGCCTCAACCTCCGTACCCGCCGCATGCGTCTTCACCTCCGAAGCCTCACGCCCATCCTTCTGCTCCGATTGCTCGGGAGCTGCGTCCGCTTCCAGGGACGACCCGCCCCCCTGCTGGCTCTGCATGCCGTTCGAGGCCGGCTCATAAGCCATCTGCCTCACGGGCTCTACCTCGACTGCGCTGCTCCACAGCCTGCTCCGCTCCTCGCTCGGCGCTGCAGCCGTCTGCACGCTCTGCGGCTCCACCTCTCTCAACCAGACCTTCATACCAAACACAACAGCCCCAAGCATTACCCCTATGCCAAACACAACCCACCAGCTTCTCTCGATCCTGGCAACGCTTGTCCGCACTCTAGCAAACCATGCCTCCATCCCGAATAAACCGCCCTCCTCTATAAGGGCGCCGCGCTCGCCAGGCGTGCGTTCCGGCGCCTTGCTGGACGTCTCTCTCGACTGCGTCCGGATAGTTTATTCTATGAGGCGGTCTACTAGGATAGACGCAAATAAATAATCTCTAATCTAGTCGGAAGCCTATTCCAATGCTCGACCTCGCATTAAAGCGAGTATCTGCACCTACGACCATCGCCAAATGCAGAACGTACCGTTATTTTTCCCCATAAACCCCGAATGCCCATCACCAAATGCAAAAGGTACAGTTAAATGTATGGTTCGTGGGGCAATGTGCGGTTTGATGAAAATTTAAATGCAGGTTCTGCAGGTAATGTCTCTGAAATGGGTCTGGCACTCCAAATTAACTGTATGATATGCAGGTAACCCCTTGAATCGGGCATAGCACGCACATTCGCAAAGAACATGTATCCGACATCGCAGACACCATTCGCACAAGTTATCTCATGCATCAGACCTGGCACACACGCACGGTTCGCAGGCAGCTCACCCTGCTAATCATGCCGCAGAGCGTCCACCGGCTTGAGGCGGGATGCCTTGTTCGCCGGGAATAGGCCGAATACGACGCCGACCATGGCGGAGAAGGCAAATGCGACGACCGCCGTCTGCGCAGGAACCGAGGTATCCGTGCCGTCGACAATGCCGATAATCTCGGAGCCCAGATAGCCCACGCCGATGCCGAGCGCACCCCCGATGCCGCTGATGACGACGGCTTCGATCAGGAACTGGAACAGGATGTCTCGGCGCTTGGCGCCCAGCGACTTGCGAATGCCGATCTCCCGCGTCCGCTCCGTCACGGAGACGAGCATGATGTTCATGACGCCGATGCCGCCGACGACGAGCGTAATAGCCGCGACGTACAGCAGCATCGTATTCATCGTCTCATTGACGGAGTTCAGCGTCTCGACGGCGTCCTCCTGGTTGAATATCCGGTAGCTGCTGTCATCGCCGCGGAACGACTCCAGCAGGCTGGCCTCCAAGGCGGCAACGGCAGCGTCCATCCGGTCGAGATCCTCCACCTTGATGCTGATGCTGCGCACGCCTACGGAGTCGAACATTTTCTGCGCGGTCGTAATGGGAATCAATAGCTTCTCGTCATTCGACCCGGCAAGCGTGCTCCCCTTCGCTTCCAGCAGGCCCACAATGGTGAACCGGCTGCCGTTCACGGAGACGACCTCGCCTACGGGGTCATCGTTGCCGAACAGCTCCGTCGCGGTATCGACGCCAATAAGCGCCACCTTCTGCGTATGGAGCACGTCGACAGGCGCGATGTACCGGCCCGACTGAACACTGAAGTCATTCACGATCTCATAGTGCCCCGTAATGCCTTCGACGGTGACATCCGTGCTTGTCTTCTCGAATTTGACTGTAGCGCTCCCGCTCACCGTCGGAGCGACTGCTTCAATATTGGCGATGTCGCCGAGCGCAAGCGCATCCTCAAGAGCAAGCGAGGTCGTCGCGCCCCGTCCGGTAATCGTTACGGACAGCGAATTCGTGCCCAGGCTGGCCACCTGCTGCTCCACCTGATTTTTGGACCCTTGGCCCATGCCCACCAGCGCAATGACAGTCGCCACCCCAATCAAGATGCCAAGCATGGAGAGAGCCGTTCTAAGCTTGTTCGACCAGACGCTCTTGAACGCCATCGCCAATCCCTGGCTGAGCTTCATGCGGCTCCCCCCTTCCTTCCGTCAGCTCGCCGTCGCGCATGACGACGGTCCGTCCCGCCCGTCTCGCCACATCCATATCATGTGTAATGAGCACAATCGTATGGCCATTGCGGTTCAATTCTTCTATTAAACCTGAATCCGTGACAGCTTAGGTCCCCTACCTCCTAGGCAGTCCGTATTTTGGAAAACAGGCGTAGAAGATTGTGTATCTTACAACATTCCCATCTTCGGATTCAAACAAGAAGCGCTTTTCACAGGAAGCAAGGCATGCGAAATAAACCTCCTTTTTTACAGGGGGGAGGCGACTGGTGGCTGTGCTTGCGTTTCATTCACAATAATCAGGCAAATGCCTGGTAGATTCGACGAACGGTTTGGAACCATGGACTGTAACGGCCGAAATTGAAGGACGTTTGTCGGGCATGGCGGCTGACTCTAGCTGCGATGTAGATGATGTTCTGAATGACAGTTCGGATACGACGGCGCCCGACGCCTCCACGAATCGGTGCATCATCTTGACGTAAGCTTTCTTGTCCCATGATGCGAAGCAGGTTATAGGCGAATACGCCAGCGTGCAGGACTAGCTCATTCGTATCGAACTTGCCTGCCGGCAATCGCTCCAAATCTAGATCGGTCTTAAGCTCACTATGAAATTGCTCGCTTGTGCCATGATCGCGATAAAGCTCAATGACACGCCATGGCGAGCAAGTCAGAGATGTCCAGTAAACGTTCACTTCCACATCTGGAAACATGAGCACCTGCCCATCCCGATCGATCGTACGCACGATGACTTGGAACACTTGACGCAGGTTACAATCGAAGTCTTTCTGTGGAAATGTAATCGCGCCGATGTAGGTGGTCTTCCCAGGGCGTTGCTCACAAGATATCCCTTTGTCTTCGGCTACTCGCAGCCAGCTTTCTTTGGAAGCGCCGCGAAGATTGACTTTAATGATGTAGTCAACATCTTTCTCCGCGTGGCAAACTTGCAAGTTTTCAAGACTATCGTGAGCAGAATCCATACGGACGAGTAGACGATCACTTGTAATGCGACGAGCGTAATGAATCGTTTCCCGAAGGAAATCAGCACCATCTTTCTGGCTGTGTGTACTACCTTCACGCAATTGAAGATTTACGCCATACCCTTCTCGGCCCAAATAGGCAAAGATGGGGGCATATCCAAATGTTCCTTTGTACGTGAGGGAGACACCTTCTTTTTTCGTGCCGGAGTTATCGAACGGCGAAACGTCAATGTCCAGCGGTATGACCGTATGCTCGCCTGCGTCAAGTCCAGTTACCGGGGCATTGAGGTTTCGGATGAGGTCGGCAGATTCCTGCAACAGAATGTCATTCCAATTGGCATCTATTGTTTGTGCAGCGGCATCCAGTCGCTGACGGAGCGTAGGGCTTGAAGGCACTTTGCGAATACCCAGGCATGTTTGAAACACCGTATCTTTGCGAAAAGGCTCGATGTGGTCGAAATCGCTTTTACCTTGGCAGAGCAGACCAAGATAGCTTTTCATGACTTCGCCGTTCCCGTGGATCGGATTCTCCATTCCTTTAACGGCTGAGCGATTAAGACGCTGAGACAACTGTGTATGGGAAAGCAGCGCACCGACCGCAGCCAAGCCTGCATGCGTTGTTAAGAGGATTTCCTTAGATTGGGTGAATTGGATCTTCATATTCAGCACCTCGTTGGTGAAAGTAGATAATAAGCGATTATCTTTAATTTTCGACTTCAGAGATGCATTTTCCTTTAAATATCTCGGTTTTTATAAACTTTGTATCACGGATTCAGGTTAAAGAGAGCACTTCCTGCCCCGTCCTCATATCCAGCGCGCCGGTCGGCTCATCCGCCAGCAGGATGGGCGGATGGGTCGCCAGCGCCCGGGCAATGGCTACCCGCTGCTGCTGGCCGCCGGACAGCTCGCTCGGCTTGTGAAGCATGCGCTCTCCAAGCCCCACCTGCTCCAGCGCGGTTACCGCCATTTCTCTCCGCAGCTTGCCGGGCAGCCCCCGGTAGATAAGGGGCAGCTCGCAGTTCTCCAGAGCTGTCAGCTTGGGGAGCAAATGGAATCCTTGAAAAATAAATCCGATCTTCTTATTGCGAATATCGGCCAGCTTGTTGTCGTTAAGCCCTCGCACCTCCACGCCATCCAGCTTGTAGCTGCCCTCCGTAGGCGTATCGAGACAGCCAATCATATTCATCATCGTCGACTTGCCGGAGCCGGATGGCCCTACAATGGCGACAAAGTCTCCCGGGTAGACGTTCAGCGACACGCCTTTCAGAATCGTCGTTGTCTCCCGGCCCATCGTGTACTGCTTGACGATTCCGCTCATTTCAATCAGAGGGTCCCGCTTCGTTGTGCCTGTCATCGGGCGCCACCCCCGCCTCCGAAGCCCCCTCCTGCACCGCCGCCAGCGCGAACGCCTCCGCCGCCAGTGCCGCCTCCAAAGCCTCCTCCTCCGAAGCCGCCCGGCATCATGCCCGGCACCATCTGTATAGCATCCTCGTCCGAGCCTCTGCCCGCCGCTCCCTGAGGCAGCGGGATGAGGACCTCGTCTCCCTCTTCAAGTCCGGACAGGATTTCCACATACGTGTCGTTGCTAATGCCGATCTCGACGGGCACCAACTGCCCTTCAAGCCCCGCCATCCCGGCCATGCCGGCCATTCCAGCCATGGCGCCGAAGCCTCCTCCTCGTCCGCCGCTCGGCTGCGTACCTTCACCCTGCCCTGCGCCGCCGGCCATTGCGCCGCGACCGCCGCCTCCTGCAGCGCCTTGTCCCTGCGTCGCACCATCGGCCTGGGCGTTCGGCCGCTGCGCCGCACCATCAGCTGGCGCGTTCTGCGACTGGCCCGCGCCCTCCACAGCCTCGCTTGGCTGGGCCGTCCCGCTCGCCTCACCCGCTCCCGGCGTGCGGACGAAGGTGCGATTGCCCATCTCCACGACGGCATCGACCGGCACGACAACAACATTTTCCCGCGATTCCAGCACAATATCCGCTTCTCCCGACATACCCGTCAGCACGCCGTCAATTTCCTTCAATAACAAGCGCACCTCGAACGCGGATACGCCGCCCGAGCTGGAGCCTTCCCGCGCAATCTCCGATACTGTCCCTTCATAAAGCCCATCAGGCAGCGCGTTCAAATAAATTTGCGCCGTCTGCCCGAGCTTCACGGAAGGAATATCCAGCTCGTCGACCGACACCACAAACTCCAGCAATTCGTAATCCACGATGTCCGCGATGACCGTATTGGGGTTCACCTCGTCACCGACCGACACCCCGCTCTCGATGACCTCGCCGTCTACCGAAGCCATGACCTGCGGCACTTCCTTCTGCTCCTCGTACAGCTCGGAGAGCTCCTCCTGCAGCTGCGAGATTTCCTTCTTCACATTCTCCATATTAGTTGTCAGCTTGTCCTTGGCAGCCTCTTCATTCTCCGTACCTGTCGCTTCCTTATATTGCGTCTGGTAATCCTCCAGCTGCTGCTCCTTGGTATCGATGCTCGTCTGCAGATTGGAAATTTCCTTCTCATAATCCTTTACCGGCTCCAAAGTAGCCAGCACCTGACCCGCTTGGACGCGGTCTCCCACCTGAAAATGCAGCTCCTGGATGGTTCCCGTCATACCGGAGGTGACCGTCTCCCGGGAATTCGCCACGACGCTGCCCGTCGCGCTGATCTTCAGCTCCAGATTGCTTCGAGTCGCCTGAACCGTCGTCGAGGTCGCTTCCTCCGCAGCTGCCAGCTTATCCGGCTGAAAATAATAATAAGCGCCTCCCGAGCCCGCGGCTACGAGAACCAGCGTAAGGCCTACCCACAATTTCCACTTTTTCATCGGCTGTGTTCCACCTTCCATAGTGTGCAGTTTCCGCCCACTCTAACACAGCTTCATGAACGCCAAATGAACGGAGCAGGCCGCCCTTCTCTCCTTACATTCAGCTAACTTTTAGGTTGATTTCAGCTTCGATTCAGCTGGCTCAGGTAAGCTAACGCTATACGCTGCCAAGAGGAAGGGGAGCCCTATGCCCAAAATCGTAGTCGTAGACGATGACGCGAACATTCGAGAGCTTATCTCGTTATTTCTGAAGAGGGACGGCCATCAGGTCGTTGAAGCCGTGGATGGGATGGATGCGCTGGACAAGCTGGAGGCGGTGCGTCCGGATCTCGCCATTATAGATGTGATGATGCCGAGAATGGATGGCTGGGCGTTATGCTCGGCGCTGGGCGGGAGCTATGACTTTCCCAAGCTGATGCTGACGGCCAAGGGAGAGACGGCGCACAAGGTAAGAGGACTGGAGCTGGGTGCGGATGACTATATGGTGAAGCCGTTCGACCCGCCGGAGCTGCTCGCCAGAGTGAAGGCGCTGCTGCGAAGATTCCGGATTGCGGCGTCGCAGCGAATTACATGCGGCAGCGTCACGATGGACATGGCGGACTTCCGAATAACGTCGGGAGAGGAGCATATCTCCTTGCCGCCGAAGGAATTCCAGCTGCTGTTCAAGCTTGCCAGCTATCCAGGCAAAACCTTTGCAAGAGACGATCTTATCGAGCAGCTATGGGGCGTTAATTACGAAGGGGACGAGCGGACGGTGGACGTTCATATCAAGCGGCTGAGAGACCGCTTCGCGGAGGAGCGGTACAGGTTCCGCATCGCCACGGTACGGGGCCTTGGCTACAGGCTGGAGATTCTGTCATGACGCGACCCCGGCTTCAAACCGACCGGTTCACAACGGGCCGCCTCAGCCCGTTCCGCTCGTTGTATGTACGGATCATGGCCACCTTCCTGGTTGTCGTCCTGATCAGCATCGGGCTGTCCTACCTGCTCACCAGCGCGCTGTTCAAGCAGCAATCCCGCGGCACCGCCATGCGGGAGGTCGACAGCGCCTTCGGTCTGATCGAGCAGCTGCAGGGCATCTCCGAGCCGGCATCCCTGGAGTCCTTCCTGGGGGAGGTCGCCCGTATTCACCATATGACAATCGCGGCAGTCAGTCCGCGCCTCGATATAGTGGCGGCGGGTGACGAGGCCGACACGCTGAAGGCCAGACTGTTGAATGCGCCTGAGCTGCCTGCCATGCTGTCCGGAGCCGCCTCTCGTGTGGCGTTGCGAGGCGAGACGACGGATGGGAGACTGCCGCCCCCCGCCGCCATCGGCAGACTGGTGAAGCTTGGCCATGAGAGCTGGGCCTTGTTCGTGCTGCCTGCTCGCTATCCGGCGAACAGCAATTTTATGTGGACGGCCGTGACCCTGCTGCTCTCACTGCTCGTCATCGGCTCCGCGCTCATTGATATAGCCGCGAGATATCTCGTGAAGCCGATCAAACGGCTCAACGAAGCGGCCTTGTCGATGGCCACCGGCAACTTCGCTGTTCGCGTGCCCGCACACCGAAGAGACGAGCTCGGCAAGCTCGCCGAAAGCATGAACACCATGGCTCTCAGCCTCTCGCGCCTGGAGACGATGCGGCAGGACTTCGTCGCCAACGTCTCTCATGAGCTGCAATCTCCGCTGACGTCCATCAACGGCTTTGCCGAAGCGCTGCGAAGCGACGACGTGACCAGCCAGGATCGGGATCGCTACGTCGGCATCATCCAGCAGGAGAGCGCCCGCTTGTCCAAGCTGTGCGAGAATCTGCTCAAGCTGTCCTCGCTGGATTCGCAGCAGCATCCCTATCATCCCGCCACGTTCCGGCTGGACAAGCAGCTTCGGCAGCTGGTGCTCGCTTGCGAGCCCGCCTGGCAGGCGAAGGCGCTGCGCATTGAGCTTCAGATGGAGCCTCTGACGCTACAGGGAGACGAGGACCTGCTCAGCGGCGTATGGAGCAACCTGCTGACGAACAGCATCAAGTTCACGCCAGACGGAGGCACAATCTCCGTCAAGCTCGAGCGGCGCGGCGACACTGCTTTCGTCGAAGTGGAGGACTCCGGCGTCGGCGTCGCGGAGTGGGACCGCGAGCGTATATTCGAGCGCTTCTATAATGCCGACTCCTCCCGCAACCGGAACGCCGGCGGGAGCGGACTCGGGCTCTCGATCGCCCGCAAGATCGTCGAGCTCCACGGCGGCACGATTTCTCTGAGCGACGCGCAGCCGGGACAAGCTGGCTCCACATTTATTGTGACGCTGCCCATTGCATAGGCTGCCGGTAACCTTGCAGCGGCGATGCTTCCACAGCTTCCTTCTTCAGCTTGAACGCTGACTCCAGACTGGCTGCAAGCGCGTCGTTATTTTCGCCGGGATGGACGATTCTGATCTGCACGTAGCCTTCGTCCTTGGTCTGCTGCAGGAAGCGGAAGATGGTCGACCGCTATACGCCGAGCTTCCTCGCGATTTCCTCTTGATTCTGATTCATTTCATATTGAACACTCCCGCCACCTATAAGATGGAAGATTCTTGGGTTGTTGCTCCTCACGGAGCAAAGTCGTAGCGATATTTTTTTGAAATATCGTACACCAAGCGATCCCTGTGGTTCCCACAGTTCCTATTTTGTTCGTTACTGGGCCATGGCCTTTATGTTTTGTGCCGCATTCCAATCTCGGTCATGCAGCGTTTGGCAAGATGAACATGACCATTCCCGTACGCTCAAATCTTTCACTTCTGCTTGCTTGGTCCCACAGACGTGACAGGTTTGAGTTGTTGGCGCAAATACCGGTGTTTCCTTGATCGTTCGGCCATACCACTTGGCTTTGTAATGCAGTTGTCGACTCATTTCGCCCCAGGAAGCATCGGCTATGTGCTTGGCGAGGTGTTGTTGTTTCATCATGTTAGCAATGCGTAAGTCCTCGAGACAGATCGTTTGGTTTTCACGGATCCATTTCGTAGTCTGCTTATGCATCGCGTCTAATCGGCTATTTCGAATCCTTTCATGGATGAGGGCGACTTTTCTTTTCGCTTTAGACCAGTTACTTCCGCCTTGTTTCCTTCTTGCAAGGATGCGCTGCCATTTCGTGAGCAGCCGTTCATATCGCAATGTATATCTTGGATTATCCATTGCAGGACCTTCCGAAGGCACGGCAAGATACTTGATACCCACGTCAATGCCAAGTATGCTGTCCGTTAAAGGAAGAGGCTGGATGTCAACCTCGCATACCAACGATACAAACCATTTGCCGCTTGGGGCTAGTCGTACGGTAGCGGATAGGATCCGGCCTTCGATCTCTCTTGACTTGGCATAGGGTACAGAGCCTAGCTTGGGAAGCTGCAGACGGTTTCCCTTCACGGCAATGTTCCCATTTGTATATCGCGTCGTATAGCTTTGTACGGGATGCTTGCGGCTCTTGAAGCGAGGTGGATCATTCTGCTTGTTGAAGTAGCGCTGAAATCCGTCAGCCAAGTTTCGCACAGCCGACTGCAGAGCAATGCTGTCCACTTCTTTCAACCACGACCACTCGCGCTTCATTTCAGGAAGCTGAGATGCACATGTGTTATAGGACAACCCTTTGCCTGTAGCCTCATAGGTCTGATTCCATTTCGCTAGGAGGTGGTTGAACACAAAGCGGCAGCAACCCAATGTTTTGCGCAATTGCATCATTTGTACATGACTTGGATAGATACGAAATTTGAAAGCTTTATGCTGGAGCATCGTCTGATTCGTCACCTCGCTGCAATAGAGATGAATGTTAATTCATCCCAATTATAGAACAAATGTTCGTATTTGTCCACGAACAAAATGCCCGATTCAGCCCCTGCCTACACTCTCACTTCGTGAGTAAGGTAGCTTAGAGGCGGGGGGTATTCTCGGTGTCTATAATAAAAAGCGAGAGACTGTCTTCCATCCGCCAGAGCCCATGTCTCTGTCGGCTGCAAGAAAGCCTCCCGCTATGCGTGGGTGAGGGTTGCACGTGCTGCACCTCATCCTATATAGGTGACGCTGGGTTAAGCCCAGGTCGGCTGAACCTTCAATACGGCGACTTCCTTCTCCCGCTTGTACGGCACCGTCTCGTTCGCCGCAGCGGACTTCGACGTCATAGCCGGAACAGCAGAAGGGGCTTGCTCGGCATCTGCCTCAACGCGATAGATATTCGCGCCCAGCGAGGCCAGCTTGCCTGTAATGTCGACATAGCCGCGGTCAATGTGATGCAGACCTGTCACTTCTGTCTCGCCTTCGGCGCGAAGGGCAGCGCAGATCAATGCCGCTCCGGCGCGCAGGTCAGTCGCGCACACCTTGGCTCCGCTCAGCTTGGTGCCGCCTGTGACGATGGCCGTACGTCCGTCTACCTTGATATTGGCTTTCATCTTCTGGAACTGCTCCACATGCATGAAGCGATTCTCGAACACCGTCTCCGTGACGAGGCTGGTTCCTTCGGAAGCCAGCAGCAGCGCCATCATCTGGGACTGCATATCCGTAGGGAAGCCAGGGTGAGGCAGCGTCTTGACATCTACCGCCTTCAACGACATGCCCGAGCGAACTCGAATGCCGTTATCGCTTTCCGTAATTTCGACGCCCATCTCCTGAAGCTTCGAGATGACCGGCGTCAAATGGTCGGCGATTGCGCCCTCCACGAATACGTCTCCGCCCGTAATGGCGGCAGCGATCATATAGGTTCCCGCTTCCACTCGGTCGGGAATGACATTATGCGCCGCGCCGTGCATACGCTCCACGCCTTCGATACGGATCATACCCGTGCCGGCACCGCGAACCTTGCCGCCCATCGCATTGATGTAGTTGGCCAGATCAACAATCTCCGGCTCCTTGGCCGCGTTCTCGATTGTCGTGGTGCCCTGAGCCAGAGCAGCAGCCATCATAATGTTCTCCGTGGCGCCTACGCTGGCGACGTCCAAATAAATTTTGGCGCCCTTCAGCTTCGACGGCGCGCTGGCTTCGATAAAGCCGTGGCCAAGCGTAATCTCGGCGCCCATCGCCTCAAAGCCCTTCAGGTGCTGATCGATCGGACGCGTGCCGATCGCGCAGCCGCCTGGCAGCGAGATGCGAACCTTGCCGATGCGCGCAAGCAGCGGGCCCATCACAAGGAAGGATGCTCTCATCTTCCGAATGAGCTCGTAAGGCGCCTCGAAGGATGTAATGAGCGGCGCGGAAATATGCATTTTTTCATCGTTATAAGTAATTTGTGCCCCGAGTGAAGCAAGCACGTTCTGAATCGTCATAACGTCGTCGAGGAGGGGAACGTCACAGATGACGCTGTCTCCTTCCGTCGCTAATAATGAGGCAGCAAGAATGGGGAGCACTGCATTTTTGGCGCCGCTGACGCGGACCGTGCCCGTTAGACGCTGGCCTCCGCGGACGATAATTTTAGTCATCATGTGTTCCCTCCGCGAATAGCATTTTCGGTGTATTTTTAAGCTTAGTTTTCGTGTAAAACCTACGACATTTGACAGCCTTCGAGCTTATCACTATCCTTCATCTTATCATTCGGCCGCATGAATCGACAAGGGAGAATTTTTTTCCAAGAAAGGTCCGAATGTCTCTTCAATGCCAGGAAAAAGCCTCCTGGAGCGGCGAATTTCATAAGAATATGAAGCTCCGTATTACCCATTGTTAACATATTTCGACGTTGTTATTCGACAAAGCTCTTCAGCATAACCGTATAGTCCCAATATTGCAAAATAAATTGAGCAAACAGGTGTCCCAGGCCAACCGCGGCCACCAGTTGAAGCATTCGCGACTTGGGGCTGAGAGGGTGCCGCAGGAACGCTTCCCACTTCACTTCCCTCATCAGCATCCAGACCAGCAGTATGCTCATAATTTCCACTGTGATGGAGAACAGGCCGGTCAGGCCGGTCATCCTGAACATCTGCTCCATGACTTCATCCCTCGTCCCCATGGCGTATCCTTCCGTCTCCATTCATTCGTTATGCTATCGGTTATCGCGATAGTATCGGTACAGCAGCGCTGCGAATTCGGCGCGGCTGGCGTTCTGATTCGGCCCGTATATATTGGGCTGTATGCCATTCAGCTTGCCGTCCGCCTTCATCGCCGACAGCATCGGCGTATACCATTCATACAGCGCTACGTCCGAGAAGGGACGCACGGTCGTCTGGCGCGGAAGCATCCCTTCCGCATAGCCGATCATCACAGCCATCTGGGCTCTGGTGATGTGCTGATCCGGGCGGAAGCTTCCATCCGGGAACCCTTGAATCCAGCCTTGGCGCACGGCCTTCATAATGGGCTGGCTGGCCCAGTGGCTGTCATCCACGTCATGGAACGACTTGGAGGTTAACGCTCCGCCAATAGGCTGGTAGGCATTGACGATCATAGCTACGGCCTCCGCCCTCGTCACGTTCCGCTCTGGAACGAAGCGGTATTGACCCGTGCCATTGACAATGCCGGAATCGGCCAGCTCCACTATCTCCTGCTCCGCCCAATGGCCTTGGATGTCGCGGAATCCGGAGACGAGCGGCTCTGCGTTCAGCTTCAGGCGGTAATACTGCGATTGGAAGGGCCAATCAGCGGTCAGCTTGACATAATATACGCCAGGCTGCAGCACCTGCTCCTTTGTTCCCAGCTCGCCCGAGCTTGCGCTGCGGCCCGAGAACACTTGCGACATTCTTTTATCATAGCCTTGCAGAAGCAAGCTCACACCTGACGGAACGCCCTTCACGCTCAGACTGACGATGCTCTCGCTTGCCAGTCGGAACTGGAACCAATCCGTATCCGAGGTGCTCCCGATTACGCCCTTGTATTCTGTCGTAGGGCTCATGAGGAGGCCTTCATAGCTCTGGTCGTTCGGCTCGTTAGGATCCGTCAGGCTCGGCGTGAAGGCAAGCTTCAGCTCATACGTGCCTAGCGTTGGGCTGGCCTCCAGCGAAATCGCGTTATGAACCCGGATATAATAGGTTCCCGGCACAACGGACACCGTCTGGGACTGCTCACTCTCTCCTTCGCCGTTATCATCGTATAAGGTCAGCTCCCCGCCCTCCCGCTGAAGCGACAGACCGGGATCGATTCTCGACGTATTCGTCGACACCGACAGCACCAGCTTGCCCTCCTGGTCGAAGGTGACCGCGTACCAGTCACGGTCCGCCTTCTGATGGAAGGAGCCCGATACCGCCCCTGACACCGGCTCCAGCTTGGCGGCGCTTCCCAGCCGATCATTCGGCTCGTAACGATCGGGCGACATGGTCAAGGAGGATGTCAGCACATAAGGCAGCGCCCCTGCAGCTGACGAATTGCCCGCTTGGATCACGATATACTGTTTCCCCGTTCGTACCGACAATTCCATCGTCTGAGTCGCGGTCTTGATCTCATCAGACTGAAGCTGCTCGCCGCCGCTTGACACCTCCGTCACCCGAATGGGCTGAGCCGGGCTCCCTTGCGGAGACTTCGCCGCATATTGGAGCGTCAGTGTCCCGTCGTAAGGAGCGTCGATCCAATACCAGTCCTGATCGCCCCCATCGCCCAGCTCTCCGCTAAGCTCGGTTCCGATCGGGAACGGCTGAGCTTGCTCGCGGGTATTGTTCGGCTCGTGTGCGTCGGGCTTCAGCTGCGCAGCTATCGCTTGGTCCAGCCTGAGCAGCCCATAGCCAGATGCGGCATCGACGCCTCTTGCCCCTACGTCCTGGGCGGTTTGGCGGAGCAGCTCCCGCACTTGATATGGACTATAGTCCGGATGCTGCGACAGAATGAGCGCTGCGGCTGCGGCTGCTTGCGGAGCCGCCATCGATGTGCCTTCCTCCTTGTGGTACCCGCCCCCTACAGCAGTCGTATACACATGCCATGGCGCAATGACGTCCAGCTCTGTACCGGGATTGGATCGGCGGTCGGCCGATCCGTCGGCACCCGCGCCTCCAACAGCAAGCACCGTAGGGTAAGCCGCAGGGTATTTCACCGCTGCTTTGCCGCCCATAGAGATGCCGTCGTTGCCGGTTGCCGCAATCAGGACGACCCCCTGGTTTTCGGCGTATTGCACGATATCCTGCATGTAAGGGGAATGCCGATGAAGGCCTACGGAGAGCACGACGACCTTGGCGCCGTTTTTGACCGCGTACAGAATGCCCTCGCCGAGATCCTTTTCGGTCCCGTCGCCCCATTCGTCAAGCGCTTTGATCGGCATCAGCTTGGCATTCCACAGAATGCCGGAGATTCCGATGCCATTGTTGCCCTTGGCCGCTATCACTCCAGCGACGCTTGTGCCGTGCCCATTGTCGTCATCCGCCGGCTGGCCCGGTGTAACCAGGTTCACACCCGGCACCACATTGTCCTGCAGATCGGGATGGTCCAGGTCGATGCCTGTATCCACCAGGGCGATCGTAAGCCCCGTGTGCTCCCGCACTGTCTCCCACGCCTTGTGAGCGCCAATCCGGCCCAGATAGCCTTGCTTCGCCAGCTCGGGATCATCCGGCTTTGTCGCGGCGGGCGCTGCGGACTTACTGCCCCCCTCATCGGCTGCGGCAGCATCCAATGAGGATGAGGTCAGGATGCTCGCCTTGCCGTTGGGATGCACATAAGCGACACCCGCCTCGCCGCGAAGCCGGCTCAGCCAAGCCTCCACGTCCCCGCCAGCATCCGCGGCGGGACGAACAACCCACACGCCCGCCTCTTCCTGGCGGCCGATCACTTCCACCTCGCGCAGCTCATGCGCCTGCGCGAGGTCAGTCCAGCCGAGCAGCCAGCTCTCCGGCTGCTCGTCAGCGGCGCCGAAGGCGCCGGGCGCCCCGTCCGCGTATGCGACGGGGGCCTCCGCTGCGGGAGCAGGAGCGAGCGCCGGAGGGGCGGCGGCGTAGCCGTAGCCGCCCGATGCGAGCGCCATGCTCCCGAGCAGCAGCGCAATCGCGGCGCGGCGAAGCCTGCCGCGGAGCGATTGCGCCGGGCTGGCAGCGCCTCGCGGTGAGGGGAGGCGCTTCAGGATGCCGTCGCGTGCCGGCTTAGCAGCAGCAGAGGTAAGCATGTGCGGTTGAACAAATGTATGTTCTTCCACTTGGGGATATGAGTGTTGCAAATTTGGGTTTGCGTAAATGTCCGGCCTGCTGCGGCCGTCGTGGTGATTCCCATTTTGTCTGTTCATGCCAGTCGCCTTTAAACGTATTTCCTTACTAATTCGGGCAAGGAACACGTTATCCCTTCTTTATTTTTGTGGAAAAAAGAAAGGCTGCGCCGCATCATACACTCCTGCTCCGCTTAAGCTGATCGCTCCATGACGGAGACGTAGCAGCAGGCGCATGTTTCTCGACTATGTATACGTTTCGGATGGTGCATTCGTTTTGGGACCGTAGCCCCCATGGCTTACCTATTTTTTTGGGTCGATCCTACTGCTTCGCCAGCGCACAAGCTCCGTTTCCTCTCCTTACCCCCATGCGCCCCCGCTGAAACAGCCCTTCCGGACAGCTCCATGCACGAAGGAAGGAGTGGGTCCATTTCAGTAATAATGAGCGTCAAAAGATGTCGCTCATCCACGAAATACGACGTCTCAACGCACGTTTGCATCAAGGGGGTGTCGCGTCGCTTATGCAACAGTAACGGTTGGTGCGCCTTCGCGAGCGTTTGTGGTGTGAGAGATCGTTACTGCCGTTTAAAAGTAGCTAGATTGGGCAACAACGACAGGGCGTGTCGTTGTTGCCACGAAAGAGCAGCTGGTTGGTGCTATAACGACACGGCGTGTCGTTGTTGCAGTAACTGAGGCGCTTTTGCCTTCTACAACGACACGTCAGATCGTTATTGCCACGTAGATGTAGCTAGTTGGTGCTATAACGACACGACATGTCGCTGTTGCAGTAACTGAGGCGCTTTTGCCTTCTACAACGACACGACAGATCGTTACTGCCACGAAAGAGCAGCTGGTTGGTGCTATAACGACACGACATGTCGCTGTTGCAGTAACTGAGGCGCTTTTGCCTTCTACAACGACACGACAGATCGTTACTGCCACGAAAGAGCAGTTGGTTGGTGCTATAACGACACGACATGTCGCTGTTGCAGTAACTGAGGCGCTTTTGCCTTCTACAACGACACGTCAGATCGTTATTGCCACGTAGATGTAGCTAGTTGGTGCTATAACGACACGACATGTCGCTGTTGCAGTAACTGAGGGGCTTTTGCCTTCTACAACGACACGACAGATCGTTATGGCCACGATAGAGCAGCTAATTGGAGCTACAACGACACGACATGTCGTTGTTACACCAACCGGGGCGCTTTTGCCTTCTATAACGACACGACATGTCGCTGTTGCATCAATTAGAGCCACTTCAGCCTTCAACAACAACACGCCATGTCGCTATTGCATCAAGTAATCCCTCCACCCTTCAACAGCAACACCTCATGTCGCTAAACAACAAAAAGCCGCATATGCGGTACCGAGGCCCATCCCCGGATCGCATATGCGGCTTAATATTACTCCCACTAGCAGCCTCTTACCCTTCACTCAGACCGCTCACTGCTATCTCCCGGGCAGCAGGTCCGTCATGATGGAGAACAGGAAGTCGATGGCTGCGACAACCGGCTGCGGGTAGACGCCAAGGGCGAACGTCAGAATGGCGCAGGTCCAGATGACGATGCCGATGGGGACGGGTACTCGGATGACGGCTGCCGCAGGAGCGCTCGCCTCCTCATCGCCCTCTCTGAGCCTCGCTTCCCGCTCGCTGAGCAGCCCGTCGCTGCTCCGCATGAACATCTGCCGGATAAGCCCGAAGTAAAAATAATACGAGATGACGCTGCTGAGCACCATAACGGCGACGATGCCATAATGCTTGCCGTTCGCGGCGCCGAGCAGTATGAACAGCTTGCCGAAGAAGCCGGCTGACACCGGCAGTCCCGCCAGCGACAGGACGAATATCGTCATCGCCGCAGCCGTCCACGGCGCGCGGTAATACATGCCGGCGAAGCCCTTCAGCTCATCATGGCCCACGGCCCGGCTGACGACGGTCAGCACGGCGAACGCGCCCAGTGTCATAAGCAGGTACGCGACGAGGTAGAACAGCAGCTCGGTCACATTGTTGCTGTGCGTCATCGTAACGCCGACGCCAATCGGCACAAGCAGATAACCCGCGTTCGCTACGCCGGACAACGCCAGCAGCCGCTTGACGTTACTCTGCCGCAGCGCAGCGAGCGTGCCGAACAGCATGGACAGCGCGGCGATCAGCAGCACCGCAAAAAACAAGTCACTCCCCAGCTCGGCGCCCGTATCGGAGCCCGAGCCCGCGAACAGCGCCGTCGAGAACAGAATGCGCAGCGCCATGGCCAGCGCCGCTCCCTTCGAGACGACAGCCAGGAAGGCGGCGACAGGTGATGGCGCGCCCTGGTAGACGTCAAGCGACCAAGCGTGGAACGGAGCCGCCGCGATCTTGATCGCAATGCCGCCCAGCATACAGCCGAAGCCGACATACAAGAACGCCTCATAGCTGGCTGCCGCCCCAGGCAGCGCCTCGCGAATCGCGCCCAGCTCCACCGAGCCCGTCACACCATACAGGTAGGACATCCCGAATAAAATAAACGCGGAGGCTATGCCGCCCGTAACAACGTACTTGAAAGCCGCCTCCGCCGACAGAACGGAGCGTCTGCGCAGGCCGACGAGCACATAGCTCGTAATCGCCAGCAGCTCCAGCCCGACATACAGCGTAATCAGATTGCCCGAAGAGGCCATCATCATTGCGCCTAACGCTGCGGGCAGCAGCAGGTAGAAGTATTCGCCTTTGTCCGTTATAGCGCCGTCCCCATCCGCAGAGCCAAGCCCCAGCAGAACGACAAGCCCCGTGCCCGCCAGGATCAGCAGCTTCAGCAGGCTGCCGAAATCATCGATTCGGTAGCTGTCCCCCAGCAGCGAGATGACCAAGGCAGGTTCGCCTCCATTGTTCATCACAAGCAGACGCAGCAGCACAAGCGCTCCCGCGCCAGCCAAGCCAACAAGCGTCAGCCCGCCGATCCAGGAGCTGCGGCGCAGCCGGCCGGGAAGCAGCAGATCCAGCACAACCAGCAGGACAAACCAGGCGCCAAGGACAAGCTCGGGAGCCATGATTGCCATATCCGACCATTGCAGCGGTTCAAACCGTGTAGCATCCGGCATCGCTCACCCTCCCCAACTTGACGCGAGTAGTTGTTGCATCCATGTCTCCACGCTTAGCTGCACCGTATCCGTCAGCGCGGAAGGGAAGCAGCCCAGCAGGATGATGAATGAGAGCAGGACGATCATCGGCAGCGCCTCCACGAATCTCGCGTCCCGAAGCGCGCCATGCTCTTCCCGCTGCGGACCAAACGTTATGCCCAGCACGCTGCGCAGCACATACACCGCCGTCAGCACAATGCCGAGCGCCGCCGCAGCCGTCAGCCAGCGATGCGATTGGAACAGCCCCAGCAGCGACAGCAGCTCCCCGACAAATCCGGACAAGCCCGGCAAGCCAAGCGCCGCGAGACCCGCCGTCAGCAGCATGCCGCTCATGAACGGCATCGACCGGGCGAGACCGCCAAGCTTCGGCAGCTCTGTCGTACCCGTCCGCTCGTACAGGCTGCCGACGATGAGGAACATCAGCGCAGAGATCAGGCCGTGCGACACCAGCTGGAATATCGCGCCCTGCAGCCCGATGTCGTTGAAGGCCGCGAGGCCAATTAACACGATGCCCATATGGCTGATGGAGGAATACGCAAGCACCAGCTTAAATTCCTGCTGCCGGAAGGCCAGGATCGCCCCGTACAGCAAATTGACTACGCCTAGCACAGCCAACACCGTCGCCCATTCCCTCGCCTGCTCCGGGAACAGGAACAGACCGAATCGGATGAGACCGTAAGCGCCCATCTTCAGCAGGATGCCGGAATGAATCATAACGACCGGGGGCGGCGCTTCCTTGTGAACCCTCAGCATCCACGTATGGAACGGGAAGATCGGCAGCTTGATGCCGAATGCAACAAGCAGCAGAATGAACAGCGTCCACCCCATGGCCTCGCTCATCTGGAACGGATTCACCCCGCCGGTTGCCTCCGGAGGCAGATGGACAAATGCGTTCGGATCAGCCATATTCGCGCCGATATCGGCATAGCTTCCGCTGTAAATGAACTGAGGCGCCTCGCCTGCCGGCTCCTCTATACGGAAGCCCGCCGTGTTCACCAGCAGCACGAAGGCAACAAGCATGATCGCCGAGCCGATGCCGTTGTAGATCAGGAACCGGTTCGCGGCCCGCTCCCGGTTGTAGTAGCCCCATACCCCGATCAGGAAGTAGGCGGACACCAGCGTTATTTCGAAAAAGATAAAAAACAGGAACAAGTCCCGCGCCAAAAACACGCCGAGCATGCCAAACTCCAGCAGCATAAACCAGCTGAAAAACGCCCTCCACCGCTTCTTCACATGCCAAGCGGCCCAGGCCGCCATCGCGGTGACGAGCGTCGTCAGAAGCAGCAGCGGCAGCGACAAGCCGTCCACGCCAAGCGTAAATTGGAAGGAGAACAGTATCTCCACGCCAGTATTCGTATCATTATTGATCGGAAGGGTCAGCCATGCCGCCGATTCGCTGTAGCCGTCTCCGCCTTTGGAGCGATCAAAGTCGGCATACAGCCATAACGACAGGACAAGCGGAAGCAGCGTCGCCGCAATGGCGGTCCGCTTGAACCAGGAAGCCCGCTGGCCGGGCAGCAGCAGAATAACCGCAAGTCCCAGCAGCGGAGACAGCAGAATGAGAGAGAGAATGGGAACGTCCTGCAGGAGGGTCATGACAGCAGCCTCCTTCCGATAATCGCCAGCGCCAGGACAACCATTCCAAGCACAGCCGCCAGACTGTACGTCTGCACCTGACCGTTCTGCAGCCGCAGCGCCAGCCGTCCCGCAGCATGGGCAGTCAGGCCGGCGAGCTTGACCGCGCCGCCAACCACATAGCGGTCGAACGCTTCCAGCGCCGCGCCAAAACCGCGAAGACCTCTCGCGAACACGGCTTCATACAGCTCGTCGATGCCGTATTTTCGTTCAACGAGCCGCACAAGACCTGGAGCCTTCTGGGCCAGGGAAAGCCTCGACGAGCCAGCGCCGCTCCCTTTGCCCCATAGCGTCCAGCCGGCCAGCACGCCAAGGACAGCGACTGCAATGGAGCCGATCAGGGCTGCCGCGCTGGCATGCGGCGCTGCCGCCTCGCCCGTCAGCCATTCGCCGAGCCAGCCATTCCATGGCGTCTCCACAAAGCCGGCCGCAATAGCGAGCGCCGCAAGCACAACCATAGGAATGGTCATAACGGCAGGCGACTCCTTGACAGCTCGCGCAGCGCTGCCCGGCTTCACCGCCGTTCCCCCTGACCGGCCAAGGAAGACCAGCACGAACAGCCTTGTCATATAGAGAGCGGTACAGAATGCCGTCGCAAGCGCCACCGCGAACAGCAGCGGGCTCTCCGCAAGCGCCGCCGCCAGGATGACATCCTTGGACCAGAAGCCCGACAGCGGCGGAATGCCTGACAGCGCCAGCGCGCCAATCGCGAAGGTCCAGGCCGTCGTCCGCATCGTCCTGCCCAGTCCCCCCATCTCCTGTATGTTGGCGGTATGGACCGCATGAATGACGCTGCCTGCCGCCAAGAACAGGAGCGCCTTGAAGAACGCGTGCGTGAACAGATGGAAGACCGCACCCGTGACAGACCCCAATCCAAGCGCAAGCATCATGTACCCCAGCTGGCTGATGGTGGAATAGGCGAGAATTCGCTTCAGATCATTTTGTGCAAGCGCAATCGTTGCCGCGAAAATCGCCGTAAACGCGCCGACGCAGGCGACTGTTCGCATGGCCGCCTCCGACGCCTCGAAGATGTCGAAGGTGCGCGCCACCAAGAACACCCCTGCCGCAACCATCGTCGCCGCGTGAATCAGCGCGCTGATCGGAGTGGGGCCCTCCATGGCGTCCGGCAGCCACACATGCAGAGGGAACTGGCCCGATTTGCCCACCGCACCGAGGAAGATCAGCAGCGCGATGAGCGTTGTGATGCCATCGGTGATCGTGCCGCCTTGATTGTCGAAGACGCTTTGGATCATGGTGAAGCCAAGCGAATGCTCCGGCATATACCAGAACAGCAGCAGAATCGCCAGGAATAGACCGGCGTCGCCGACGCGGGTGACGATAAACGCTTTTTTGGCCGCTGCCTTCGCCGCAGGTCTTGCATACCAGAAGCCAATGAGCAGGAACGAGCATACCCCGACCAGCTCCCAGAACAGGTAGAACGACAGCAGGTTATCGGATAGCACAAGGCCCAGCATAGAGAAGGTGAACAGCGAGACATAGCCGTAAAATACAACAATTCGTTCATCCCCGCCCATATAGCCTGCGGAATATACATTCACGAGGAAGCCGACCAGCGTCACGATGACCAGCATCAGCGAGGTCAGATTCGTCACCTCATAGCCAATGGTCAGCGTATAGCCGCCGATGGCGATCCAATCGAAGCCGTTGCTGTAGTCCACCGCGTTCGGCTTCAGCCGCTCCAGCAGCACAAGCAGAGACATGACCAACGCGCCGCATGCGCCGATTGAGCCAATCCAGGCCCCCGCAGATCGATAGCCCCTGCCGAGCGCCGTCAGAATCAGGAAGGAAGCGAGGGGAAGAAGCGGTATGGTCCATGCTATTTTGGCAAAAAAGTCCATCCTCCGCTCACCTCCTCATCTCATTATAGGCGTCCACGTCCACCGTTCCGCGCGCGCGGAACAGGGCTATCAGAATCGCAACTCCGACAGCAGCCTCGGCCGCCCCAACCGTGATCGTAAAAATCGAAAATATCTGCCCCGTAAGGGCGGGCGCAACCCCGTACTTGGAGAAGGCGATCAAATTCAGGTTGACCGCATTCAGCATCAGCTCCAGCGACAGCAGCACAATAATCGCGTTGCGCTTGGCCAGCGCGCCGTACAAGCCGATGCAGAACATAATGGCGGCCAGGGTGAGATAGGATGAGAGCATCGATTAGTCAGCCCCCTTCTTCGCCAACGCGATTGCCCCGATGAACGCGACCGTCAGCAGCACGGACAGCAGCTCGAACGGCACAATGTAGCCGGAGTACAGCAGCTCGCCGATCGCCAGCGTGTTGTCTTCCGCCTGCGTCGCGGTAGGGGCGGCGCCCGAGACCGGGAGCTCCGTCGTCCGGATCGCGTAGAAGAACAGGCCGAACAGGCTGAGCGCTCCGACCGCTGCCAGCGTTTCATACAGCGGCCTCGCCGGCTGGGGCTCCCCGCCGCTATGCTTCGTCATCATAATGCCGAAGATCATGAGGATCGAGACGGCGCCCGCATAGATCAGCACTTGGACGAATGCGACGAATTCCGCGTCCAGCAGCACATACATGCCCGCAAGTCCCAGGAAGGCCGCCGCCATCGAGATGACCATATGCACAACCTTCTCCAGACTGATCATGAGCACGGAGCCGCCGATGATAATCGCCGCGAACACAAAAAACGCGACAAGCTCTCCTGTTATGTCGACGTTAAGCAATTATTTGGCGCCCCCTTTGCCCGGTGCTCCGATGTTGTTGTTGTCCTGGCGCACAAGGGTGTTGTTGTCGGTCAGCCATTCGGCGTCCTTATACAGCTCATCGCGGCTGTACGTCGCCAGCTCGAAGTGATTGGTCATGACGATCGCCTCCGTCGGGCACACCTCCGTGCACAGGTCGCACAGAATACAAATTTCGAAGTTGATGTCGAACGTGTCGATCACCTTGCCCTTCTTCTCCGGGTCCGGATTCGGCTTGCCCGTTAGGGTAATGCAGTCCGTGGGGCAAATTCTCGCACATTGGTTGCAGACAATACACAGCTCCGGAATGAAATGCTGAATGCCCCGGAATCGGTCCGGCATCTCCATTGGAACATCGGGATAGGAGGTGGTAACCTTTGGCGCGGTCAGCGATTTGAGCGTGACCCCTAGTCCTTGCAGCAGTCCCTTTCCGTTCATCGCAATCTCCCCTTCTTATGCTAATCTCTCCAAATGGGCTTGCTGCTCCAAACGAACTGCAGGTTTTACAGCTAATCCCCGACGGAGCTTGCTACTCCAAACTATCTATAGGTTGTGCAGACCAGGTCATTCTCCCAAGCTAAGCCAGTTACTCTAACTAAATGCAGGTTTCGTTACAGCAAACTCCGCCAAATGGGTTGTGCAGCTAAGCTCTCAAACAAGCCCACATGCAAAATGTACAGTTATTTTCCCAATTGCCACCTTAATAACGGTAGCTAAATGCAGAAGGTACAGTTAAATTCAACGTTTTGGCGATAATGAGGGGTTTGACTTGGATTTAACTGTAGGTTGTGCAGCTAATTTCTCCAAATGAACTTTTTACTCTAAACTAACTGTACGTTTTGCAGCTAATCCCCGACTAAGCTTGCTACTCCAAACTATCTATAGGTTGTGCAGACCAGGTCATTCTCCCGAACTAAGCTAGTTACTCTAACTAACTGTACGTTTTGCAGCTAATCCCCGACTGAGCTTGTTACTCCATACTATCTATAGGTTGTGCAGACCAGGTCATTCTCCCAAGCTAAGCTAGTTACTCTAAACTAACTGTACGTTTTGCAGCTAATCCCCGACGGATCATGTTACTCCAAACTATCTATAGGTTGTGCAGACCAGGTCATTCTCCTAAACTAAGCTCGTTACTCCAAACGAACTGCAGGCTGCGCAGCTACGTCCGGCTATACCGTCCTATTTCACAAACAGCTCCAGCCACAGGGCGGTGAGGAACACATTGGCGATGGCAACCGGCAGCAGCACCTTCCAGCCCAGGCTCATCAGCTGGTCGATGCGGACGCGCGGGAATGTGGCGCGAATCCAGAACAGCGAAAATACGACGAAGGCGAACTTGAGCAGGAACCAGATGATGCCCGGCACGAAGTCCAGGAACGGAGCCGGCGCGTGCCAGCCGCCCAGGAACAGCACCGTAGTCAGCGCGGCGATGGCGTAGACGTACACATATTCCGCCAGCATGAAGAAGGCGAAGCGGAAGCCGCTGTATTCGACGTGGTAGCCAGCCACCAGCTCCGATTCCGCCTCCGGCAGGTCGAACGGCGTCCGGTTCAGCTCCGACACGGCCGCGATGAAGAACACGAGGAAGCCGATGAGCTGCGGGAACAGGTTCCAATGCCAGAACCACCCGCCCTCCTGCGCCGCGACAATATCCTTCAGGTTGAGACTGCCGCTGAGCAGAATAACACCGACGACGGAGATGACAAGCGGCACCTCGTAGCTGATCATCTGCGCGGCGGAGCGCATCCCCCCGAGCAGCGCGTATTTGTTATTGGACGCCCAGCCGCCCAGCACAATCGCCAGCGTCGTGATGCCGGACAGCGCGGCGTAGTAGAGCAAGCCGACGTTCAGGTCCGCGAACACCAGCTTCTCGGAATACGGGATAACCGCCAGCACAGCGAACGAAGGGATGAACGCCAGCGCGGGCGCCAGGATGAAGAGCAGACGATCCGCCTTGCGCGGGATCGTGTCCTCCTTGAGCAGCAGCTTGAGGATGTCGGCAACCGTCTGCAGCAAGCCGAACGGGCCGACGCGATTGGGACCGACGCGCAGCTGCATCCAGCCAATCACCTTCCGTTCGTAATAAATCGCATAGGTGACGAAGCCAAGCACGATGAGCAGGAACACGGCCGCCCACAGGAACAGCACGAGGGCGTTGCCCCAGGTCATCGGTTCGTTCAGCCATGCTCCCATCAGGCATCCACCTCCCCAACCACGATATCGATGCCTCCCAGAATCGTAATTAAATTGGTCATGGTCTCCCCGACAAGGAGCTTGGGCAAAATTTGCAGGTTCACGAACGACGGCCGCCTGAATTTGAGCCGGTATGGCTCCGCTTTGCCCTTGGAGACGATATGGCAGCCGATCTCGCCTCGCGGCGACTCGATACGCACATACGTCTCGCCAACCGGTGGACGGATGACGCGGGGCACCTTGCCCATCGTCTCACCGTCCTGCGGGAACTGCTCCACCGCTTGCTTCAGAATGCGCAGGCTCTGCCGGATTTCCTCCAGCCGCACCCGGTAGCGGTCATAACAATCGCCGTTGTGCCCGACGGGAATATCGAATTCGAATCGGTCGTACAGGCTGTAGGGCTCATCCTTGCGGAGATCCCACTTGACCCCCGTACAACGAAGATTAGCGCCAGACAGTCCGTAATCAATGGCTGTCGCAGCATCGTAGCGTCCGACCCCCTGGATGCGAGCCAAAAAGATTTCGTTCCCGGTAACCAGCTTGTCGTACTCCTGCAGCTTCTTCTCCATGTATGGAATGAACGCCCGCACCTTGTCGATCCAGCCTGGGGGAGCGTCCCACTTCACGCCGCCTACCCGCATATAGTTGTAGGTTAATCGGGCGCCGCACAGCTCGTTGAACAGATTGATGATCGTCTCCCGATCACGGAACGCGTACAGAAAGGGACTCATCGCCCCGATATCCAGCAGGTAAGTGCCCCACCAGACGAGATGGCTCGCCACGCGCTGCAGCTCCATGACGATCAGCCGAAGAAATTCAGCCCGCAGCGGCACCTCCAGCCCCATCATCGTCTCCACAGCGTGCACAAGCACATAATTGTTGGTCATCGCCGACACATAGTCCATCCGGTCCGTATAGGGAATAATCTGTGTAAAATTCAGGCTTTCCGCGATCTTCTCGGTCCCCCTGTGCAGATAGCCCATAACAGGTGTCGCTTCGGTAATCACTTCTCCGTCCAGCTTGACCACAATCCGGAACACGCCGTGCGTGCTGGGATGCTGGGGTCCGACGTTAAGCAGCAGTTCTTCCGTCCGAATCAACTGGGCTACACCTCCGAATCGAGCGGCTCGTAATCTTTGCGGAGCGGATGGCCCGCCCAGTCATCCGGCATCATAATTCTTCTGAGATCGGGATGGCCCCTGAACCGCACGCCTAGCAGATCATAGATCTCCCTCTCGTTCCAGTTCGCTGTGGACCAGACCGGCGTTGCCGACGGCACCTCAGCCCCCTCGCGATCCGTCCGCAGCTTGACGGCGACATCCGCCTTGCTCTCCAGCGACAGCAGATGGTAGACGACCTCCAGATGAGTCTCGTAGTCAACGCCGGACACATTCCGCAAATAATTCATGCGCAGCGACTCATGATCGCGAAGCAGCAGCGCGGCCTGCGGCCAGCACGCGGGATCAAGCACGAGAGTCGGCATGTCAGTGTTCAGCTCATTCAGATAAGCCTCCGCGATCGCTCCCGCTCCCAGCGCCTCCCCCAGGATCGCGACGATTCGGTCCAGCTCGGGCTGCCGCCGCGACGGCTCCTTCGGCGGCTCCGGCTCGGCATGACCGGCAGCTTCCGCCGCTTCCGCCTCCGCCTTGGCCTTGGCGACGGCTCTCGCCGCTCTGGCCTCAGCCGCCGCCTTCAGCTTGGCTTCACGGTCGGGATCGACGGACGCAGCCGATTGCGAAGCAGCCGCCTCGCTTGCGCGCTCCGCCTTCTTGTCCTCCTCGCTCATCGGCCCGTCACCCGCTTCCCGGTCTTCGCTTCATAACGAATCTTCTCCTGAAGCTTGTTGATGCCGTATATCAGCGCCGCCGGATTGGGCGGGCAGCCCGGAATGTAGACATCGACCGGCACGATCTGGTCGACGCCCTTAATAACGGCATACGACTTCACATAAGGCCCGCCCGCCGTGGCGCAGGAGCCCATCGCGATGACCCACTTCGGCTCCGGCATCTGATCATAGAGCCGGCGCAGCAGCGGGCCCATCTTCTTCGTTACGGTGCCCGACACAATCATGACATCGGACTGGCGCGGCGACGTGCGGAACATGACGCCGAAGCGGTCCAGATCGTAATGCGACGCGCCGGTGCCCATCATCTCGATGGCGCAGCAGGCGAGGCCGAACGTAAGCGGCCACAGCGAATTGCTGCGCGCCCAAGCCTTCAGCTGCTCCAGCGTGCCCATAAACACGTTGCGTTCGAGTTCCTTGCGTTCCTCCAGCGTAATGGATTCCAGGTTAAGCCCATGCCCGTTCAGTTCCATTTCAGCACCCTCTTCTTCCAAGCGTATAGAAGTCCGACGAGCAGCATGCCTGCGAAGATGAACATTTCAACCAGAACAAAAAAGCCGAGCTTATTGTACGCAACGGCCCATGGATATAAGAAAACGGTTTCCACATCAAAGATAACAAACATAAGCGCAAACAAATAGTACCGGATGTTGAATTGAACCTGACCCTCGCCTACGGGCTCATTGCCGCTCTCATACGTGCTTCGCTTCGGCTCCGTCGGCTTGTGCGGCCGCAGCCGCCTTCCGGCAGTCAGAGCGACAACCGGCAGCAGAATGCCAAGCACAAGAAAGATCGCGACCACAACGTAATGGTTGACATAGTGTGCCATACAATCTCCTCCATAACAGGATGGTATGCAGGTACTTGGTCAATTTTTCCTCACAATTATAACAAATGCTTCCTGCACCGTCTATGACGGAGTTAGCCCTGCTTGTCCCTCTCCCGTCTTGTTCCGGAAGCGGAGCACCTGATGGTACGGGAACGAAGCATGAGCGGAAGCCTCCCTTCTGCTGGGTTCGGATCACTCATTAGGGTAACTCTTCCATGCCAAAAATATGTATACGGCAAATAAGCGCGAAGCCCCGACCATGAGATCGGAACTCCGCGCTTATATGTTCAATTCAGCCAATCTGTTACCAGGCTGTTACCAATGACCGCCGTAACGGATGGGCCCCCGCCAAGCAAATGGATTGTTCTGGCGAATCCTCTCCTCGGTCCATTCCTTCCGCGCCGCCTGGTCGGCCTTCAGCTCACCGTTCTCCATCGTGATACCATGGCTGGCAAAGGTGTCCGCCAGAATCCGGCGATAAGACACGAGGCGCTCATCCTTGGCTGCGGCCGCGGCAGGCCATAGGTCCTTCAGCTCTCCGGCATCCTCTTCGACATGGAACAGCTGCTCGCGCTGATCCTGGGCGTAATAGACGTACTTCCACTTGCCGTCCGTGACCATATACAAGCCGCCTTCGTCTTGAATATAGCCCGCCAGCACGCGATCGGCGACAAGCTCGTCCCCGTTCATGGAAGCGATTAAGGAGCGGCCCTCCCGCTCATCCCTATCGCCCGGCTTGCTGCAGCCCGCAAGCTCCGTCAGTGTCGGATACAGGTCGGCAAGCAGCACCGGCTTGTCGCATACGCTGCCCGCTCCCAGCGGCAATGGCGTGGATGACGCCGGCTTGAGGATAAGCGGCACCCTGGCCGACTGCTCGTAGAAGCAGGACTTGTGGAACAGGCCGTGGTCGCCCAGCATCTCGCCATGGTCCGACGTGAAGATAATGATGGTATTATCCCATAGACCCTGTCCCTTCAGCTCGCCGAACAGGCGTCCAAGCTCGTAGTCGATGTGCGTGATCATGGCATAATAGTGCTTGCGCGCGGCTCTCACGACATCCTCGCTCAGCCGGTCCAGCTTGCGGGAGAGGCGGCGATGGCGCACCCACTCCGGCGCTTCGGCGCCTGTCCAATCGCCGGCAATAGGGTCTGGAATGTCTACGCCGTCATACAGCCGGACGAATCGCTCCGGCGGGTCGAAGGGCGGATGCGGCGCCTCGAAGCTGGTCCACATGAAGAACGGGTTCCCTTCGTCGCGCTGTCTCAAGAAATCAATGGATTCCGATACCGTCCAGTGCGTCGACGTATATTCGGTAGGCACGGCGCTGAAGGTGGGGTGCACCTCATTGCCGCCAAGGCCGTGGCCCCGGTACATGCCCCCATAGCCCGCTCCCTCCAGCATGTTGACATAATCCTCAGGCAGCAATCGCATCCGCTCGAATCCGTTGCGATTGCGCGGCGGGTAGAAATGCATCTTCCCCGCAGCATGCGTCTGGTAGCCGGCCGATGTAAGCCGGCCGGGCAGCGTATTCTCCTTCTCCTCGGGAATAGGGAACTCGCCGTTCGTGTCTACCCCGTGCGCATAGGCCGTACGCCCCGTCATAATCGTTGTGCGGGAAGGGATGCACAGGGGGCAATCGCTGTAGGCCCGAGTGAACCGTACGCCTTCGTCCGCCAGCTGATCCAGATGCGGCGTCATGACGGGATGCTCCGATCGCGCGATACTAAGGCAATCCGCGCGCTGCTGATCCGTCGTAATGAACAAGATATTCGGCTTCTTCGTCATCGTCCCATCCTCCCCCTCTCTATCAGGCTTCCGCATCCAGCAGCGCACCGCCGCGGCGAAGCTCCGCCTGCAGCTGGGCTACGTCAACCTCCGACGGCGTGCAGCCATGCTTGACGGCTAGGCCCGCCGCTGTGCCTGCCGCTTGACCTGTGGCCATACAGCTTGGCGTCAGCCTCGTCGTCGCCAGCGTCTCGTGGGTGGTGGAGATGCAGCGGCCCGCTACAAGCAGGTTGTCGATTCGCTTCGGCAGCAAGCAGCGATACGGAATATCGTAAGCGCCGTCTCCCTGCACCCAAGCAGCCTGTACACCCTTGCCTGTCGGGTCGTGAATATCGATCGGATAGCCGCTTCTGGCGATACAATCGGAGAACGCCTTGCCTTGAATAACATCCTCTACCTGCAGCGCATATTGTCCGTCAATCCGGCGTGTTTCCCGAATGCCGATCTGCGTGCCCACAGAGGAGAGCGAGGCCTTCTCGAAGCCGGGCAGATTCCCTCTCATGAAGTCCGCTACCATCCGGACCTGCTTCCGTCCCAGCGTCTCCGCCTCTGTCAGATCGCTCACGTCGGTGCCGTCCAGTCCCTGTACGCGCGTCGTATTCACCAGCACCTCGTCAGGACCCGGTCCCGTGAAGAACAATACTTGATCGCGGTTGATGGGCAGGTTCGCTTCCTTCCAATGCTTGTAGTACCCCAGCACCCCGGACAATGGCAGCTCCTGCAGCTCATCGAATGGCGTCTTCTTATAAAATTCGTCAGGATGCTCCAGCATATATTGCTTCACAGCGTCGAGATCGACGCCCCGCATTCTGAACTTCATCGTCATCGGCTGCGTCTGCTTATCGCCCTCTCGGCCCTGCAGGGTAGGAGCGCCCGACAGATAGGCCAGGTCGGCATCGCCGGACGTGTCCACAAATTGCTTCGCATGAATGTGGAACCGGCCGGATTTCGTCGTAATCTCCACCGACTCAATCCGATCCTCTACCGTGTTGACCTGGTCCACGAAGCTGTGCAGCAGCACGGTAACGCCGGCTTCGTGCAGCATGTCGACGATAAGCGTCTTGTACACCTCAGGGTCATAAGGCGTAATCGTATTCACAAAGCCTACTGTATCCCGCACATGTCCCGGCGAGGCTCCCTCCGCCTGCAGGCGGTCCACGATCTCCTGGGCGATGCCGCCAATAACCTGTTTGCCGCCCGTTGTATGGAAGGTCATCCACGGGTACACCAGCGCGATGGTAGACATGCCTCCGAGGAAGCCATACCTTTCAATTAACAGCGTCTTCGCGCCGCTTCTGCCCGCAGCCAGCGCCGCGTTAATACCCGCTGGTCCGCCGCCGCACACCACAATATCTGTATCGATTCTTGTTCCATTTGCAAGCTTCATATCGTTATTCGCCTCCTGCAATGTTGTTGTGATTTCATTATAGATAGGGAGGCGCGCTTCAATATAGTATCATTTTCGTTTAAAATAGGGGCAAGCTCGTAGTATTCGGAAGGCGGGATTGTTCGCGTATGGGAAGAAGAAAAGCAGCGACGCTTGAGGATTTATCCTCGGAGCTCGGCATATCGATTCAGACGATCTCCAAGGCGCTGCGGGGACTGCCCGGCATGTCGGAGGCGACGCGCGGGCGTATTATCCGCACCGCCTATATGCGGGGATACCTCTCCACCAGCCAAGCCAGGGAGATGGCCAGGCAAGGCATCATGCCCTATCCCTCTATTCGGCTGCGCTTTATTCTGGTGCAGTCGCATGAATCCATGAATTACAATCGGCTGCTGACCGACGGGCTGGAGGAGCGGTTCCGGCAATTCGACCACCAGCTGGAGCGTTATGTGCTGGATGAGGACTGGTCGGAGGAGACGTTCCAGCAGTGGGTGGAGGAGCACAATATCATCCATGCGGACGGCCTGCTGATCGCCCCCAGAATCCGCTCCAGCTCCATCGAGAGCAGGCTGCTGTCCCTGCCGCTGGCCATCACGCTCATTAATTATCCAAGACCGCTGTCCCAGGTCGACAGCGTGGTGTGGGATGTGCAGGAGGCGATCTATCAATCCGTGGACTTCCTCTATCGCAAGGGACATCGGCGTATCCTGTATGTCGGCGACGTTCTGTCCCAGAGAGGATACGTGCTGAGGCAGCAGGCGTTCGACGGGGCGATGGCCGAGCTTGGCCTGCCCGTGCTGCATGCCAGCGCCCCAGGGTTTATGGAGAGCTACCGCCAGCATGCGCCAACGGCGGTGATTGTCGGCATTGACGAGGATTGCCCAGCCGTCTATCGCGCCTTAACGGAGGTAGGGGTCTCCATCCCGGAGCAATGCTCCCTTGTCGCGCTGGTGAATGAGCAGCCTCCCGAACTGCCCCTGCTCAGCAGGCCGCAGCTATTGATCAAGGAAACCGGGTATCAGGCCGCCGACCGCATCCTGTGGAGGCTTGCCCATCCCAATCAGCCCTATGAGCATTCCCGCATTATGGGCTCCTTCCAGGAAGGCGCAACTTCATCCCCCGTGTAGGGCGGCCTTCGCCCTTCCTCCGCTACCCTCTGCTCTGATGCCGCTTCCGATATTGATGCGGCGTAACGCCCGTCCATTTCTTGAACCGCTGGATGAAATGCGAGGCGACCGGCCAGCCGACCCGAGCGCCGATGTCCGCGACGGACAGGGGGCTGGTCGTCAGCCATTGGCAGGCCTCCTTCATTCTTCGGGCCTGTATATAGTCCGTAATGGTGCTGCCCGTCTCTCGCTTGAACGTATGGGAGAGATGGTATTTGGACACATGCAGCTCCTCGGCCAGCGACTCCAGTCGGTAAGGCTCGGCATAATGCCGCTCCACCCATTGCAGCACAGCCTCCGAATGGGACAAGCTGCGTGCGGCGAACGGCGGCTGCGGCGACGCCTCCTGCACCTGATGCTGCATCATCACCAGCAGCTGCTGCAGCAGGCTGGCGAACAGCTCAAGCTGGTCCGCCTCCCCGCCAACCTGAAGCCTCTCCTTGTAATAGCGCAGGAGCGGGTCTATGGGATAGTGCTCCGTGATGCCTCGCAGCACTTGCTTGCGCATGGCGCCCTTCCATATATACGTATAGATGTCATACAGCCGGTCATACGGCTTGAGATAACGCTCCAGCATTTGCGGCTCGAAATGCAGCGTGGAGCGGATATAGGGGGTCTCCTCGCTGACATGCGCCTGAACATGGTGCAGCTGGAACGGCTGGAATAGATACAGATCCCCGGGCTGCATCTGATGCACCTGCTGCTCCAGCACCAGCGTGCCGCTCCCTTGATGTACATACAGCAGCTCTACTCCTTGATGGTAATGGAAGTAGCCTCTGTACTTGTCATCCGCCTTGGCCAGTATGCGGGCTCGGAACGGCTTCGTTACGAAGTCAATGTTCTGTAGTCGATTCATAGGTATGGGGTCACTCCCAGGACAGCAATATAGCTACATTTTAACACAATCGGCATGGACAAATAGCTCGCATTCTCCCTTACGATAGACATAGTATAACAAGGAGGGTGAATGAAATGTGGAAGCAAGCGATTGAGGATGCGGTAGAAAAAACAAGGGTGAACATCGGCCGGTTCGGCGATCAATTCCCTCATTGCAGCAAAAACGATGAATATATGCTTACGCCTAACAATACGTGGACGGACGGCTTCTGGCCGGGCATCCTGTGGCTGTGCTATGAATATACCGGCGACAATGACTTCCTGGAGGCAGCGCGCAGAACGGTGGAAAGCTTCCGGAATCGGATGGAGAAGCAGATTCGTGTGGACTTCCACGATCTCGGCTTCCTGTATTCGCTGTCGTCGAAGGCGCAGTGGATGATTGAGAAGGATCCGCAGGCCAAGGCGCTGACGCTGGAAGCGGCTGACATGCTGATGTTGCGCTGGCGGCCGAAGAGCGGCATTATTCAAGCATGGGGCAATGAGGGAGATGAGCTGAACGGCGGACGGATTATTATCGACTGTCTCATGAACCTGCCGCTCCTCTACTGGGCTCACCGGACGACGGGAGATGAGAAGTATCTGGATGTAGCGGTCAAGCATGCGGATCGCAGCCGTCGCTTCCTCATCCGCGGGGATGATTCCTCCTACCATACCTTCTACTTCAACCAGGAGACCGGCGAGGCGCTTCGAGGCGGCACGCAGCAAGGCTACGACGACGGCTCGACATGGACGAGAGGACAGGCATGGGGCATCTACGGCTTCGCGTTGTCCTACGCTTATACGAAGGACCCGTTGTATCTGGAAACGTCGCTGCGTCTGGCCAAATATTTCTTGAACCGCCTGCCGGAGGATCATGTCGTCTATTGGGACTTCGAGGCTCCTGTGACGCCGGAGACGAAGCGGGACAGCTCCGCCTCCGCCATTACAGTGTGCGGCATTCACGAGCTGCTCAAGTATCTTCCAGCGGATCATCCCGATCGCGCCTTCCTGGAGGACGGCATGAACAAATCCATTCGCGGTCTGGTGGAGTCTTATTCCACAATGGATATGCCAGGGGCACAGGGCTTCCTGAAGCGCGGCTCCTACAGCGTCAGAAAGGGCAATTCGCCCGACGATTTCGTCATCTGGGGCGATTACTACTACCTGGAGGCGCTGATGCGACTGGAGCGGGGACACAAGGGATATTGGTACGAGCAAGTGTAAACGGCTGCGCCGTCCATTGACTGGCAGCATACGTTTCGCGTTGAAATATAAGCCCCGTATAGAGGAAGCATATACTTTTTATTTCAACAAAAACAGCGCACAGGGAGGTTGCCGCCCTGTGCGCTGTTCTTTTGTTCTACTGTTATTTTATTGTTTTGTTCTTGTATTCTTTTGTTCTTGTATACTTTTGTTCTGCTGTACTGCTGTTGCTTCTGCTCTTTATTCGTAATCGTTCATGCGACTGCTGTTGCTTCTGCTCTTTATTCGTAATCGTTCATGCGATTGCTGATGCAGCTGCTCTTGTTAATGCGCGCCCCCTCCGGAATGGGCACCCTGCCCTTCAGCAGAGGATCTCCGGTTTGCTCCATCCACGCCAGGAGACGGTCCGACAGCTCCTGATACACCTTCTCGTAACGCTCCTTGCGAACGACATTCACCCGCTCCACAGGGTCCAGATAAAGATCGTACAACGCCTCTGAATCCCTTCTCTCCTCCAATAGGCCATGCTCAACCAGGAATGCCTTGGACGGCGAGTCGTCGATATTGGCAGGCACTGGGCGGTCATGCTCGTCAAACCATCGAATAAGCTTATAGCGCTCCGTGCGAATGCACCTCAGAGGCTCATAAGCGGCATGGAAGGTGACCTCGGCGAACACCTCGTCCCGCACCTTCTCCGCCGTCCCTTGGAGCAGCGGCAGGAGCGAAACGCCCTGCAGATGGTCCGGCTTCCGGAGCTGCAGCAGCTCGCATATCGTCGGGAACAGATCGATCTGCGATACAAGCGCATCCTCCGCATGTCCCGCTCTTACGGCTCCTGGCTTCTTCATCAGCAGGACGACGCCAATGCCTGTATCGTACAAGCTGCACTTCATATGCGGGAAGGCAATGCCGTGGTCCGTCGTGAAGATGACCAGCGTGCTCTCCTCCTTGCCGGATTGCTTCAGAGCCTCCATCACAATGCCCACGCAGCGGTCCATGAGCTTAGCCGAGCTGATATACGCCGCCATGTCCTCCCGGTTCTGCCGAGTATCGGCGAAGGGATAAGGCGGCTGCACATAGTTCGGATTCACCTCAGGGTCCGTCTCCGGAAACTCCCGATGCGTGTTGAACAGTCCCAGCGACAGGAAAAACGGCTTCTCACGCTCCTCCTGGATGAAAGCAGCCGCTCGGTGCGCATGGCTGATATCCTCATGCTCATAGGCGTCCGTCAGTTCGGCATCCAGGAATTGCCCGTAAGGCAGCATCGTCCGCTCCGGCGCTTCATGCTGCACGCCGCACAGAGCCGTGTCGAATCCATTGGCATGCAGGAACGCAGCCAGATGCTGGCCATAGTCGTGCAGCAGAAAGCCTCGATGCGTCAGGCCCAGCATGCCGTTGGAATGCGGGGCGCTGCCCGTAAGCAGCGCCGCCCTGCTCGGCGAGCAGGTAGGCGCGGCCGTGTAGGCCTGGCGGAAGAGCGTGCCCTCCTCCGCCAGCTTCATCAGATGCGGGGTTAGCACGGCATAGCCGTAAGGCTGAATGTATCTCCCCGTGTCATGCGTATGCAAATATACAATATTCATCTCTCTCGCAGCTCCCTCTCTCTATCGCAAATCCTGATCCAGCCCTACTTCTCTTTCTTGGATTGGTCGTGCTCTACAACCACATAACCTTCGCCCGTCGATACGTTGCCTGCCGCATCCGTAGCTCGATAGGAGACGGTGTAGACTCTGCCTGAGCCCGAGCCTTCGCGCTTCGCTCTCAGCTTGAACCGTGTATCGAAGGTCCCGTACTCCGCATCCTGAATATCCTCCAGCTCTCCCGCTTCATTGCTGGATATACCCGTAAGCACGATCGAAGCCGTGCCCGACAGCTCATCCTCCGCGCTCACGTCGACGATAATGTCATGAAATTTGCCGTTCGGAGGCCATAAGGATTGCAGGTTCGTATTCACCTGCAGGACGGGTCCCGTGCGATCCACCTTGATCTCCACGGTCTGAGCCGTCTCCGCATTGCCGGCTTCATCCACGCTCCAATACTGCAGCGTATGAACACCCTCTTCGACAATGGTAAGGGAGGTGCCGGCTGTCTCTTCTCCTCCGTTCAAGCGATAGTAAGTCGAGGCGACGCCGGAGAGGTCATCCGATGCCGTGAGCTGCACCTCCACCTCGTCGCTCACCCAACCGCTGGGTGCGTTCGTTGTTGTCACTGGCGCCTCCGCGTCTTGCGGCGCCTGCATGGCTCCAGGCACGGTGACGGTAATTTTCGCCTCCGCTCCCTTGTACATCGCCACTAGCTGGGTTGTACCCTCGTTCAAGCCCTGTACCACCGCGTTTGCGCCGCGCGATTGCAGCAGCCGTGCGAGATAGGCATCATCGCTGTACCAAATGACGTTCTCCAGATCCGTGACCGGCTGTCCGTTACCATCCAGCACCTGGGCGCTTACGGCAGCCTCCTCATACTTGTCAAGCGACAGGCTGGCGGCGCTGATCTGCACCGTGTAAGGCGTGCTGTTCGGACCCGGATACGTGTAGCCCTTCGCCGTTCCGTACAGCTGGCTGTTGAAATCCGTGCTGTTCCCTTGCCAGCCCGCATTGGTGCCGTTCACGAACTGCGGATCATTGCCCTGCACGCCCGCAATATATTCCTCGGTGTTGGTGACGTTCACTTGTCCGCCATTCAGGACGTACAGCGCCCCTCCGTTGCTGTCCCCGATAATGGAGTCGTAAATATCTACCTGGTTGGTCGCGCCTTCCAACGCGATCTCCGTATTCTCGTTATTGTAGAGCGTGCTGTAGTACAGCTCCGCCTTGCCGACGGCGCTGCCCACCCACAGGCCAAGGGAATCGCCGTTGCCGCCGCGCTTGTAGGAATAGGCGCCGATCGACCGGATGAATACCGCCTTATCCGCCGACCAAATCCGGTAGTTCCGCTTGTTGCCGAAGGCAACCGTATCGATAAACACCGGGTTGATGGATTTGTCATCCCAGCCGCCGTCCGTGCTGTCGAACGCTTTGCTGCGCACATAGGTCAGGTTATAGGTCTGGCGCTCTGCCGCAAAGCCGTCGCCATTCCAATAGTTGCCGCCATTCTCATGCCAGCTGTTGCTGCTGACGACGTCCTGGAAGACGATGTCATGGTCGAAAATATACTCCGACTCCGGCGAGTTGCCGATCCGGAAGCCCATCGGGAAGCTGCCTGCCGCATAGTTCGCCTGTCCGCCCGCATCCGCCGTTACGCCGATGACGCTGGCATTATAGTTGCCATTGCGGAAGCGCACGGCACTTTTCGTATAATTGGTGTAGTGGCCGCCCTTGATCACAATATCGTGGGAGCCTGCATCCGGATTGGAGCGGGTAGCTCTTCCCCACATATAGACGCCGTCGCTCATGTCATGCATATCGACGTCAATGACTCGCACGCCTTCATGCTGTCCGTTGGCATAGACGCCATAATAGTAGTTCCTGATGACGATATTCTCAATATGCCAGTAGCTCACGCCAAGGGGAACATCAATGAGGCTCCGCTGCACCTGATTGGACAGGGTATAGTCGCCTTGGAACACCGGCGCTCCCGCGCCCGTATCCACGCCAAGCAATCGCTTCCAGCTCGATTCATCCGTACCGCCTCTGGTCAGCTCTACCGTCTGCGGCACGGTATACGTCCCGCTGCCGACGAACAGCGTATGGCCATCGCCTGTAGCATCCCAGGCCGCCTGCAAGCCGCCAGCCGTGTCTCCGGCGAACGCATTCGCCCAGCTGCTGCCATCCATCGAACCCGCGCCCTGCGGCGTCACATAACGATCAACCGGAGCAGGCTGTGTCGGCGGAGGCGTCGTGCCTACGGTATCGGACAGCAAGATGGCATCGCCGAACGCTACCGTATTCTTGTAATTGTCGGCAATGCCGCTCCATACTAGCTGGCCCTCGCGCACGCCGCCCGTATCATCGTCATTCACGGCAAGATCGAAGCCAAAGTCAAGCCCCGCTCCAGCCGTCAGCCCCAGGTTGATCCACGGAATGGCAAGCTCGACAGCATAGCCTCCCGGAATGGCCGCCGAGGCATGGAGTACGCCTGCTCTTTCGTTCAATCTCTCGAAGAGCGCCGTATCGTTATAGCCCTTGCGGAAATGCCAGTCATTCACATCATAAGTCGAGCCGTGATTATGATCGGCATCAATGAAGACCTCTACAGAATCATCGTCATAGGAATCAGTGGAATCATTCCATAGCGCATCGTCGAACACCTGCACGCCAACATACAGGTAGTCCTCATCCCACAGCGCTCCGAAGTTCACCGTGTTGCCGTTCACGCCGAGCACGGATTTGCGCGCTGTGCGGTCGAGGCTCCATACGCTTTCGTCCAGCGCTCCATCCACCTCAAGCGGCTGCAGTGTACGCTTCAGCTCCAGCGGCGCCTCCGTTACAAGCTCCTCTACCGTAACAGCGGCGGAATCCGACAGGCTGCCATAGGTCGCGCGAACAACCGTTGACCCTGCCGCCATGCCCGTCGTGAAGCCGTTCCCGTCAACAGCTGCGACAGAAGCGTCATCGCTGCTCCAGGTTACCGATACGTCGTTCATGGCCTGATCCCCTTGATCGAAGACGGTGGCCGACAGCTGACGAACTTCATCCTCCAGCAGGACAACGCTCTCTGGCTGCACCTCCAGTCTTGTAGGCTGTCTGAGGTCCCTCACGATGACATCGTCAACCGCGTAGCTGGACTTGCTGTAGCCGCCAATAGCTATTTTGCCCGTTGTATGCGAGGCGTCCGTAACCGAAACCAGCGGTACGCCATCGACATAACCCGTGATCTGATCGTCATTCACTTCAAGCTTCAGCGTGTACCACGTGTTCAGGTCCAGCACGATTGGCGCGGAGCCCAGCAGCGAAGCGTTCCCGCTCAATCGCTTGACCAGCGAAAGCGTATCCGTTGCCGTGTCCAACCTGAGCAGATAATGGTTATTCTCACCGTTATATCTGGCGTATACGCCGACACTGTTGCTGTCTGAGGCGCTGGTCACCTTCAGCTCCACCTCATAGTGCGACCAGTTAGATTCCCCCGCTACAGCGTACTTGCGCGTGGAGCTGCCCGCGTTATACGTATACTTCAGCACGTTGTTGCCTGCATCCGAATGCAGAGCGAAGCCGGACGGCAAATTCCAGGCCGAGGTGTCCCCATTCTCGAAATCATTGGATAACAGCGTGGAGCTCGCCTCCGCCTTCGTCAACATTCCTACAGGCCCGGTCAAAGATAGGGCAAGACAAAGGGTAAGCATAATAGAAATCGCTTTCAAAAATGTCTTCGACATATCCATTTCCCCCTAAAGTCAAATTTTAACAGGATTGATCTTCCGGAACACAACGCGCTGCGTCGTCCCCTTCAAGCCCTCCCGCTTCACAGACAAGCAGACCGCAGGCTGCAAGCCAATAACCGTAATAGACTCGCTGCAGCTCTCTACCGCATCGACGGCCAGATGAAGCTTAAGCTCTATGCTTCCCTCTTCCGTCTGCGTCGGGTCTGCGATGAACAATTCCAGCAGCTCCTCACTCTCCTTCAACAGAATTGAAGCGCGACTGTCGCAGCTGAGCACGCCAGCCTTCTTCCAACCTCCTTCCCAGAAGTGTACGGCGAACAACCCCTTGCTGGCATCCGACACCGCATGAATGTCGCGGGTTAAGGCTGCCACTTCAAGATCCGGGTTATCGGCGTAGGCGGCAACCTGCCCCGGGCTTCTTCCCGGCAGCAGCAGATAGGCATACGCATCCTCCTTCTCACGGGTATCATGCTCCAGCCAAGCCGTCATATAATGCTGGGTCAATGTCTCATCGGAGCCCTTGGCGCTAATATCGCTCCAGCGTCCCGACCTTTCCTCGCGAAGCAGCTTGAGCGTGGCCGCCCTCGGGAATACATATCCCATGTCCGCTCCCGGGACGTTTCCGGACAGATGCATCCAGCGAGGCCGAAGCGTACGGACGTCTCCGTCACCTATGAGCTCCTCACAGCCTTCCTCTGTCTCCGCCACAATGCGGTTGTTCCCTTCCCGGTTCAGCTTCCGATTGTCTACAATCGTCTCAACCACCGGCACCTGCGAGCCCTCCAGCACGGTACCCACTGCCGCGATGACATCCCCCAGCATGAACCATGACTTCCGGGCGTGGAACTCCCCAGGCTCCAGCAGCTCCATCCCAACAAGGCCATATTGTGCTCCGTCAGCGGCTCCTCCGACAAATTCGCCCGCGATCGACCTGCCTAGCCCGAAGCCCTTGTCACGGGGCATATGGCTTACGGTTGTGCCGGGCAGACGATTCGGGTCCACAGTCGCCCAGAAGCCGTCGCTGAATTGCGTCAGATCGGCATTATACAGATAAGTCATGCCATGCGCCGTATACCAGCCCTTCAGATTCTCGCCGTTAATGGATTCATAGCTGCCTGTTCGGCCCGAGAACATGCTCACCGCAACGGCATACCCCTTACCCCTCGCCACAGCCCGGTCCATACGGGCGTACACGCGACATAACGCAGCCTCCTCCGCAGGCTTCACCTTGTCGTCTCGCAGCACGGCCCTGGCCAGCACCGCGATAGCCAGTGGAGCCTCCGCCACCATATTCCGGCACGTGTTGTCCAACATCCATCGCTTCGCCTTCCCCTTCAGCCATGCCGATCGCTGGGCTGACACCACCTCCGCCAGCTGCAAGGCTGCGCCGATGATCGTCTGGCCGCCAGAGTGGCTGTCAGGAAAGCTTCGGGAAATTTCCCTGCCCCTTACCATATCCATCATAAGGCCGCGGAAGATGAAGGGATCGAAGGCTTGATCCAGCCATTCCACCATCGTGTGGGTATGCTCAGTAGCCATTTCCCAGTGCGTTCCGCGCAGGATGTAAGCGAGCTCCGCCAATTCCTTCAGCAGCGACTTGCCATAACCGCCGGTATACGAGAATTTTTTATGCTGAATAAACGAGCCGTCCGCATAGAAGCCGTCGCCGGAGGCGGCCAGCTCGAATACGGGAGACAGAGCGTCGCGAGCCTCGGCGATTCCTCTTGCGTCCTCAAGCAGCAGCGCACGGAACAAATAAGCGCGGCACTTCCACACCCGATTCGCTCCCGTAGAGGTGTACGGCTCCGCCAGATCCGCAGTCCGCATCAGGTACGGGTTCGGGATAAATCTCGCAATGGGCTCCAGGTATGCGGCCAGCCTCTCCTGCGGGAGACGCTCTCGCATCAGGCAAAGCGTATTGGTCAGAAGCAGAGGAGATCCGATCTCCCAATACCACCAATTGCCGTAGGTCGCCGTTCGTTCGTTGTAACGATGGGCATACATCCACTCCAGCCCTAGCAACACGTTGCGTCCAAGAGCTTCATCCTGGTAGAGCGGCGAGCCCGGCGTCTCATGCGCGAGAGCCATCTCCAGCAGCCTGCTGTAATTCTCGTGCAGATCCGCCGCATTCGGAAGCTTCGGCACATCCTGCCACATCGCATCAAGGCTCCCCGTATCCATGGCTTGCGCGTGGGCGCGCGCGGCTTCAGCTATACGCTCAAGCTTGTCTCTAAAGTCGGGATCGGAAGGCTCAAAGGCGAGCTCCGAGCCTCCTGTCAGTACCGAACGCCATCGTGCCAGCAGCTTATCAAACATGGGCAGTCTCCTGCAGCTTCCCGCCGGGCAGCAGCGATTCGCTGAGCAGCATCAATGGAATGCCGTACGCATACAGCGTCTCGGTATACGGAACCTGGAGATAGCCCTCTCTCCCCTGGCAATCCGTTCCCCCTGAAGCCCTCTGCGGGATGATGTTCTGGGATAGCTGAGCGGATAACGCCTCAGCGGTCTCCCTGCCCCATGCCTCAAAGCGTTCATCCAGCACGCCGAGCCTTGCTCCCTTCAGAGCAGCATACGCGAACAGCTCCGTGGCCGTCGATTCAGAATACGCGTCCTCCACAACGAGCAGCGTGCGAAGCGTGCCGTCCGGCAGACGCAGACCATAGGCTCTCTCCATCAGTCGACGGAACACCTGGGTATATGGGGAGTTATCGACTTGGGACGCCAGCTCGTGCTCCAGCAGCTCCACCAGGCTTGCCGCCGCCCAGCCGTTGCCTCTTCCCCAGAATTCGCCCAGCGGCTTGCCGCTGACGCAATGATACCCGTGGTAGAACAGCTCGGCTTCTTGATCGAATTGGCAGCGAATATGAATGTCGAACTGCTCTCTTGCCGCCCGAAGCAGCTCCTCATTGCCCTTATACGCTCCGTACCGAAGCATGAACAAGCAGGCCATGAACAGCGAGTCGATCCACAGCTGATTCTTGTAATCCTCCAGCCCGCCTTCACTCCATACATGAGCGAAGCCGCCGTTGCTTGTCTTCAGCGCCGTGCGCAGGCACCAATCGACATATTCCTCGCACACCTCTTCATACTGTCGATCCCCTGTTTCCTGCAGCAGCAGCAGGGCAACGTTCGCGGATATAACGGTGTTGACCGAGCCGGACTTGCGGCGCGGCGCGTTCCGGTCGTACCATTCACGAAGAAACCGGAGGTATTGCTCCTGATGAGTAGCTTCATACGCCTTGATGATCCCGAACAGACATACGCCCGAGTTCCATTCCCAATGCTCCATATTCAGCCGCCATACATCCGACTGAATACCTTCGACTCTGTGCAGCAATTGTTCCATTAGCAGCGCCGGATTGTTCCTTGTCATCTGTCCGTACTCCTCTCACGATGTCTTTCTTCCACCTAGTCGAGCAGGTTTAGGCGAATTCGCCTAAACCTGTCTCTCCCGCGTATTGCAAGTGTTACTTCGTCTTCTGATATTGCTCGTTCAATTCCTCGATCACAGCGTTGCCGCCGGCATTGCGCCACTTCTCGACCTCAGCTTGGTAACCGGCCGCGTCAATATGGCCCATCACGTATTTCACCATCATGTCATAACGCATGCTGTCCAGCTGCTGGCCTTGCTTCGTATAGGTGTCAGAATCGAATGGCTGCGCCAAATCGTATACAGCAACCTTCTCATTAGCCTCCTTGAGGTCAGCAACCTTCTGTTGGATCGGCAGCAGACCGCCAGGAGGCGTCAAATTCATGGCTACCTTCACCTGCAGCTGCTTGTAATCCAGCAGCTGCTTCTGCAGCAATTCGTTGTCCGTAATCAGTGCCTTGCCGTCTTCCACCTTATAATGCGTGCCTTCAATGCCATACTCCAGAAGATTCTGCATCTCCTTGTCATTCATCTGATCCATGAACTTCAGCACCTTGTGCAATTCCTCTTCGTTAGGTACGGATTTCTTCGGAATCATGTAGACGCCCAGATAACCGCTGCCCGCTCTAGCCCGTGGACCGAAGCCCGCTTCCAGCGTGCTGAAGGCATCCAGCACCGCTTCCGGCTTCGTCTTGCCGCTGGCTACCCATGCAGCCGGGTTGTTCAGGGAGCTCAGCATGGAGCCGCCTTCACCAGCCAAGAACATCTCGTTTGCTTTGGAGTTGGCCACAACCGCGAAGTCCTGATTGATCAGCTTGTCGTCATACAGCTTCTTCATGAAGTTCAGAGCGGTCATGTATTCTTCTGTTACAAAGTCCGGAGTCAGGTTGCCCGACTCGTCCTCGCCCCAGATGTTCGGAGAGCCGAACCAGTTCGCAATAATGCGGAACATGCTCAGGTAATCCTCTTTCCAATAGATGAGGCCGTATGTGTCGTCCTTGCCATTCTGATCCGGGTCCTTCTCTTTAAACGCTTTCAGCATCTCGTAGAACTCATCCGGTGTTGTCGGCTCTGTCATACCGAGCTGGTCCAGCCAGTCCTTGCGGTATGTCACGCCAACCTGAGCAGGCGCGGAGTGCTTATACACGGCATACACCTTGCCGTCGATGCCCAGGTTACGAAGAATGCCCTCGTTCGCTTGGCTGAGATTCGGGTAATCCTTCAAATAAGGACCAATCTCCCAGAATGCGCCCGCCTTCACAGCATTCAGAATGCTGGAGGACTTCATGCTCTTGACGTACATGAGATCCGGCATTTCGCCGGAAGCCATCATCAGGTTCGTTTTCTCATCATACGTGTCCTGAGGCACCCAAGTAATGTCCAGCTTCGTATTCGTATGCTCCTCGATCGCCTTCTGGAAGGCATTGTCCTTCTCTGGGTTGTCCGGGCTCAAGCTCAGCACCATCAGCTTCATAGCATAAGGCTCGGCTGGTGCATCCTCCTTTGGTGCATTGCCCGCGTTCGCGGATGGTGAAGGGGAGCTTTGCTCCGGAGCGGCATTATTGCCCGCGCACCCAGCGAGAAGGCTGGCAGCCAGAAACATCGTACAAGCTGGAGCAAGCAGACCTTTCCACTTCCGTTTCTTTGTCGACATTGAATAAATCCTCCCTTTTATCTCTTATCTATTATCCAACCGCCGGCATGCCTGCATACAGCATGCCTGGCAGATTGTACCGATGTTGCCTTGCGGAATCAGCCCTTCATAGAGCCTAACATAATGCCTTTGACAAAATATTTTTGCAGGAACGGATAGACCAGCAGGATCGGCAGCGTTGCCGCCACGATAACCGCCATCTTGATGGACGATGACAGATTGGCGACGGCTGATGCGTTGAAGTCATCATTGGTGCCCAGCTGCTCGGATAAGATGACGATCTGGCGAAGCACCACCTGAATCGGACGCATATCCGCATCGTTAATATAAATAATGGCGTTGAAGAACGTGTTCCAGTGTCCCACCGCATAGAACAGGGTGAACGTCGCGATGACCGGCATGGACAATGGAATGACGATTTTCACCAAGATGCCCAGATCGCTTGCACCGTCAATCTTCGCGGATTCCTCCAGACCAGGCGGAAGCTGCTGGAAGAAGTTCTTAATAATAATCATATTGAAGGCGCTGATCGCTCCCGGAAGCAGCAGAGACCAGTACGTATCTATCAAATGAAGCTCCTTCACGACGAGATAGGTCGGAATCATGCCGCCTTGGAACAGCATCGAGAAGATGACGAGCAGCATAATCGTACGCCTGCCGAGCAGCTCCTTCTTCGCCAGACTGTAGGCCATCGTCAGCGTAAAGATCAGATTGACGATCGTCCCCGCTACTGTAATGTACACCGTAACGAGCAAGCTTCGGGGAACCGAGTCCATAGCGAACAGGTATTTATAAGCATCCAGCGTTAAGCCTCTTGGCCACAGAATAAACTCCTTGGCACCGTAATCTTGAGCTGTAGACAGCGACACCGCGATAATGTGTATGAAGGGCAGCACGGTGACCAGGGCAAAGGCGGTAAGGAAAATATAGTTAAAGCTGTCGAACAGCACGCCGCCCAACGTTTTTTTTCTCAGCATCCGTTATTGGCCTCCTCTCTCCATTAATACAGACTTTCTTGACCGGCCCGCTTAGCAGCGTGATTCGCGCCCAATACAAGCGCAAGTCCGATCAACGATTTGAACAACCCTACCGCGGTACTGTAGCTGTATTGCCCTTGCGCGAGACCGACGGTGTAGACATAGGTATCGAATACCTCGCCGACGCTTCGGTTCATCGGGTTCAGCAGCAGGAAGACATGTTCAAAGCCTGTATCAAGGAAGTCGCCAAGTCTGAGAATCAGCAAAATAATAATCGTGCTGCGAATGGCCGGGAACGTAATATGCCACATCTTCTGCCAGCGATTCGCTCCGTCAATGGTCGCCGCCTCGTATTGCTCCGTATCGACGCCGGCAAGCGCGGCAAGGAACAGGATGGTGCCCCAGCCGGTTTCCTTCCACAAAATTTGGCCGATAAACACGGAGCGGAACCAATCAGCGCTGATGAGGAAGTTAATCTTCTCTCCTCCGATGGATGCGATCCACTCGTTAATGACGCCGCCCTCGGTTGTGAACAGTACATAAGTAATCGCTACCACAACGACCCACGACATAAAGTGAGGGATATAAACCATCGTCTGAACAAACCGCTTGAACACCTGCTTGCGAAGCTCGTTCAGCATCAAAGCGATAATGATGGGCGCCGGGAAGAAGAAGACGAGCTTATACAACCCGATCAGCGCGGTATTGCGCAGCAGCACCCAAAAATCGGGGTCGCCGAACAGCCGCTCAAAGTGCGCCCAGCCTACCCACGGGCTGTCCATTACCCCAAGGAATGGATTGTAGTCCTGGAACGCGATGACGATTCCCCACATGGGCAAATACTTAAATAAGAGAAAATACAGCAGTCCGGGGAACAACAGTATATATAACCATCTATCCCTCACGAGCCTGCGGATTTTCTGATAACTCATGAGCTGTCTCTGCATCCTGTTGATCATCTTGGATGAGCCCGCGTTCGTAATGATGTCTTTCATGACGGCGAATTTCGGCCTCCTTCTGGTTCGTTTGATCCCAATGTACCATCAGGTCCGATTACCGTATATAATCATATCCCCGCCTGTCGGAATGCCTTGGAATCAGCGAATTGCGGGGTGTCATTACAGGCAATAATCAAGGTGTAGACTGTTCCGAGCGGTCCATTCAACGAGATGATTGTGGTAAAAAAACCTCCTGAAAACCGGGTCTCAGGAGGCATTGTCCGCATTATGGCGTTCCTTTCTATATTTCCCGGGCGATACGCCCTCCATCTTCTTGAAGTACCGGATAAAGTTCTGCGAGTTATTGTACCGCAATCGCTCCGCGATCTCCGTAATGGTCATATCGGAGCCCTCCAGCCATTCCTTCGCCACCTTCAGGCGATGCTGCGCCAGGTATTCGCTGAAGCTGATGCCAGCCTCCTTCCGCAGGATGCGCCAAATGTAGCTGGGGTGGTAATGAAGACGGGCTGCGCAATCCTCCAGCGTCAGATCCGTGTCGTACTCCTCATGTATGATCCGTATGATCTCGTCGGAGATGGATTTGTACTTCTCGCCTCTTCGCTCATCCAGTAGCCGGATCGCCGGAGCGATAACCGTGTCGCGGAACCACTCCCCAATCTCTCGCTTGCTGGTCAGCTCGAACAGCTGATCAATAATGGACTTGCCCTCCAGCTCCTTCCAGCGAAACGGCTCTCCGGAATCGTCTACAATACGCATAATCCCCGTCAGCAGCCGGACCATGGAGAGCTGATACTCGTCCAGCCTCATCTCGCTTCTGAACACATCCTCCAGCCATTCCTCCAGCAGTATATCGGCTTGTTCCTTATCCGTCTCCTTGACGGCATCCAGCAGCCGATTCTCGAGCTGCTCCGGATACGAGGCTTTGCCGCCGCCTGATTCCATATCCTTAATGAAGAGAATCGACTCATGTCCCAGCTTCATGCGGTACTTGAGCGCCTCCACGCTCTCCCTGTAAGCCTGGGGCAGCTGGTCGTAGGAGGCGCATACCTTGCTAATGCCAATGCTGACCTTCAGCTTCAAATAATGCTTGATCGCCTTCTGAATGCTCTCCGCCTGCGCGTACAGCTCCTTCACGAACAACGCCTCGGAGTCATGGCAGCCTCCCCGTATCACAATAACGCCATGCCCCGTCACCATACAGGCATGCAGAGCGTTCTCCGGGGCCAGCTCATTCACGATATTTTTCATCGCGAACAGCATCAAGTCCCTGTCCTTCTCCTCGTATACGGTACCCTCCAGCGTATCAATCTGTATCGCCAGCACACATTTCTGCGTCCAGCCTTCCGTATAGCCGAACAAGCGCAGGCGCTCCTCGATTTCTCTCCGGGGAATTTCACCGCGCAGCAGCTTCAGCACAAAAAAGTCGTTGAGCTGCTCCACCTGCCGGTCAAGCTGCTCCGTCAGCTGGCTTCGATTCATGTCCAGGCTGTGAATCCGCTCGCTAATAATGCGGAATTCATCCCCTCCCTTGGCGGGAGCCTCCGTCGCGCCCGTCATTCTTGCGGACAAATCATACAGGCTGCGAATGGGCCGGTACATCCGGAACGAACCCAGGAAGGAGATCAAGGTGGTAAGCAGCAGAGTGACGATACATATAATGAGCGTTAACCATCCAATGGCGCGCGCGTCGCTCGTAATCTCGTCGATGGATACAATGGACAAATAAGACCAGCCATTATAGCTGGAGCGAATATAGCTGATGCCGGATTTCTCTTGTCCCACATCAGCCTCTGTATAGCCCGCAGCGTAGCCTTGGCCTTGAATAGCCTTCATGAACGGGTATGCCGCCGCATCCTCCCCTGTCCGGAGGTCTGTATCGGAGACCAGCACCCTGTACTGCTCATCCAGCACAACCACACTGCCGGAGCTCTGGTTCTTATAGATCTGCCGGCTAATATCCCTTGTAGAGGTGCGAACAACCAGCAGACCGGATGGCGAGCTGTCATTGAGCGGCACCTTAATGACCAGATTAATATGTCCAGGCGAGCCGCCTGCGAACGGCGCTCCCGCCTCGCTGATCCAGAGCAGCTGCTCCGGAAGCTGGGTATAATAAGCCAGCTCTTCCTGGCCGATCTGCGCCTCCATCCGTCCAAGGCCGTCATCGCTGACTGCCCAGCCCTGCCGGCTGCTGATCAGAATGGGATCGAAGGATTCCAGCTGCACCCCGGACAAGGTCGACAATTCCTTCATCAGATCCCCAACGATCTGGAAATCATCCGGAGTCAGACCTACATCAATATTGGCGTTCACCAGCGGAGAGTTGGCGAACCGCACAGCCGTATGCTCAACGGTCTTCAGCGCTTGCTCCACCGTCAACTGCGTCTGCTTCAGGCGCATCATATTCCCGTCATTCACCTTGTCTTGAATATCGGAGGCGGACTTGGAATAAGAGAAGACGCCAAGTATGGCGACCGGCAGCATGCTGAGCAGCAGCGTAAAAGCGATCAGCCGCTGCAAATAACCATTAAACCTCATCTAAACACATCCTTATTGATCACCATTATGAAAGCGCTTGCGATCCTGCAGGGGTTACCGTATCCCTTGCGCGTGACGCGAATACCATGCCCACCTTAGCATGAACACCTATAACGATCAATAATCATTACCTTGCATATACGCCCCAGGCACCAAGAGAAAAAGCCTTCAGACCCGTTCTGCTGGCGGATCTGAAGGCTTTCACTTGCTTGAAGCTCTCGTTGCTAGGTGCACCGCCAATTATTCGTAATTCTGCTCACGCGGGCTCAGGGAGCTGAGCGTGTTGATTCTGGCGCCAGGCGGCTTCGGCACCGGTCCCTTCAGCAGCGGATCGTCTGTCGACTCCATCCAGCTCGCCAGACGGTCCCGCAAGGAGCCATAAACCTCCATATAGGCTGGATTGCCCACCAGATTGACTCTCTCCACAGGGTCCAGATACAGGTCGAACAGCATTTCGTTGACATGCTTCTCCGCCAGCAGGCCATGCTCCACCATAAAGGTTTTGGCCAAGCCATCATCCACATTCGCCGCTACATATTGGCCATGCTCGTCATAGAAGCGAATGTACTTGTATCGCTGCGTGCGAATGCAGCGCATAGGCTCATAAGCGGCATGGTAGGTGACCTCAGCGAATAGCTCCTCTCTGACCTCCTCCTCGGCGCCCGTAAGCACCGGCAGGAGAGATTCGCCCTGAAGCCAATCCGGCTTATCCAGCTCCAGCAGCTCGCACAGCGTCGGGAATACATCCAGATGAGACACAAGCGCATCTACAGCCCCTCTGCGAGGAAACGCTGTAGGATGCTTCATAATCAAGGATACGCCGATGCCGCCATCATACAGCTGACTCTTCATATGCGGGAACGCAAGTCCATGATCCGTCGTGTACAGAATGAGCGTATTGTCCATCAGACCTGCCTGCTCCAAGGCGTTCATGACAACGCCGATACAGTCATCCATAATGCGGGCGGAGGTCATGTACCTGACCATGTCGTCGCGATTAATGGGATGATCATAGAACAGAGCCGGAGGCATAACAAAATCCGGGTTCAGATCGGGAGCCGGCTCGGGAAAGTCCCGGTGCGTGTTAATCATGCCGAACGACAGGAAGAACGGCTGCTTCGCCGGAAGCTCCTTGATATACTCTGCGGCAAGAGCCGCATTGCGTTTATCGTTGGATTCCGTCGACAATATATCCGTATAGCCAAGACTGCCGACATCCACCGTTTCATGCTGAATGCCGCACAGCACTGTTCTGTAGCCATTATCTTGCAAAAATGATGCCAGATGCTGCTTAGGATCATTCAGCTCGAAGCCTCGGTGTGTCAAGCCCAGCATGCCGCAAGAATGGGGAGTCATCCCCGTCAGCAGGGCAGACCGACTTGGTGAACAAGTCGGAGCTGCGCTGTACGCGTGACGGAAGATGACGCCTTCCTCTGCCAGCTTCATTAAGTTGGGCGTTGGAACGTTATAGCCATAGGGCTGAATATATCTTCCAGTATCGTGAGAATGCAAGTATACAATATTCATTATGCCTTCATCCTTTAGTACTACTGATTTTGCTTGTAAGCAGCCGTGTATTCTTCAATGATGTTTTGGCCGCCGTTTTTCATCCAGTCCTGTACAGCCTTCTCCCAGCCTGCTTCGTCAATCTCGCCCAGGATGAATTTGATTCTGGCATCCTCGATGATCTTAATGATTTGCGCGCCCTTCTCCGTATTCGTAGGAGAATTCAGCGTCAGAGCAGGGTTGGCAAGCGCGAATTGCTCGTTTTCCTTATTCATCTCCACACCCAGCATTTGGAGCGGCTCCAGAACGCCTGGCGTCGAGTTTTTCACGATATCGCCAACGGCAAGCTGGTTGTACGGGGAGAGAAGCTTATTGTAGGCTTCGCCTTCTACATGCTTCGCTTTACCGTCAGTAACGGTATAGGTTTGACCCTCGATACCCCAGTTGAACAGATCGGACATTTCCTTATCCATCAGCTTGTCGAAGAACGACAGCACTTTCTTCAGATCCTCTTCCGTCTTCACAGCGGACTTCGAGATCAGGAAGAAGCCGTTGCTTCCGCGTTCCGAGTAGATCATCTTGCCGCGAGGGCCTTCCAGCAGGGATACCATGTCAATCTCAGCATTAGGATCTGTCTTCTGAGCGCCGCGTTGACGGATCAGACCGTTCTGAGTAACCTGGCGCATAGCTCCCGCTTCGCCTGCATCCCACATATTGAACCACAGATCGCGAGATGTGATAGGGAAGTCCTGGTTAATAATTTTCTCATCGAACAGCTTGCGGTAGAATTGCAGCGCTTCCAGATAAGCATCTGTTGCGAAGGAAGGCACTAGCTGTCCGTTTTCCTCGCCCCACTGATTCGGCGCTCCGAAGTAAGCAGCGATGATATCCATGTTGAACAGCGTATTGTATTCAATCAGACCGTAGGTATCATTTTTGCCATTGCCGTCTGGATCCTTTGTAGCGAATGCATGCAGCATGTTGTAGAACTCATCCACTGTTGTTGGCTCTGGCAGGCCAAGCTTCTCCAGCCAGTCTTTACGGTAGACCATCGTATTACGCGCCAGATCGCGAACGGATGGGATGCCATAAATTTTGCCATCGACTTTTATATTGTCATAGACAAGAGGGTTAATGGCGGAAAGGTTAGGATAGTCCTGCAGGTATGGGCCAATTTCCCAGAAGATGCCTGTTTGAATCGCATTGACGACAGGTGTTTCATAGAACGTTTTGATCGCTGATGGGAAGTTGCCTGAAGCCACCGTAACATTGAACTTCTCCGCGCTAGTGGAGGAAGGAACGGACAGCACATCCAGCTCTGTGTTGGTGTATTCTTCGATGAGCTTGACTACCTCAGAATCATTTTTTGGAGGCTCACTGTCATAATGGAACAGCACGCTGAGCTCGAACGGCTCCTCGGCCTTCTCTCCTCCTGTTCCCGTTGTCTGCGATGGATTCGCAGATTCACTAGGCTTCGCACCATTGTTGCTGCAGCCCACCATTCCCAGCACTAACGAACTAGCTAATAAAGCGATTACCCAACCTCTTCTTTTCATAACCATAACCTCCCTATTTATATATCAGCCTTTGACAGAGCCCAAGAGCACGCCTTTGGCAAAGTGCTTCTGAAGAAACGGATACACAAGCATGATAGGCACTGTTGCGAACACGATAACCGCCATCTTGATCGACTGCGGAGGCAATATGACCTCATCAGCCAAGGAGGAGTTATCCCCGATAGAGCTCTGCGACAGAATAACGATTTGTCTCAGAACAACCTGTATCGGCCACTTGGTGTTGTCATTGATATACATAATCGCCTGGAAGTACATATTCCAGTGGCTGACGGCGTAAAACAAGGCAAAGGTAGCCATAGCCGGCAGCGACAGCGGCAATACGATCCGAAGCAGGATGACCATATCGTTGGCGCCGTCGATCTTGGCGGATTCCTCCAGGCCATCAGGTATCTGCTGGAAGAAGTTCTTCAGAATGATCAGGTAAAATGCGCTTATGGAGGTCGGAATAATGACCGACCACATGCTGTCAAGCAGCCCTGTCCATTTGACGATGAGGAACGTAGGAATCAAACCGCCGCTGAACAGGATCGTGAAGACAACAAACATAATAATTGTTTTTCTGCCCTTCAGGTAGCCCTTGGACAGTGGATAAGCCATCAGACTGGTCATGATCAGGTTGACGAGTGTTCCGCCAAGCGTAATCAGGATGGAATTATATAAGCTTCTCATCAGCGTATCCGTGGAGAAGATATACTTGTACGCTTCCAGGGACCAGCCCTTCGGGAATAGAATTAATCCGCCCTGTGCGATCGTCTTCTCATCGGAGAAGGACATCGCCGTAATGTAGATAAACGGGAAGATCATAACGACTGCAATCAAGCTCAGAATCACAATGTTGAAAACGTCAAAGCTTTTTTCGCCGAAGGTTTTCGACATGTCTAGAACACCCCCTCTTCGCCCGCTTTCTTAGCCAGATAATTTGCTACCAGTACAAGGATCAAGCCAACCAGCGATTTGAACAGCCCTACCGCCGCACTGTAGCTGAAATTACCTTGGAGCAGCCCCACCGTGTAGACATAGGTGTCGAACACCTCGCCGACCTCACGATTGAGCGCATTGATGAGCAGCAGGATATGCTCTACGCCTTGCTCCATAATATCTCCAAGTCTCAGGATGAACAGGATGACAATCGTGCTGCGCAGCGCGGGCAACGTAATATGCCATAGCTGCCTCCACCTGTTGGCGCCGTCAATCTTCGCTGCCTCATAGAGCTGCGGATCAACGCCGGCCAGCGCGGCAAGGAAAATGATTGTACCCCAGCCCGCTTCCTTCCAGACGACCTGCGATACCTGCAGCGTCCTGAACCAGTCCTCGCTCATCAGAAAGTTGACTTTTTCTTGTCCGAGCGCCGCGAGCGATTCATTAATGAACCCGCCCTCCGGTGTCAAGAAGAGATAGCTGATCCCTGCGATAACGACCCAGGAGACGAAATGCGGGATGTAAATAACGGTCTGCACGAACCGTTTGAACAGCTGCTGTCTCAGTTCATTCAGCATGAGCGCTAGAATGATGGGAATCGGGAAGAAGAAAGTCAGCTGATAGACGGATAACAGCAGTGTGTTGCGGAACAGTCTCCAGAAGGTTGGTTCTGAAAACAAGCGATCAAAGTGCTTCCACCCTACCCAGGCGCTATCCATCAGCCCTAGTGAGGGCGAATAATTCTGAAACGCGATGATAACTCCCCACATGGGTAAATACTTATAGACGATAAAGAATAAAATGCCGGGCAATAACATGAGGTATAACCAACGATCTCTGATGAATGGTTTATACCATCGATAGCTGGTTCCTGTATGTTCCATGCGGCCACCTCCTCTTCCTGTTGTACATTCACCTTAAAGCCATTCCAGCCGGAAGTCTATATGCAGCACCCTCACACATGCAGACGCATCCCATGCACATTATTGGCGCTATATATAGTAGAAACACGTGGAGAAAGCCGGGGTGTGCAGCAGATGCACACCCCGGATGTCACACCTTGCATATCGTTTGGGCAGGGTATGACCTCTGATGACATCGCATGGCATACAAAAAGCATGTCCCCCATACTGAGAAGACATGCTTGTATCGGCTATTGCTTCATCTCTCGGTAGCTGGAAGGCGTCATGCCCTCCATTTTGCGGAAGTAGCGAATAAACGCGGTCGTGCTCTGATAATGCAGTTTCTCCGCCACCTCCTGCACCTTCAAGTCGCTGGTCGTCAGCAGATGCTTGGCCATCTCCAGCTTCGTGATCGCCATGTAGTCGCTGAAGCTCATGCCGGCTTCCTTCTTGAATACTCGGCTTAAGTAGTTGGCGTTGAAGTTCATCCTGTCGGCAATAGCCTCAAGAGTTAGATTCTCCTCGAACCTCGTCTGCACCAAATGCTTGATCTGCGCGGCAATCTGGCTCTGGTGTGTCTGCTCCCGAGCGAGCAGAAGGTCGAACAGCTGCTCCATGCCGACATGGGTGAACCAGTGGCCCAGCTCCTCGAAGCTTGTCGTACGGAATAAGGCCTGGATATATTCCGCGTCCAGGAGCATCTTCTTCAGCGTCTGCTCATCCCATTGCAGCAAGCCGATCAGCTTGACCAGCAGCTGGTAGAAGAGCACCTGCGCCTCCATCTGTGTGAACTGTCTCTTCTCCACTTCCTGCAGAATTCTCTCCACAATGTCGTAGGCCGATTCCCGATCTCCGCTCTGCACAGCCTCCAAGAGCTCCTGCTCGCGTCGAACAGGATACGACATCTCCAGCAGCCTGCCGGGGTCCGCCTCCTCGGAATTCATGACGCCGCGGCAGCCGGTACGCTGACAGAAGCGCAGTGCTGTAGCGGATTCCGCAAAGGCGATAGACAGCTGATCCAGCTCGTTATGGATCCGGCTTAAGCCGATCTGAATATCGAGCCCCAGGAACGCTCGGATCTTCTCCTCCATCTCCTCGCATGCCATCATCAGGCCGCCTTCATTCTGCGCGCCCTTCCCTTGCAGGGGATTGACGTATATAGCCGTGCAGCTCTCATTCATAATAATGGGCTTGAACGGCTGGGCTGGCGTCAGAATCTCCTCCATCATATTTTTGACGGCGTACAGGATCAGACCCATATCCCTCTCCTCGAACCGGGTTTGATCCAGCGTATGAATACGCAGGGTAAGAACGCTGAATTGCTCCCAATTGCGGGGAATATCGAAGGTGTCGATATGCTCGTTGATCTCTTTGTTCGACAATTGACCGAGCAGAAGCTTCATGACAAACAGCTCATTCAGGTACGGGTATTGCTTCTGCAATTGCTTCTGCAGCTCCATCCGATTGCCGAGAAGTCCCTGTATGCCTGTATGAATATACTGAAGCTCGTCCGCGGCAGCGGATGTGCCCGGCGCATGGCTGGTGCCGGCGACCATATCCTTCAGCCGTCGAATAGGGGAGTAGAACATCCTGGACCCTTGCCACGCCAGACTAAGCGTAATAGACACGATGACGAGACACATAATCAGCGTCACCCAGCCAATGGACTGCGACTCCTTCCGAATATCGGACAACTGGACCAAGGATACATATTTCCAGTCGTTGAAGGCGGAGTCCGCGATGGTAGCCAGCATGGGCTCGCCTGCCAGCTCCAGTCGAATATCCTGCTGCTTGGCAAATTTGACCTTCGACTGCAGCTCGAATTCATCCTGCGGGTCTCTGGAGCTTAAGGTTTCCGAATTGCGAAAGATTAATTCCATATTTTCATTGTATATGACCGTATCCCCGAAGCTTTCGCTTCTGACTATGCCGTCAAACAAGCGGGGGGAGAACCGCATAACGAACGCCGCGCTGGGCGGCAGCTTCTCCGACAGGAAGGGCAAGGGCTTAATTAAGGTGACTACACCCTCCTCAATGCCCGTCTCCCATTGCGAGGTCCGCTCCTTGGATAAGGCGGCGGTCCATTCCGCCAGCTTCTCCTCGCTGTCCAGCCGCTCCATCCCCTTGTAGCTGATGACCCAACCCTTCTCCAGGTTGACATAGTGAACACTCTGGACGAAATCGAATACTTGAAAGCCCTGCATGGCCTTCACCAGATTCGTAACCGTCTGGAAATCTCCTCGATCTATATCCATGCGCAGCGCCGCTACCGCCAGCGTTGAGGTCGTAAATTGGGTAGCCATCACATGTGCCGTTTCCAGTCTATGCTCGAGACTGTTTTTGGTCGTATTCAGTATTTGTCGGTTCGCTTCATCCACTTTCTGCTGGACGACAGTCGAAGCGCGGTCATAAGAGAACACACCCATTGCGATTACCGGTAAAGCGCCCAAGAGTAAACTGTATATAAACAATTTTTTCAAGTAGCTGTACTTCATCACACGTTGTCCCCCCAGGATATATTATGTTGTAGTCTACCTATTATAGTGCACTACCCTGCGGAGGCAATAAACCTCATATGACCTAAAAATCAGTCGCTTACTGCATACTTATAGGGTCTAATCTGCTGTTATCCACGCGGCTGCGCCAGATGAAAGCCCGCTTCAAACAGCCATTTCGCAATAAAGCCAGCCTGCTGACGCTGTACTTCCTCCGTGAAATGGGCATGATCCCGATAAGCTTCAGCGCCGAAGGCCTGCGTGAATGTGTACAGATCAATGACAGGCACCTCATGCCGAGCCATCAAGTCCGCCGCTATGGCATTGTAGGCGAGCACATCGCTATGAAAGCGATGGAAGGCTTCGCTTTGGGCATTATGAATCTCGTCAATCACATCCGTGGTAGTGATCCAGATCAGATGATTGGACATGCTGCGCGCCGTCTCCACAATCTGCTCCAGGTTGTCTTTATATTGCTGGGCGGACACCTGCTTCTCTCCGGTTGTTACGCTGGTCTTGATATCATGCAGGCCGCAGTTCACCAACAGAATATCATACCGCACACCCTGCTCACGCTCGCTCGACAAATATTCCAGCACTCTGGCGCTGTCTCCGCCATTGGCTCCCACGGGCTTGTCCAGATTGACCAAGGCCTGCGCCTCTCCCCGCTTCCGATCGTAATGAAACTCCTGCTCCACCTCGGCCTTCAAGAACGGTCCGTACTGTATCGAGATGCTGTCACCCACAACAAACAACTTTCTCACTTCATGTCCTCTCCTCTCATCCTTCATAGCCACTCAACCATGAAGCGCTGCACGATGCTATTCCCTACCATTGTACCGTAACTTCCCATCCGTTCCTATACAAACAGGAAACCTATACAAACAGGAAAGAACCGTTCCTGCCAGCCTGGGCTGGAGAACGGTTCTTATAGGCCACTCCTTAGTTGGTGAAGGTCAGTCGCTGCAGCATCCGATACAGGATAGCGGAGCTCTGTGCGCGGGTTGCCGTCTCATTGGGAGCGAATCGGTCCTCTCCAACGCCATTGACGATACCCATGGAAGCCATCAGAGCAATGGATTCCTTCGCCCAGCCCTGGAATACGTCCGCATCTTTGAAGGCTTGGCCGCTCTGGCTGTCTTCGCTCGAATAGCCGGCAAATACCATTGCGCGGTGAATCATAACCGCCATCTCTTGACGGGTAATCGTTCTGTTCGGCTGGAAGGTGCCATCCTCATAGCCGAGCACAATTCCCGCTTCGACAGCCGCTTTCACACCCGCAAAGTACCAGTCCTTCTCAGTGACATCATGGAAGGCTGAATCTGTGCCGGACGACGCCGCGGACAACCCAAGCGTCCTTGTGACGAGAGCGGCGAACTCGGCTCTTGTCACCGCCTTGTCCGGCTTGAACTCCGCGTCGCTTATGCCAAGCACGATGCGTCTTGCAGCCATACGCTCGATTTCTTCCTTCGCCCAGTGCTTCGTCACATCCCCGAAGGAAGCGGCATTCTCCAGAACCATATAGGTGCTGTTGGTTCTGCTGTATAGCGTCACTGTATCTCCGGAGATCGTGTAAGGAATCGAGGTGTAACGAATCTCCCCATTCCCATCCTTCTCTACACGAACCACAGCCGTCATGTTTTCATTCACCTTATCAGCCGTCTTAATGGTACGAGGAACATACTGCTGGAAGGACGAGATTTCCGTCGAAGCGCCATCAGAATCGACGGCCAGCACCGTAAAGTCAACGGAAGCCTTCACCTTCCATCCATCTGCCTTCGCACGTTCAGCCGCCGCAGCATCATGGGTTATGACGATGGCAAGCTCGCTCGCTCCGCCAAGCTCCTGAAGCAGAGCTCCTGTAATCGGCAATTGATAGCTTCCAAGTCCGCTCTCGACAACCAAGGTGCGGACAAGTCCATCCCCGGCAGCCTTACGCAGAGCCGCGCTATTCACGAGAACCTTGGAGCCAGCCGTGTTTGCCACCGGATCAACCGTCAAGGTCAGGCGGCCGTTAACCGCGCGCTTCACGGCATCCTCGACAGCCTTGCCGTCTGCTTTCGCCTGGGCGATCGTTTTACCGTTGGAGGTGACGACATTCGTATCCAGCAATACGGTATTATCCGCAGGCTTTTCATTGTCGTTCGGAGTCACCGGATAGACAGGCGGCACATATGCTGCCGTCTTCAGCAACGGACGAACGTTAATGAAAGGATGGCTCGCCGCATACAGCTCGATTGGCACGCCTTGACCGGTCATGTCGGCGACCAGGAATACAGCTTCGCCGTCCAGCCTGCTGTTCACATACTGCGTCATGGCATCCGTCGAGATATTGTAGGAATCCACATTGTAAGGCAGATTATACGTATTATCCTTGAAGCCCTTCATCGTGAATTCACCGAGATACACACCATCCTCAGCTGCTGCTGCCGAAGGGCTGCTCATATCTGTGCTTGTCATGCCATAGACCTGAAGCGTAATCGTCTCGCCGCCAGGATTCGTATCCGTCAGCCTGCCGCTGAGCTGGAGCGACGCAGCGCCCCGTAAATCGATGTTCGCCAGGTCGAACTTGAACAGTGCCGCGAACGGCCCTTCCGCTTGGCCCCGTGTGTCCTCAGCGGCGTAATGCACCGCGTTATAGATTGGATTTCCAGCCATGTTTAGAATGGGAACGCCGCTCGGCGTCACCACATGCCCATGTCCTTTGCGAATTTCGATGCCGCGCATGCTGCCTTCAATGTTGTTGTCCAGCAGCTGAATGTCACGCGGGTTGCCGTTGCCGATATAACCTGCATTCGTGTCGCCGTTATCGTAATCCAGCAGGATCGGCACATCCGTCGCTTCGAAATTCCGAATCGTGTTCTTCGATGCAATCGTTCTTGGCGCGTTCAACAGACGAAGGCCAATTAGCGATTGCTGGTATGGACCTCTGACGAAGGTCGAACGATCAATCTCGATGATATTGTTTTCAATGATGGTATCCGGCGATCCAAGCACCACCGTAATGCCCTCCGCATTGTTGCGCAGCGTGTTGCTGTGAATATAATTGAACGGTCCAGCCTCGCTGTGATTGCTGGGATAGCCGCCGCCAGTATTGCCAAGCGCTATGCCGGCGCCTCTGCGTGTGCCAATAATGGTATTGCCTGATACCTCGTTCAAATATTCGTCTTCCCCGTGCAGATCAATCGCGTCATAGGTGTTGTTGATCAAGGTGTTGTTATGCACCAGGTTGTTATGCGTGTATGCCTGCACAATGATGCCGTGGCGCATCGCATTGGTGCCGTCGAATACATTGTTCTCAATAAGATTGAACTGGGAATCTTCCTCATAGCCGTAACGGTCAACCTTGAAATCGCCTTGCAGCGCGATGCCGTAACCCGCACCGCCTCCGCCAATATCGGTTGCGTCGCGGAATATGGAGTTGCGAACAACAAGATGCTTGCCCTTGGCCATACGCACTCCGGTTTTCTCAAATTTCTCGATAATGACATTGTCCACCACGATATTGTATGGCGCGCTGGCTGAGCTGCCGCTTGTGGACTTGTCAATATAGATGCCATGCTTGTACCCGCCGCGAAGCGGATGGGCGATTGCAGGGTCCGTCGGGTATTCATTATCCCAGGTGGATGAGATTGTCAGGCTCGAGATCGTAATGCTGTTCAGATTCATGGCCGACAGCACTCGGCTGCTGGCATTCGTCAGGCCAGTGCTGACATCATCCGGACCCAGTCGGTTGTCGAAGTCAGACAGCAGAATCGCGCCTTCACGGCTCTCTCCCGTCAGATTAACCCCTGTCTTCAGCATAATGTGTGTATCCGCAGAATAGGTGCTCATGAGCTTGTAGATGCCGTTCGGCAAATACACTTCATCGCCCGGCTGCGCCGCGTTGATGGCATTCTGGATCGCTAGACGGTCATCCGCCACGCCATCTCCAATAGCGCCATGATCCTTCACATTAATTCGTGTGCCTGTCGTTGCATTCGGCAACGGCAGCTCATGCGGGGTTCCGTCAGGATTGTATAGTCCCGCCATGATAGGGCGCTCACCCACGTTAGGGGCAGGCTGCTGATTCACAGGTCCGATAGGGTCGGTAGTATCGCCCGAGACCGGGGAATACACATGCACCGCCGTATAGCCGTTGTAAGCAGTCGCGCTGTTGCCCTTGCCCACAATTCGAACATATCGAGCGTCCGTATTGTCTACGTCGAACGTCTCCATTCCGAGCGTTTTGCCGCTGCTGTTGCCGGTGTAGATGGTATTCCAGGTTATGCCGTCGTTAGAGCTCTGAATATCGAAGGCATAGGATCTTTCGTTTCCTTTGTAGAAGGCGATGCCTGCGTAGCCGATCGTTGACACCGTGCCCAGGTCGTATTGCACCCAAGCTCCTTCACCATTCGCACCCCATCTTGTATTGGGGTTGTCATCAATCGTGTTGGCCGGTTTATTGCCCCAAGTGCCGTCTCCGTTGTACATACTGTCGAAGGCGCTGGCCGATACTTGCGTCTCTGTAAACGTATAGCGCATTTGCGGCTTGGCGGAAGCCTCCAGGGAATTCAAGCTGCTGCCGTTTTTGTCGTTGAGCGCTTGCACCACATAGAAATACGTTTCGCCGTTCTGAAGATTGCTGTCCTCATAAGCAGGCGCTGTTAAGCCTGAAGCCAGTACGGAATAGGAGCCGCCGGAGGAGCTGGCCCTCTTCAGCGTATACGATACCGCATCTGCGACGGGCTGCCATTGCAGCTTAATCGTGGAATGGCCTGGAATGGCCGTCAAGCCTTGCGGCGCAAGAGGCGGATATTCCGTTCTGGCGTACAGCTCAGGAGATGCCAGGCTGTCGCCGGATGCATTATACGCCGTTACCGTATAATAATAATCGGTGTGTACGGTCAAGCCCTGATCCAGGTAGCTCGTGCTCACGCCATCCACAGTGGCAACGACGCTGTAGCTCTCGCCCGAGATGCTGCTGCGGCTAATCTTGTAGCCGACGGCATTCGGCACCTCCGTCCATGTAATGCCGACCTCCGTGTCGCGAATGGCAGCGAACAGCTGGCCCGGTGCTTCGGGCGCTGCCGTTGAAGCCAGCGGAGACGCGGCCGCAGAGGCCGACAGGCTGCCGTCGAGATACACGCCATCCATCGTTTTGGCGGCTGAGCTCACCGCATAATAATAGGTGCTGCCATTGGTGACCGAGGTATCCTGATAGCTGCCGGAGGACACCGTTGCAATGGTGGTAAAAGGTCCGCCTGGCGCTGTTCCTCGCTTCACATGATACCGCTCCGCTCCGGCTGCGCCGGACCACTTCAGGCTGATCTGATTGTCCACTGCAGAGACGATGGTAACCCCAGTCGGAGTACCAGGGAACAGCTTCATGGCATAGATATCATCCACAAACGCCTTCATGCTGCTGCTTCCGAAGAAGCCTACGCTTGAGCCTGTCGGGATGCCTGTTGTATCCGTAACCGTTGCTGTTACCGTCGGACCGCCTTCAATGGAGCCGATCAAGACCGTGTTGCCCGGCGTGCCGGTGGTTTGCATCGTCATCCGGTAATATTGGTTGGCTGTAAAATTCGGAATCGGCACAGATTGCGAAATTTCTGTAATCGTTCCCGAAACCCGCTTGAACAACACCAGATTGTGCTGTGTCGCCGATACCTTGCGTATAGCCACCGCATACATGTTGTTATTGTCCGTTACCCGTGTGGCCACACCGAAGTAGGACGTGCTGGTCGCCGAGCTCGTGTCCGGCTTAACCTTGGCTGAGAACAGCACATCATTGGCGGAATATTCAATAAGCCACGCTGTCGACGTGCCGTTTCCGTTCAAGACCATCCCGACATTCGAGCCTGCGTCTGTGCCGATGCTCCATACTCCGGCACTTGCATTGGATCTCCAATTATTCAAGGTTCTCGCCGTTGTATTGCTGGAGTTTACAGCTTGGCCCATAGGGATCGTCGAATCGAGGTTCTGGAAATCGTCGAACCGTTCGTTGTCCTCATAATAGGCTGCAGAATCAGTATTCTGCGAAGCCTCCGCCCGGTCAACCGGCGGAATAAACGAAAAAATGAGGGCGAAGCTTAGGACCATACTAACGCTTCTTTTCAATAAGCCTTGTTTCATAGAATGACTCCCTCTCTAACTAAGATAGCGCTTACATATACAGCTTCACTATATAGAAAGGAGGGGTTCATGGCGAGGAATTTGCTTATGTAGGGTTGTACTTTTTTTAGCTAACATACAATTAGCCGGTCCCATCGCTCTTATAAGCAATGAGACCGGCTAATCTACGCCTAACGCACCCGATTGTCCGTCAGCTTGAACTGACCCACCATCTGGTGCATCAGCGTCGTAATCCATTCCACATTCTGCGAGGTTTGCTGGACGCTGCCCATCTCCTGGATCAGCTCCTTCATCCGGCTCTCCACCTGGCCCGATACCTTGCGGTTCTCTCGGCTGACCAGGGCGATATTCTCCAGCAGCTGGACCACCTCGTCCACAACGGCTGATTTCCTGGCATCCTGAGAATGCGCAGCGGACAATGTGGCTTTGGCCGCAGCCACGTATTGATTGCCTTCCTCCACCACCTGCGTACCTTCGTCCATGGAGACGTACGCCCGCTCCGCTTCCTTATAGATTTTGTGCGTGATGGCATGGACTTCTTCCGTCGACTCTCTCGTGCTGTTAGCCAGCTTGCGAATTTCGCTGGCGACGACAGCGAAGCCACGGCCCTGCTCGCCGACACGGGCCGCTTCAATCGAGGCGTTCAGCGCCAGCAGATTCGTCTGCGACGAAATTTGCTCGATGACCTGCAGCACGCTTTGAATTTCCTGAACGGTCTTCATAAAGGTGCGGATGGTCTCGTTCGTCTCGCCAACCTTGGCCGATATATGGCCCATCTTGTCGCCGATCCGATCCACTTCCTGCTTCGCCATTACAATCTGCTCGGCGGCCTGCTCCTCCAGCCTAAGCAGCGTGGCGCGCATCATATCCGCCGTTTCCTTCGCCATGTCGATATCCTTCAGCTGCAGCCGTATGCTGCTGATCATTTCGTTAATTTGACCGCTGACCCTGCTTGTCGAGTGCGATGTGGCATTCGCCGTATCGTTCAGCGCGCGCTGGCTGGCGGTCACATCGGAGGCCGCCGCTTTCACCTGCAGCATAATGCCTTCAATGGAATCCATCATATTGTTCAGCCACTTAGCCATGTCCTTGATCTCATCATTGTCGAAGGAGGTGAGCGGCAAGCGCTTGGTCAGATCGCCCCTGCCCTCCGCGTTCATACGGATAAATCGTGTGACGTCCCGCATATGGTTGACGACGCGGCGATCCTCTCTTTTTTTGAAGAAGCCGATAACCCCGAGACCAAACAACAGGTTGCAGCTTCCAGCTACAAGTCCGATCGCCCAGACCGGCGCCTGAATCGCAACAAAGGTGACCAGCAGAGCCAGAAGAATGCTTGCCGTAAGCGTCGTCAGCACATGCAGCTTCAGCTGACGGAACCGGATGCTGCGAATGCGGTAAACCTCTTCCAGATCGCCCTCGCACATCATGCCCCACTTGTCGGGGCAATGCGGCAGCTGGAAGGTAACCCCTTTGCCAATGACAGAAATATGGCGATAATCCGAGTAGCCTGGGAATTCGACAAACAGGTTGCTTCCATTGCGGATTGTGTTCGCCACGCCGGGATGCAGCTCGCCAGTCGCCGGATCGGTGAACAGCAGCTCCAGCTCGGTATGCTCCTTCACGGTTACCGTGCCCCATTCGGTTGTGACGCCGTCCTTCAGGTTCTCGCCGTGGGTGAAGGTGCGATCCTCGAATCGGCTGCGGGAAAGCGCCGTGCCCGGCTTAATGGATGGATTCAGCATCGGCTTCGCCATAAAGATATAGTTGTCTCCGGAATCCGGATACACATGGCCCGACTCCCGTTGAATGAGGTCGCCAATGACATCGTTTGGCACACGACCGCAGATGAAGCCCGTCAGAATGCCGTTAAGCTTCACCGGTGCAACGAACAGAAGCGTAACCGCGTCATGAAACGAAGAGCTTCTAGCGCCAAGCTGAAGCGTGACGGGATCGCGATACGGCCCATACAGGCAATTGCGGCCCTCTCCGCCATGGCTGGCATACTGGAGCGCTTCATGCAGCAAGCTTCCCTCTCCGTACCGCTGTCCGAGGTGCTTATTATGTGTGGATGCCGCAACGCAGCCATCCTTAGCATCGAGATAAAACAGCTCCGTCATATCGATAGCGCGATTATAGGTGCTCTGCAACAGCGCTTCGAGGAGCACCGACGATTGAGACGTCGCGCCAGCCTGCGATTGAGACGAACGTGTCGGCGATTGTGGCGCACCAGCCTGCGTGTGAGGCGCACCTGTCAGCGTTTGAGGTGAACCTGTCAGCGACTGTGGCACACCTGTCAGCGTTTGAGGTGCACCAGCCGTCGACGCATGCAGCAGCCCTTCCACCTCGTTACGCAGTCGCTCCATCAGCATCCAGTTATCCCCCGCCCAACCCAGCAGCAGCTCCTTACGCGTCTCCGCAAAGCCCTCGAACGTTGACTCTACGTCCTCCTTCAAATCCTTGTTCAACTGCCATGATACCCAAAGCGGAAACCCTGTTTTCATGCCCAGCCAATCAAACATAAATCTCTCCCCACTCTCTCTCCGCTGTTACCTATTAATGATGTTAACTATTCTAACATATACGCAGAGAAATTTGGGTATTATTCATTGTTCATGCGAATAAATTTTTTGAATGATTTATTATCAATTTGAAATGATTTTATAGATGATTATTTTGATTTTTTTAATCATAAGTTTCGAGATTGCGTGTCGCTGTAGCGCGCTAAGAGACCTCATGCGCTTCAACAACGACACCTCGTGTCGTTGTTCCGCCAACTAACTCCACTTTCGCCGCTATAGCCACACCTCATGTCGTTATCGCTCTCCAAGGGACCTCATCCGCTCCAACAACGACACCTCGTGTCGTTGTTCCGCCAACTAACTCCACTTTCTCCGCTATAACCACACCTCATGTCGTTATCGCTCTCCAAGGGACCTCATCCGCTTCAACAACGACACCTCGTGTCGTTGTTACGCCAACTAACTCCACTTTCGCCTCTATAGCCACACCTCATGTCGTTATCGCTCTCCAAGGGACCTCATTCGCTACAACAACGACACCTCGTGTCGTTGTTCCGCCAACTAACTCCACTTTCGCCGCTATAGCCACACCTCATGTCGTTATCGCGCTCCATGAGACCTAATTCGCTACAACAACGACACCTCGTGTCGTTGTTCCGCCAACTAACTGCCCCTTCGCCGCTATAGCCACACCTCTTGTCGTTATCGCGCTCCAAGGAACCTCATCCGCTCCAACAACGACACGCGGTGTCGTTGTTCCGCCAACTAACTCCACTTTCGCCGCTATAGCCACACCTCATATCGTTATCGCACGCCAATCTACCTCAATCACTCAAACAACGACACCTCGTGTCGTTGTTCCGCCAACTAACCAAACAAAGCTTCGCCCTGTGCATCATCTCGTCCACGCAAGGCGTAGCATTGGTGCTTCTAACGAACGTAAAATACGCTTACACGACTCTAATTGGCGATCCCAGGCTGTGACGGACATTTTCGATCGTTAGAATAACGATTGAGCGAGAGTCCCTCCGTTTCGGACCGCTAAGCGTCCAATTTGACCGTTACATTCTGAGCGATGCCAAATTTGAGCTCTAAGTGTCTTTTATGATCGTTACCGAGCTCAAACGCCAGTTTGGACGAAAATTCGACTATTGAAACTCACACGATATACAGCCAGCCGACCGCTCTCCCATTAAACATGAGTTAGAAGCCTGCTTCGCCCCGAATTTGAATGAGAAAATGCAAAAAAGGCATCCCGGCGCTGAAGCCTGCGGATGCCTTCTTCTATTGGAATTAACGCTGCGAGACGCCGATCCGATTCATAGCACGCTGGAGCGCAAGCTCCGCGCGACGGAAATCGACTTCGTCCTGCCTGGCGGCAAGACGCTGCTGAGCGCGCTGCTTGGCAGCCTCGGCGCGTTCCACGTTAATATCTCTTGCCATCTCGGCACTTTCGGCCAGGATAACAACCTTGTCCTTGCGAACCTCGATAAAGCCGCCGTTAACGGCTACGACATCGACTTGGCCATTGCGCTTGATTATAACCGGAGCAATGCGAAGCGGCGTTACAAGCGGAATGTGATTCGGCAAAATGCCGAGCTCGCCTTCCGAGCCTGTTACGCTAACCATATTCGCCGTCTCTTCGTACACCTTGCGCTCTGGCGTTACGATTTCTACCTGAAAGGTACTCATGTGGATCCCTCCCGCCTACCGCTATTAAAGCGTTTCGGCTTTCTTCACGGCGTCTTCGATGACTCCTACGTAACGGAAAGCTTCTTCCGGAAGATGATCGTATTTGCCTTCGAGAATTTCCTTGAAGCTGCGTACGGATTCTTTGACTGGAACGTAGATGCCTTTGTTGCCTGTGAACGGCTCAGCTACGTGGAACGGCTGGGACAGGAACAGCTGAATGCGGCGAGCGCGGCCAACTGTGATCTTGTCTTCCTCGCTCAGCTCGTCCATACCGAGAATCGCGATAATATCTTGAAGCTCTTTGTAGCGCTGAAGAATCTTCTTCACGCCTTGAGCGACGTTGTAATGCTCTTCGCCCAGTACTTCAGGCGACAGGATACGAGAGGAGGACGCCAGCGGGTCAACCGCCGGGAAGATACCCATCTCGGAAATTTTACGCTCCAGGTTCGTCGTTGCGTCAAGGTGAGCAAACGCCGTAGCAGGAGCCGGATCCGTGTAGTCGTCCGCAGGAACGTAGATCGCCTGGATCGAAGTAACGGAGCCTTTTTTCGTGGACGTGATACGCTCTTGCAGCTGACCCATCTCAGTTGCCAGCGTTGGCTGGTAACCTACCGCCGATGGCATACGTCCCAGAAGGGCCGAAACCTCGGAGCCCGCTTGCGTGAAGCGGAAGATGTTGTCAACGAACAGAAGAACGTCGCGGCCTTCTTCGTCGCGGAAGAATTCAGCCATTGTCAGACCCGTCAAGGCAACGCGCGCGCGCGCTCCTGGCGGCTCATTCATCTGACCGAATACCATCGCTGTTTTGCTAAGTACTCCGGAGTCTTTCATCTCGTGGTACAAGTCATTGCCCTCACGAGTACGCTCGCCTACGCCGGCGAATACGGAGATACCGCCATGCTCTTGCGCGATGTTGTTGATCAGCTCTTGGATCGTTACCGTCTTACCTACGCCGGCACCGCCGAATAGGCCGATTTTGCCGCCTTTGGTGTAAGGCGCGAGCAAGTCGATAACTTTAATGCCTGTTTCCAGAATTTCCGCTTGCGTGGACAGCTCGTCGAACGCAGGTGCGGAACGGTGAATCGGCAGATTCACTTCGGATGTAACGTCGCCAGCTTCGTCGATTGGCTCGCCAAGTACGTTGAATACGCGGCCAAGCGTAGGAGCGCCGACTGGAATCGTAATTGGTGCGCCAGTATCAACGGCTTCCATACCGCGAACCAGACCGTCCGTCGTGCTCATTGCAATTGCGCGAACCATGTTGTCGCCAAGGTGAACGGCAACTTCAAGCGTAAGGTTAATGTCGATACCGCCGCCCACAGCCTTGTTGTCGATCTTAACGGCGTTCAGAATCTCCGGCAGATTGCCGCGTTCGAACTCCAGGTCGACGACTGGACCCATGACGGATACAACGCGTCCTTTTTTCATTGCTTTCCCTCCTGCTTCCTTCTTATATGCTAAGAATCAAATTACGATTGTGCGTTAGCTCCCGCAACGATCTCGGTAATCTCTTGCGTGATCGCCGCCTGACGCGCGCGGTTGTACGTCAGCGTCAATTGGTTGATCATCTTCGTGGCGTTCTTCGTCGCGCTGCCCATGGCTGTCATACGCGCGCCGAATTCGGAAGCCTTGCCGTCAAGCACAGCGCTGTAGATCAGCGTCTCCGCGTATTTCGGCAGCAGAACCTCCAGCACGCCTTCCGGCGATGGCTCATATTCGTAAGCCGATACCGCTGCTCCTCCGTCAATCTCCTCAAGTGGGAGCAGACGGATTTCCGATGGAATCTGGGTAATCGCGTTCACGAATTGGTTGTAGCACAGGTAGAGCTCATCATAAGCGCCATCCGCGAACATCTGAACGGCAGTCGAAGCAACCGATTTGATGTCTGCGAACGTTGGAGCATCCGGAAGCCCGATCACTTCTTCAATGATCGGCATGTTGCGGCGCTTGAAGTAATCGCGGCCCTTCCGCCCAATCACGAATAACGCGTATTCGTCTGCGGATTTATGCTTCTGCTTGATGGTTTGCGTCACTTTGCGGAGGATGTTAGCATTGTAGCCGCCAGCCAGACCGCGGTCGGACGTAATGACGAGATAACCCGTCTTCTTGATGGGACGGGACTCCAGCATGGGATGCTTCACATCCTTGGTGCCCGCTGCGATGCTCGCTACAACCTCTTTCAGCTTGTCCGCGTAAGGACGGGATTGCGTTGCTGCCTCCTGTGCCTTTCTCAGCTTGGAAGCCGCGACCATCTCCATCGCTTTCGTGATCTGCTTCATGTTTTGCTTGCTCTTGATCTCGCGTTTAATATCGCGCATGCCTTTTGCCATTTGTTTCACCCGCCTTTGAGTGCCCCGACTTCCGTCAGAGCGTGGTAAGGGTCTACGCCCGGACGAGCCCGCCGAGCGTAGAATATGTTAACCCGATGCCCCAATCAGAGCTTCTACGCGCAGGCTGGTGCCGGCGCTTCGAACGCTTGCTTAGGCAAAGCTTTTCTTGAATGTTTGGATGGCTGCGACAAGCGCCTTCTCGTTGTCCGCTACCAAGTCTTTGGTGTCGCGGATGGAAGCGCCGATCTCCGGATGGTTGGATTCCAGGAACGCCAGGAATTCTCTTTCGAAGCGGCCGATATTCTCCAGCGCTACGTCGTCAAGGTGGCCTTTAACCGCTGTGTAGATCGAGATCACTTGCTTCTCAACCGGCATCGGCTGGTTCACGCCTTGCTTCAGAATTTCCATTGTACGCGCGCCGCGGTTCAGACGAGCCTGAGTCGACTTGTCGAGGTCGGAGCCGAACTGAGCGAACGCTTGAAGCTCGCGGTATGCCGCAAGGTCCAGACGGAGCGTGCCGGCAACCTTCTTCATCGCCTTGATCTGCGCGGAACCGCCTACGCGGGATACGGAGATACCGACGTTAACCGCCGGACGTTGGCCGGAGTAGAACAGGTCGGACTCAAGGAAGATCTGGCCGTCCGTGATGGAGATCACGTTCGTCGGGATGTAAGCCGAAACGTCGGACGCTTGCGTCTCGATGAACGGCAGAGCTGTGATCGAGCCGCCGCCGAGCTTGTCGCTCAGCTTAGCTGCGCGCTCCAGCAAGCGGGAATGCAGGTAGAATACGTCGCCCGGATAAGCCTCGCGGCCCGGAGGACGACGGAGAAGCAGGGACAGCTCGCGGTAAGCCGCGGCTTGCTTCGACAGGTCATCGTATACGATCAGGACGTGCTCGCCTTTGTACATGAAGTACTCAGCCATGGATACGCCTGCGTATGGAGCCAGGAACAACAGTGGAGCCGGCTCGGAAGCGCTCGCTGTTACGACGATGGTGTAGTCCATCGCGCCGTGGCGGCGAAGAGTTTCCACAACGTTGGCTACTGTGGATTGCTTTTGGCCGATGGCAACGTAGATACATTTTACGCCATTGCCCTTTTGGTTGATGATCGCGTCGATCGCGATCGCCGTTTTACCTGTTTGACGGTCGCCGATGATCAGCTCGCGTTGACCGCGGCCGATTGGCACCATCGCGTCGATTGCTTTGATACCCGTCTGCATAGGCTCATGAACCGATTTACGGTCGATAACGCCTGGCGCCGGGGATTCAACCGGACGAGTTGCTGTTGTGTTCGTTGGACCTTTGCCGTCAACCGGCTGGCCCAGCGGATTAACGACGCGGCCCAGAAGCTCGTCGCCAACAGGTACTTCCATGATGCGGCCCGTGCGTTTCACTTGGTCGCCCTCGCGAATGTCCGTGTAAGGACCGAGGATAACGACACCCACGTTGCTTTCCTCGAGGTTCAGCGCCATGCCGATTACACCGTTCGCGAATTCGAGCAGCTCGCCTTGCATCGCGTTCTCAAGGCCGTGTACGCGAGCGATACCGTCACCGACATTGATGACTGTGCCGACGTCTACGACTTGAATCTCGGATTTATATTGTTCGATCTGTTGTTTAATCAGCGTGCTGATTTCATCAGGTCTGATACTCAATTCGTTCACCCCTATCTACAGTGCTTTGGAATGTAAAGATTTTTGTAAACGCTCCAGCTTGCCGGACAAGCTTCCGTCGTACAGGCGGTCGCCGATGCGCACTTGCATGCCGCCTAGCAGCGCTGGCTCGACAATTTGCTGTGCAATAATTTTTTTGCCTGTGATGCTTCCGAATTGCTCCGCGACTCCCGCTAGCTCAGCGTCGGACAGCTTCTGCGCGGTGTATACCGTCGCATGAGCTTGACCAAGAGCTTCTCCCGCGATCTTCGTGTAAGCTTCGTATACGTCGCCGATCAGCTCTTGACGGCCGCGCGATACGATAACTCTCAGCGTATCCAGCACAAGACCGGACACTTTGTCGCCGAAAGCGGATTTCAGCACTTCAATCTTGGATGCAGGCGCAACGCTTGGAAGGGAAAGGAACTTCCCGATCTCTGCGTCTTGAGTCAGGGCGTCCGCGATCAGCTTGAGCTGCGCTTCAACCTCCGAAACGATGCTGCTGCCGGAAGCTAGCTCGAACAAGGCTTTTGCGTAGCGCTTCGCTACTACCGTGTCGCGGCTCATTTGCTTCCGACCTCTTTCAGGTATTGATCAACCAGCTGCTCCTGGGACTTCTCGTCCACTTGCTTCTCGATGATCTTGGAAGCGATTTGAACGGAGATGCCTCCGACTTCCGAGCGGAGCGCTGCGATCGCTTTGTTCTTCTCGCTTTCGATATCCTTAAGCGCGTCGCCTTTCAGGCGGCCCGCTTCGTTCTTGGCGGATTGAACGATCTCTTCCGCTTGCTTCGTGCTGGTTGTTCTTGCTTGCTCGATGATGGCGTAAGCTTCCTTGCGTGCTTGCTCAAGCGCCGCCTTCTGCTCTTCCATCGAAGTTTCTGCTGCTTTGCGGCTTGTCTCAGCCGTGTTCATCTGCTGCTGGATCAGCTGTCTGCGCTGCTCCATGATCGAGAACAATGGGCCAAAAGCATATTTGTTGAGCAGCCAGTACAAGATCAGAAACGCCGCGATCGCGAATACCGTCGATTCCCATACAAAATCCATTCTGCCACTCCTTCCTACCAACTTATAAAGGTAGTTCAAAAACCCCGATTTTGATCACGAAGCTATTCATGAAGCATACTCGGCATCGAATCTTGAATTCAGCCGAAACTTCCGGTTCTCACGTAGCGCTGCTACGCTCCGATCCTCATTTTCTAGCTTCATTCAACCTTCTCGGTGCTGAAAACCGGGATTTTTGAACGTTTATTCGAAGTTATTTCTTAAACATCTCGTATTCACAACGAAGGCGAAGAGGGCTAGGCCTTCCCCGCCAATGGCTCGAGTATGACGATTCTTAAGCGAAGAACGCCAAGAAGCCGATAACTACGCCGATGATCGGCACAACTTCGACGATACCAACGCCGATAAACATTGTTGTTTGCAGCTTGCCTTGAAGCTCAGGCTGACGAGCGATACCTTCGATTGTTTTGCTTACGATCATACCGTTACCGATACCTGCGCCAAGTGCGCCCAAACCAACTGCTAGTGCTGCTGCCAAAACTCCGTAATCCATTTAAAAATCCTCCTCGAATATAGGTTTTAGATTGGTGGTGTTGCGGTTAGATATATCTAATCCCGTTCAAGATATCGAACCCGACTCTCAGACGGGGCTTAAACCAAAGCTTAATGCGCTTCGTCTTCGTGATGATGAACTGTAGCTTGCGAGATGTACACCATCGTCAGAATGGTGAACAGGAATGCCTGGATAGCGCCTACGAAAATACTGAAGCCCTGCCAAATCGCCAGGAACGGAATACCGACCACGCCCAGCATCAGAATGGTTGAGATCAGAACCTCGCCCGCGAAGATGTTCGCGTAGAGACGAAGAGCCAGTGTAATCGGTTTTGAGATCTCCTTAATGATGTTAAGCGGCAAGAAGATCGGGAACGGCTCTACATAGTGCTTGATGTAGTGCTTCGTGTTCTCCTTCAGGCCCAGGTAGTGAACAAGGAAGATCACCGTAATCGCGAGACCGGCTGTAACCTCTAGAGCAGCTGTCGGGGATTTCCAGAATGCCATGTGCACCGCACCACCGTGATGCTCCAGAACTTCCTTCGTAATGCCAAAGAATTCGTTCTCGTGATGGAAATCGAACACGATACCGAATGGCAAGCCAAGTAAGTTGGACACGAAGATGAACATGATCAGCGTCATGCCTAACGACACGAAACGCTTTACCTTCTCAAGCGGCATCGTGCTCGCGATTGTGTTGTGAACGAACTCGACGACCCACTCCATGAAGTTCTGCAGCTTGCCCGGATTGTGTAAGGACAGGTTGCGAACGGCGAGACGAGCAAGCAGGAAGGTAATTATCGAAGAGATAATGATTGCTCCCCACGTCGACAAGTCAATTTCGAAGCCGCCCACAATAATTATGGGAAATTCATGCATGTAACAATTTCACCCCTTTCACATGTTTATTCGCGTTTATGGTGTAGAAAAGCGGATACCAATGTAAGAAACGGCATCACCATACTTGCCGCCAGCGTAGCCGGCAGGTTGAACGTCTCTGGATTCTTGTAGGCAATCATGGCAACGAGCAGCACCATCGCGATGCGGCTGCCTAGTCCCATTCCCATGCGGCGTTTGCCGCTTACGGCTTGTCCTACAATGTCCACCCTGCGTCTCAGCATAAGCGCATTCAGAAAGCTTGCGAATATGCCCAGCAGAAGACCAGCGTATACGCTCTTCCACTCCGGCATAACCAGCCAGAGCAGCAGGCAGGCAGCCGCTATAAGAAGCGCCCAACGCATCGCCGTTTTGAAAATATTATCCACCATCGGTCCTCTTCATCACCTTCCTGACAATCAGAATGGCTGAAAGAATGCCGACAGCCAGACCAACAAGCAGCCCGGAAGCCATCCAGGTCTTCGAATCGCCGAAGCGTTCCCCGGCTATCGAGCCAAGCCAATACCCCAAGAATATACAAATCCCGACATCGATGCCAAGCCCGCCCACAAGCGCGGCGGCTCTCCACGGATTGTCATCATTGCGCTTCTCATTCATATTGTCCCAACCCCTGTCAATCCTCATTTATTTTATCCAAGCGGCGCAAGGTTTGTCAATTGACGAACTGGCAAACATTGCGTGAATAAAGGGGTGAAAACCCTTGTGGAACAAGGACTCTTGCGCCTCCAAAACCGTACAGTGCCACTGTATGCTGTACATTCAGGCTTTATACGCCCGCCGGGAATAAACTATGAACGTTGTGTGAACGCTTCCGGGCGCTGTGCATTTCGTCCAAAATGATGCAGAATCGCATCAACAATTCGCTCCGAAGTCCTGCCGTCGCCGTATGGGTTGGCCGCTTGGCTCATCCGGCAATACAGCGCGGAATCGTTCAGCAGCGACTTCGCCTTGCTGTACACCTGCTCCTCATCCGTCCCGACCAGCTCCAGCGTGCCGGCCTCGATGCCCTCCGGCCGCTCCGTCGTATCCCGCAGCACCAGCGTCGGCACTCCGAACGATGGTGCCTCCTCCTGCATGCCGCCGGAGTCCGTCATAATCATATACGTGTGCGGGTAGAAGTTATGGAACTCGAACACGTCCAGCGGATCAATCAGACGAATGCGGGGATGGCCTCCCAATATCTCGTTGGCCGGCTCCCGAACCGCCGGGTTCAAGTGCACGGCGTACACCACAACCACATCCTCATGCTCATCCGCAATGCGCTTCACCGCGCGGAAGATGTTGCGGTGCGGCTCTCCAAGCGACTCCCTGCGGTGCGCCGTCATCAGAATCATCCGCTTGCCCTTGGCCCACTCCAGCACGGGATGGCTGAACGATTCGTCTACCGTATACTGGAACACATCCGCAGCCGTATTGCCCGTTATGTAGATGGATTCCTCCGACTTGTTCTCCTTGCGCAGGTTGTTCGCCGACCAATCGGTCGGAGCAAAGTGAATATCGGATAATACGCCGGCGAGCTGACGGTTCATCTCCTCGGGATACGGCGACATCTTGTTCCAGGTGCGCAGGCCGGCTTCAACATGGCCAACTTTGATCTGCTTCAGGAAGGCGGCGTAGCTCGCGAGGAACGTCGTCTGCGTATCGCCGTGCACAAGCACGATATCCGGCTTCGCTTCCGCAAGCACCGGCTCAAGCCCCTCCAGCACGCGTACCGTCGTCTCCGTCAGCGTCTGCCGCTCCTTCATCACGTTCAGGTCGTAATTCGGCTTGATCTCGAAGAAATCGAGCACTTGGTCCAGCATCTGGCGATGCTGCGCCGTCACGCAGACGATGGATTGAATCTGGTCGTCCCGTCTCTGCAGCTCCAGTACGAGAGGGGCCATCTTCACCGCCTCAGGCCGGGTGCCAAATATCGTCATTACCTTTAATTTCGACAAAATATTCCACTCCCAGTTATGGTAGTTTAAAAAATCCGCATCTTCTCGGTGCTGAAAACCAGATTTTTTAAACCTATATTTATGAGAAATCCTCTTTCGAGGCCTTTCTAATTCGTGCCGAACATGCGGTCGCCGGCGTCGCCGAGTCCAGGGACGATGTAGCCCTTCTCATTCAGGCGCTCATCCAGCGCGGCGATATAGATATCGATGTCGGGATGCGCATCCTGCACCGCCTTCACGCCTTCCGGAGCAGCGATGAGGCACATCAGCTTGATCTGGTCGCAGCTGCGCTTCTTCAGAGAGGAAATCGCGGCAATAGCGGACCCTCCCGTCGCCAGCATGGGATCGATGACGATCAGCAGGCGGTTCGGCGCGTCCGTCGGCAGATTAATATAATATTCCTTGGGCTGCAGCGTCTCATGGTCGCGCGCGAGGCCAATATGCCCCACCTTCGCCGATGGGATCAGCTTCAGAATACCATCCACCATCCCGAGTCCAGCTCGCAGAATGGGGATCAGCCCCAGCATGCGTCCCGAGACAACCTTCGCTTCCGTCACGGCAACAGGCGTCTCCACCTGAATCGTGTCCAGCGGAATGTCCCGCGTAATTTCGTAAGCCATCAATGTCGCAACTTCATCCACCAGCTCGCGGAAATCCTTCGTATTCGTCTCTTTATTCCGAATAAACGTCAGTTTGTGCTGAATTAAGGGATGGTCACAAATAACCAATTTGCTCATGGAGCGTAATTCCTCCCAGTTTCCAAGTCGACGGGCCTTGCTGTACCTCTACTCTTAGCATGGTCACAATCCCATATATTATAGCACTGTAAAGAAAGGGTTGCATCCGAGATTGACAAAATTGTTTCGTTCTCCGTGTGAAAATATTCGTATTCGCCTCTACATTTTCGACTCTGAATGGCCGTTAATGATATGGAGGAGATAATATTTTCCAATGAAAGGGATGGGATACCTGTGTTGCCAATACAAAAAAGCCTGCGGATGCTGGATCATCAAGCCCGCCGCTGGCTCACTGCCATGCTTGCTATTATCATGTTCACATCCGGCATGCTGCTGCCGTCAGGCGCATACGCAGCGGAGGACAGCGTAACCGGCATCGAGTGGAGCTACGCCGAGTCGGATTACAATCCGAGCACCTCTTCGCTGGAGATGTATGTAGAGGACGGCACCGTTCGTCTATCTGTGCTGGCCATTCAGTCTGGCTCCGCCTCCAGGAAGGATATAACGGCGGAGGCCGTCTGGAAGACCTCAAGCAGCTCCATCGTCAAGGTCGACAAAGGCGTCTTAAGCGGGGTCGGCAAAGGCACCGCGACGATTACAGCTACATATAAAGGCTATACCTTAACCATCAAGGCGTCATCGGATTACGTCTACAATGAAGTGACGCTTATGCTGAACAACTCTGCAGCCCCTGCCGCCATCTCCAATGTGCTGCTGGGCGACTCGCTCGCCTTCACCCTCGACGGGGACGGGCAGAACATTACCGATGTCGCGGCATGGAGCACATCCAGCTCTGCTGTCGCCACAGTCGACAACGGCCAGATCACGCTGAAGGGCGCCGGGATGGCTACGATTACAGCCAAGTACAAGGGCCGGTCGGATACAGTCAAGCTTACCGTAACATCGCCGTTCAAGTCGATCGCGATCAGCCCCAAGGCACCCAATGACCTGCTGGAGCTGGAGGTTGGCGGAGATGACTTCTCCCTCGCCGCAGTGGTCGAGCGGAAATCAGGCGGCTCCTTGGAGGTGACGGAGGAAGCGACGTGGACCAGCAGCAACACCAAGGTGCTCACCGTGGATCAGGGCGTCGTCACGCCAGTCGGAACCGGGAAAGCTGCCATAACCGTCTCCTATCTCGGGGTGGCTGACACGCTGAATGTCGTGGTGCGGACGCCTTACCAGTCCATACGCATTGCACCGGACAAGGAGTTCCATATGCAGCTGCAGGACGCACCGCTTCAGATCAAGGCAGAGGCGCTCAGCAACTCGAACGTGACCTCTGACATTACGGCCGCAGGCGTATGGACATCGTCGGAGGTGTCCGTAGCGACAGTCTCCCAGGGCAGGGTAACGCCAAAGTCGGTAGGCACCACCAAAATTACCGTATCCCATAAGGGCGTCAGCCGCAGCATTCAGGTTACGGTATACCCCAGCATCAAAGGGCTGAAGGCTGCCAAATCAACCATTGATGGCTTCAGGAAGCTCCAGGGGGAGCTCCCTCCGATAACGGCGACCACCTTCGACGGATCAACCCTCGATGTGTCGAAGCTTGTGAAGTGGGAGGCGGCGGACGAAGAGATTGCAGAGCTGGAGAACGGCGTCTGGACGGCCAAGAAGCTTGGCGAGACGACATTGACAGGCACTGTGCAGGACCTGGAGGTCAAGGTGAAGCTGGTTGTTCATCTGAAGCCGGTCAAGCTGCTCGCCGAGGCCAAGGATATGAGCGTCGTTCTGGGCCAAGCCACCCCGCTGCCGAAGGTCACCGTCATCTATGAGGATGGTGAGGAGGCCGATATATCGGAGTCGGTGGAATGGACAACCACGTCGGATAACATTGTGCTTCTGGAGAAGGAGATGAAGGGTCTGGAGGCGTCCACCGTCACGTTGACGGGTACGTATCTAACCAAGACAGTCTCCGTTCGCGTGAAAATAGAAGAAGAAATTGTGAAGCTCGTGGTTGAGCCAACAAGCCTGGAGCTGAACCCTGGCCGCTCCAAATCCATCAAGGTGACCGGCTATTACAAGAACGGCAAGAAGGTGAACGTCGGCACCAAAATGAACTGGGCTGTCGCAAACGCCGATATCGCAGCCATCAGCGGCTCATCCTCCGTGAAGGCGATAGCCGTCGGCACCACCAAAGTAACGGGCGTCTATCAGGGGAACACCGTAGAGGTGCTCGTCACTGTTACGCCTAAGCTGAAATCGCTGCAGCCCTCCACCAAATCCGCGCAGCTGGCGATAGGGGGAACGGTTGCGGTCCACGTGCAGGCCGTCTATTATACAGGAGCCCCTGTAGATGCGACGCTGCTGGCGGAATGGACAACCTCCAACGCCTCTGTGGCGTCGGTTAAGGACGGGCGGATTACCGCCGTCGGCAAGGGCTCTGCCACAGTCAAGGCGTCCTTCGGAGGCAAAACCATCTCCATCCGTGTAACGGTTAAATAAGAAGCGTCGGGAAACAGGACAGCCCTGCCGGAAAGCGTATGTACGCTCCAGCAGGGCTGTCCTTGTTCATATCCCTTCACTTTCCGTGTTACATCCCCCGCAGCGTCTCCCCGCCCTGCTCCTGGGATGCGCCGCTCTCCAGCAGCACGCGCTGCACCGGATAAGCCAGCCTGACGCTCTCCTCCTTCAGTATGCGCAGCATCTCCAGCTGCGTCTCCTGCCGTACCGTCAGGTGGTCCTTCCAAACGACAGTCTTGGTGAAATAATAAAGGAAGATGCCGAGTCCGCTTTCCTTAAACTCATTGAACCGCACCATAATGGTGCGCTCGTCTATATCGCTGTTCTCCATCAAATAACGTTCGATGCGGCTGATGGCCGCCGTCAGGCGATCGCCGTCCGTGTCCAGCGCAACGTTCAGCGTGAAGGTAATGCGCCGCCGTCCCATTAGGCTCCAGTTCGTAATCGGCGAATCCGCGAGAGTCGAGTTCGGCACCGTCACCAAGGCGTCCGCGAATGTGCGGATTTTGGAGCTGCGGAACGTAATATCCTCCACAACGCCCTCCACAGCCGGAGTCAGAATCCAATCCCCCTTGGAGAACGGCTTCTCCATCACGATAACAATGCCTCCCAGTATATTGCCCAGCGTGTCCTTCGCCGCCAGGGCGATCGCGAGGCTGCCCAGACCCATCCCGGCTACTACGCCATTAATATTGAAGCCCCATTCCGAGACGACCGCCGTGAACACGATCACCACGATGATGAACCGCACCACCTTGGACAGGAACGGAATCAGCATGCTGGAATCGTCGCCACCGAAGCGCTTGCTGATCGTCTCCAGCAGCACGGAGGAGGATGCGGACAGGTTGTACAGGCCCACACCAATAAGCAAAATCATGAAGCTGCGAAATAGACTGTGCACAACATAAAGATGAAGATACAGCCAGCTATCCCCAGTCGCGTAATAGATAATGGCTAAATAAGCGCCTAACAGAACAAATATGCCGCGAAGCGGCTTCTCGAAGCCCTCCAGCACACGGGCAGCCAGCCTCACCCTCTCCAGCTTCCTCATCAGATAAGAGAACAGAAAGCTGACGAACAACTTCCGGAACAGCAGGAACAATGCGAATATGCCAAGCGAAATGCCCAGCTCCACAAGCCTCCAAGCCTCCGCCCTCTCCATCACCCAATCCATCATTCGTATCCATCTCTCCTTCCCGGGAAAATAAAGGTCCATTCTAACATAGATCCCTTCATCCGTCGAAGGCGCCTCGCAGCAAAAAAAAGCCTCCTTCATCAAGTTGTGAAGGAGGCTTTTCCCTATACACTTACGCGTAGTGGCAAGCCGCGAAGTGGCCTTTGCCCACATCGAGCAGCTTCGGCGCGTCGGTCTTGCACTTGTCCGTCGCGATCGGGCAGCGCGTATGGAACTGGCAGCCGCTCGGCGGGTTAATCGGGCTAGGAAGGTCACCCTTCAGCACGATGCGCTCGCGCTCCGCTTCCACCTGCGGATCCGGGATCGGAATCGCGGACAGCAGGGCGCGGGTATAAGGGTGGCGCGGATTGTCGTACAGCTCACTGCTCTCCGCGAGCTCTACGATCTTGCCGAGGTACATAACCGCCACGCGGTCGGATATATGCTTCACCATGGACAGGTCATGCGCGATGAACAAATAAGTCAGCCCCATCTTGCGCTGCAGATCCTGCATCAGGTTCACGACCTGGGCCTGGATGGATACGTCCAGCGCGGAGATCGGCTCATCGGCGATGATGAACTTGGGATCCACCGCAAGCGCGCGGGCGATCCCGATCCGCTGACGCTGACCGCCGGAGAACTCATGCGGATAACGCAGCGCATGCTCCGGGTTCAGGTTGACGAGATCCAGCAAGCCCTCGACCTTGCCCTTGCGCTCGGCGCGACTTCCCGCCAGATTATGAATGTCCAGCGCCTCACCGATGATGTCGGTCACCGTCATACGAGGGTTAAGCGAAGCATAGGGATCCTGGAAGATCATCTGCATGTTGCGGCGCAGCGCCTTCAGCTCGGCGCCCTTCAGCTTATAGATATCCTTGCCGTCGAACGTCACGCCGCCGCCGGTCGGCTCGTACAGCCGCAGAATCGTGCGGCCTGCCGTAGACTTGCCGCAACCGGATTCACCAACGACGCCTACGGTTTCGCCGCGCCCGATGTTGAACGAGATATCGTTCACGGCTTTCAGAATATTGCCTTTGCCCAAGTTGAAGAACTTGCGCAAATCATTGACTTGAACGAGTGGAGAGCTCATGATACCGGCACCTCCCGTTTCGCATAAGGATGCAGCATCCAGCACGCAGCCGCATGGGATTCGCTATCCTTGATGTGATGCAAATTAGGATCATTATCCACGCATACCTTCATCGCTTCATCGCAGCGCGCGCAGAAGCTGCAGCCCACTGGCGGCTTGATGAGATCCGGCGGCGTGCCCGGAATCGGAATAAGCGGCTCGTCCTTCCGCTGGTCCAGACGCGGAAGGGAGCGCAGCAGGCCGCGCGTATAGGGATGCTGCGGATTCTGGAAGATCTCCCACTTGGTTCCGGTCTCGACGATCCGTCCGGCATACATGACGATGACGCGATCGCAGACATCGGCTACGACGCCAAGATCATGGGTGATCAGAATAATGGAGGTACCCATCTTCTGCTGCAGATCCTTCATCACGCGCATGATTTGCGCCTGTATGGTTACGTCCAGCGCTGTGGTCGGCTCGTCCGCGATAAGCAGTGACGGATTGCATGCCAGCGCGATGGCGATCATGACACGCTGCCGCATGCCGCCGGAGAATTGATGCGGATATTGCTTGATCCGCTGCTCCGGATTCGGAATGCCGACCAGATTAAGCATCTCAATCGCCCTGGCCATTGCATTGGCCTTGCTGACATTCTGATGCTTGATCAGCCCTTCCATAATTTGCGCGCCCACCGTCAGCGTTGGATTTAATGAAGTCATAGGATCCTGGAAGATCATACCGATCTTATTGCCGCGCACGGTCTGCATTTCCTTCTCTGTCAAGGTGAGCAGCTCTTGTCCGTCGAACTTGACGGAGCCAGACTTGATACGACTTGGCGGAGATGGATTCAGACGCATAATGGATTGGGCGGTAACGCTTTTGCCCGAGCCGGATTCCCCTACGATCGCAACAGCTTCGCCTTCCTTCACATCGAAGGAAATGTCTCGGATCGCCTGTACTTCCCCGGCATAGATATCGAACGAAACGCTCAGGTTTTTCACTTCCAGCAAGGTCTTCTTCATCCTTAGGTGACCTCCTCTCAGCTAAGCTTAGCTACTATTTTTTCAGCTTCGGATCAAACGCGTCACGCAGACCGTCTCCGAAGACGTTAAAAGCAAAGATCGTGATGCTCAGGAATAAGGCCGGGAACAACAGCCGCCACGTGTAACCGCTCATCATCGCACCCGCGCCGTCATCAATCATCGTTCCCCAAGAAGCGATCGGCGACTGAACGCCGAGACCGAGGAAGCTCAAGAACGCCTCGGTGAAGATCGCGCTTGGAATCGTAAGCGTCAGCGTGACGAGAATGGGACCCATTGCGTTAGGAATCAGATGACGGAAAATAATGCGGAACGCGCCCGCGCCAAGCGACTTCGACGCCAAAGCGTACTCCTGATTTTTGAGCTGCATAATCTGTCCTCGCACAATCCACGCCATGTTGATCCAGCCCGTAATCGACATCGCGACGATAATCGTCGTAAGACTCGGCTCCATGACAACAAGCAGGAGAATAACGACAAGCAGGTAAGGAATCGCAGCCAGTATCTCCGAGAACCGGTTCATGACCTCATCGACCTTGCCGCCGAAGTAGCCCATGATCCCCCCATATATAATACCGATGATAAGATCGATCAACGCGGCGACAACGCCGACGAACAGCGATACCTGAGCACCCTTCCACACTCTCTCGAACATATCCCGGCCTAGTTCATCAGTGCCGAACCAATGCGTCGCGTTAGGCGGCTGATTCGTATTCTGAAGATTCGTTGTGTAATGATCCAGCGGCCAGATCAGAGGCATAAGGATGGACAAAACAATCAACGAGACGATAATCCAGAAGCCGAACATCGCCAGCTTATTGCTAAGCAGACGCTGCTTGATATCCTGCCATGCCGTCAGGCTTTTGCGGCCAACCTCGTCGACTCGCACCTCGTCACGACGCAGCTTCTCGAACAGCTCGGGCGACAGCCTGTCAGAGTGTTCGGTGGAAGACATTTTGATATTGAAATCAGACATGGATTATTTCGCCACCTTTCCGCCGGCGCGCATGCGCGGATCCACCAGCACATAAGCGACATCCGCCAGGAAGCGGCTCGCCATGAGGATGACGGCGTAGAAAATGGTAATGCCCATAATAAGCGGATAATCGCGATCTATAACACTTGTAACAAAGTGCTTGCCGATGCCCGGAATCGCGAAGATCTTCTCCACGACAACGGAGCCCGTAATAATGCCGGCGGTTAAGTATCCCAAATACGTTACCACTGGAAGCATGGCGTTGCGCAGCGCGTGCTTCACGACAATTACGTAACCGGAAAGCCCTTTGGATTTGGCAGTTTTAATAAAATCAGCATTCAGCACTTCAATCATGGTGGATCTAAGCAGTCTTGCGATAAAGGCGATCGGGCCGGATGCCAGCGTAATCGTCGGCAATACGTAGTCCATCGGACTGTCCAGGCCAGCGACCTCAAACCATCTTAAATTGGTGGCGAAAATATACTGCAGAGTTGGTGCAAGCACGATACTGGGTATCGCTAAGCCGATTACGGCAATGGTCATGGCCAGGTTGTCTAGAAATTTGCGATGATACATCGCGGCGAGTATGCCCAGAATACATCCCACCAGAATCGACGTAATAATCGCCGAAATGCCTAGCCTGAGGGACGGTCCAAATGATTGCTTGATCATCTTGTCTACCGATTGGAACTTCTTCTTCATGGAAATACCCAAATCGCCTTGCGCAAGATTCGACAGGTACTTGCCGTATTGCACAATAAGCGGCTTATCGAGGCCGTAATACGCTTCCAAGTTTTTCTGAACAGCTTCGCTTGGCGCCTTCTCCGATTGCAGCGGGCTGCCCGGAATCGCGTTCATCAGCATAAATGTCGCCGTAATGAGCAGGAACAACGACACCACCATAAATATAAACTTGCCAAAGATGAAACGGAGCATTTCGATCACCCACTCTCTCACAATCTTTTTGCATTTCAAAAGGGTATATATAGAGAGACTATATATACCCTTCTGGAACAGTTACTCTAAGCTAGCTGTTTATCAAATTGGACAGGCTGGTTAGACCTTATTGCTTGCTGCCGTGTACCCAGTCCAGGTGGCCTGCGTAGTCGGACACAATGCCTTCAAAGCCTGGTTTGATCATCGTTACTGTTGTGTAGTAGTACGTCGGCATAACACCCATGTCGTCGCCGATCGCGATTTTCTCTGCGTCAGCCATCAGCTTCTGGCTTTCTTCTGGCGTAGCAGCTACCAGGGAGTCGTTCAGCAGCTTGTCAACCTCAGGGTTGCTGTACTTGCCGTCGTTGTTGCCGGACTTGGAGTAGATCAGGTCGTACGTGAAGTTGATCGGGTGGTTGATGTCCGCGCCCCAGCCGGAACGCGCGATATCGAAGCCGCCTGCTTTTCTTGTCTCAAGGAACGTACCCCACTCTTGATTCGCCAGCTTCACTTCGACGCCAAGCGTCTTGCGCCACATATCAACAGCAGCCTCAGCCAACGATTTGTGGCCTTCGCTTGTGTTGTACAACAGCGTTACTTCAGGGAATGTGCTCAGGCCAAGCTCGGACATGCCTTGTGCCAGAAGCTTCTTCGCTTCTTCAGCGTTCTCAGTGAAGTAGCTTGTGTCCGGGAATTGCTCACGGAACATCTTGCCGCCAGTGCCCGCGATGGACGGTGGCACCAGACCGTAAGCCGCTTGCTGATTCGCTTTTGTTACATTGTCAATCAGGGATTGACGGTCAAGCGCCATGGAGAACGCTTTACGGATATTCACATTGTTGAATGGCTCTTTGTTGTTGTTGAACAGGTAGTAGTATACGGATGCAACAGAGGTAACCTCAGCTTTGCCGTCAGCTACCAGCTGCGTTACAAGGTCGGATGGTACGGAGCCCGCTTGCGCGCCGATCCAGTCGATTTTGTCCGTTTCGTACAATTGGTACACCGTGTTCTCGTCTTCAACAAGAGAAATCGTTACCGTGTCGAAGTTGATTTTGTCTACGTTGTAGTAGTCAGGGTTCTTCTCAAGCACCAGCTTGTCCGCATGCGCCCACTCCTTCAGAAGGAAAGGACCGTTGGATACGATGGTGTCAGCCTCAGCAGCCCAGTCAGCAGCACCTTCAACCGTTGCTTGGTGAACCGGCAGGTATGTGTAGTGAGCCAGCAGGCTTGTGAAGTATGGAGCAGGTGTGTACAGCTTCACTTCCAGCGTGTAGTCGTCAGTTGCCTTCACGCCTACTTCATCAGCTGTGCCTTCGCCGGAGTTGTACTTCTCAGCGTTCTCGATGTAGAACAGCATGTATGCATACTCAGAAGCTGTCTCTGGGTTCAAGGAACGTTTCCACGCGAATTCGAAGTCCTTAGCCGTTACAGGATCGCCGTTGCTCCATTTCGCATCTTGGCGCAGCTTGATCGTGTACGTTTTGCCGTCCTCCGAAGCGTCGATGGACTCAGCCAGCGCGTTCTCTGGCTCGCCAGTTGTGCTCAGACGAGTCAGACCTTCGTAGATACCAGCCGCAACGATAGAGGATTGTGCATCCGTCATCAGAGCAGGGTCCAAGCTTGGCGGTTCGCTTGCAAGTGTAAAGCGGAATTCCTGTGGAGCTTTCGGCTCATCAGTAGCCGTTCCTTGATTGCCCGCGTTGTTCGCAGGATCTTCCTTCTCGTTGTTGCCTGTGCAAGCCGCTAGCAGCATGCTGAACGCAAGAACTAGGACAAGCATGAAGTGCACTGGTTTTTTGAAATTTCCTTTCACCAACATCAACTCCCACTTTCTATATAATTTTTTGTTAAAACCATAAGTAATGAGACGGAGCTGTTTAAAACCACGTATGTAACATTAACTGACATGGTTTTAATATTTATTCAACGTAAAACAATATACAACTACATTTAAACAATTGTCAACAAAAACAATCAGCTTCCAGCTCATATCCGTCCATCTTACTATTTCCTATTGCAGAAAATTTATGAGTACCCTTTGTTTTCCCAGTGAATTCGCCGCTTGCTTCATTACTTTGCCCCATGTATGTGTTAAAACGCTTAAGCATTGCTGCGTATAAGCATTAATGCGGGTTTGTAGCAATGCTTGTATGTATTGTTGCAAGTCCGTATTAATGCAATTGCGCATTACATCGTCGAGGCTTTAACGTATTTGCAGGCGTGAACAGCAGTGTTCTCGCATCAAGCGACATGTCCGGAGTCCCCAGATATACGTTCCCCAAACCATTTGAGAATTATCCCAACGTTACATAACTGTAATATATATACAAATATTATTAATTATTTTTTCTTGAAATTAAATTTCATGTAATGGCGTATCGTTCATCCTCCGGCTTTCGCAACAACGACATCACGTGTCGCTGTTGAACCAACTAACCCATTCTTCAGAGCTATAACGATCCCTCGTGTCGGTATCGTGCCCCGAATGACCGCTTTCGTCGCAACAACGACATCACGTGTCGCTGTTGAACCAACTAACCCATTCTTCAGAGCTATAACGATCCCTCGTGTCGGTATCGTGCCCCAAATGACCGCTTTCGTCGCAACAACGACATCACGTGTCGCTGTTGAACCAACTAACCCACTTTTCGCTGCTATAACCATCCCTCGTGTCGTTATCGCACTCCGAATAACCACTTTCGTCGCAACAACGACATCACGTGTCGCTGCTGCGGGATGTCCAATGGAATTTTTAAGTGTGTCAGAGGAATCTATTTGTTGTGGAAGAGACGAAGGCCGGAATTGAAGTGTGTTCGACACGTTTATTCGTGCGGAGCGCGGAGGTCGGGGATTTTAAGTGTTTCAAAAACGTCTATTTGTAAGGGGAGTGGAGGTTTGGGACCATTTAAGTGTGGGAGAGCGCAGGTCTGCAGCTTTTAAGTGTGTCAGAAGCATCTATCTGACTAGTGCTTCCATGCAAAAAAACCGCCTTGGCTGTCAGCAGCCAAGGCGGTGTTTATGCCGATATTAGTAAGTCATGCCAGGGTAAAGCGGGTATTTCGCAGTCAGGTCGCGCACCATGCCAGTTGCTTTGTCGAGAACGGCTTGGTCCTCTGGATTGTTCAGGACAAGCGCGATAACCTCCGCAATAACCTTCATGGCTTCCGCATCCATACCGCGAGTTGTCGCAGCCGGCGTGCCTACGCGGATACCGCTTGTGATGAACGGGCTGGTCGGGTCGAACGGAATCGCGTTTTTGTTCACAGTGATGCCTACTTGATCGAGCACATGCTCAGCCGCTTTGCCCGTAATGTTCAGGCTGCGCGTATCGATCAGCATGAGGTGGTTGTCCGTGCCGCCAGATACGATGTTGATGCCTCTGGCTATCAGCTCCTCGGACAATACCTTGGCATTGTTCACAACGTTGGTCGCGTATTGCTTGAACGAAGGCTGAAGCGCCTCGCCGAAAGCAACAGCTTTGGCCGCGATAATATGCATCAGCGGACCGCCCTGGGAGCCAGGGAATACCGCTTTGTCGATTGCGGCTGCCCAAGCCTTGCGGCACAGAATCATACCGCCGCGAGGACCGCGAAGCGTCTTGTGCGTTGTTGTTGTGACGAAATGAGCGTGCGGTACTGGGCTAGGGTGCAGACCCGCAGCTACCAGACCCGCGATATGCGCCATGTCGACCATGAACAGAGCGCCTACCTCATTAGCGATTTGGCCAAGCTTCTCGAAGTCAATGACGCGCGGATAAGCGCTGGCGCCCGCGACGAGCATACGAGGACGATGCTTGAATGCCAGCTTGCGCACTTCTTCGTAATCGATTGTGAAGGAATCCTCTTGCACGCCGTAAGCTACGAAGTTGTACAGAAGACCGGATGCGTTAACCGGGCTGCCGTGCGTCAAGTGGCCGCCATGCGCCAGATTCATGCCCAGAACCGTGTCGCCAGGCTGGAGCGTCGCCAGATATACCGCCATATTGGCTTGAGCGCCGGAATGCGGCTGCACGTTGGCATGCTCAGCGCCGAACAGCTCCTTCGCGCGATCGCGCGCGATATCTTCCACGATGTCCACGTGCTCGCAGCCGCCGTAGAAGCGTTTGCCCGGGTAGCCTTCCGCGTATTTGTTCGTCAGAACGGAGCCCATAGCTTCCAGTACCGCTTCGCTAACGATGTTCTCCGATGCGATCAGCTCGATGTTGTCGCGCTGACGCTGCAGCTCAAGGCCTAGAGCCTTCAATACCTCTGGATCTTGCTTGCGTAGTTGTTCCACTTGTATATCCTCCTCAAATGTATTCAAAAAGCTATTCAAACCGCATAAATGAACTACTCACAGGTTGGAGCGGCAAGCTCAGGCCTCAGGCGGTGTTCCGCCTCGTAGACCGCTCTTGCTCCGCCGATCAGCTTCGGCCGCGTATACGCCATCGTGACATGCGCCTCGCCGATCAACTTGATGGAAGGCCGCACCGGTACGGCTACCCGCTTCAGGTGCATGCCGATAAAGGTGTCGCCAATATCGATCCCGGCATGAGCCTGGATCTCCTCCACGAGACATGGAGCCTCCAGCTTGCCGTAAGCATAAGCCGCCATGGAGCCTCCTGCCTTCGGCACAGGCACCGCATGGACAAGCTCAAGCCGATGCTTCTCCGCTGTCTCCCTATCCAGAACCAGCGCCCGGTTCAGATGCTCGCAGCATTGGTAGACGGGGATAAAGCCCGCCTCAACGCGCACCGCTTCGACTCCCGCGTAAATAGCGGCAGCAGTCTCTACAGCTCCGGAAGTGCCAATGCGCTTCCCCAGCACCTCGCTGGTGCTGGCGCCCACAACAAGCAGCTGCCCCGGCCGCAGATTACCCGCTTCCACCAATTCGCGAACCACTTGCTCGACAGCCGACGAGATGTGATCCTGCATCATGTTGCCATTGTCGTTCATCCTTGATCCAGCCCCTTCCCGGTCAAGCCATTAAGGGTGATTGCTGAAGCGCTTCTCCAATTCCATCACCTTGCCGATGCGTCCCACGTGACGGTCCTGGTTCGAGAATGGCGTCTCCAGCCATACGCGAACGATCTCACCCGCAACGCCCGGTCCGATGACGCGCTCTCCCATCGCCAGGACATTAGTGTCGTTGTGCTCGCGCGTAGCCTTAGCGGAGAAAATGTCATGCGTCAGCGCGCAGCGGATGCCGGGATACTTGTTCGCGGCGATCGACATCCCAATGCCTGTGCCGCAGATCAAGATGCCGCGGTCAGCCTGGCCGCTAGTGACCATCTCGCATACGGGCAGCGCATAGTCCGGATAATCGACGGATTGCTCGCAGCTGCAGCCTACATCCACAATTTCATGGCCAAGCGATTGAATAATAGGAACAAGCTCATCTTTCAGACGGTAGCCGCCATGGTCAGCGCCAATTGCAATTTTCAATGCTAACACCCTCCACGTCCTATGGTTTGTACTCCAAAAACACTCTGCAGCTAGTATACCTTGTTTTGTCCGAAATGTCGCAAGCTGAAACACCCAAAAGCTGCACCTTCCAGCACAACCGCACGCCTCAAGCCCATCGGATAAATTTTCTGTAAAATAAGAAAAAGAGCAAAACACGCGTCAAGCGCATGCTGCTCTTTGCCCAGGCGACCGGCCGTATGTTCCGATGCTCCACCGTGGTTACCCACTCTCGTCGCCAGTTACATCGGATACCTTCATTGTCTCCCTCATCATAGCTCATTTTGCCGTAGAAATCAATCGACTCCAGGCAAATTATGTCCGCTTCGCCAGCTTGTCCAGCAGCCTGCGAATCGCCTCTTCCATCTCCTCGGAGCAGCTGTCATACAGAGCCTGGGACCCGCCGAAGGGATCCGCGATGTCGAAGCTCGGAAGCCTGCTCTCCAGCTCCAGCAGACGCTGCCGCTCTCCTGGCGTTAACTGCTGGCCGAGAGCCGCCTTCATCTGCAGCTCCGTATACAGGCCCTCCAGCTCCTGAATATCCTGCTGGAGACGATCGTCCATATAAGCAAATTCCTTCAGCGTATACGTCTTGTCAACCGCTTCCGGATGATATTGAAGCAAGTCCCTCTTGTGGGATGCCGTCATGGTCAGTATCAAATCTGCCCACTCTACCGCCTCAGCCGTCAACGCGCGAGACGAGCCCCTATGCTCGATGCTGCGCTTCTTCAGCGTATGCAGCGTATTGGAGGAAACAGGCAAGCCGTCGATCGTGGATACTCCCGCTGACCGGACGGCAACCTGTACCCCTCTCTTCATGGCCATATGCAACAGCATCGCCTCTGCCATGGGCGAGCGGCAGGTATTGCCCGTACAGATGAACAAGATCCGCTTCATCTCTCCAGCCCCTTCCGTCAAAAGATAAAGATAAAGCCAAACACCAGCAGAATCGCCCCGCCGCAAGCTTCTCCGTATTCGCCCAGATTGCCGCTGACCTTGCGTCCCAGCAGCAGGCCAAGCATAGACATCAGTCCGCCGAAGAAGCCGAACAGCAGAATCGTCAGCCACATGTTCGCCGAGAACATGCCAAGCGTCACACCCACGGAGAAGGCGTCCACGCTGACGCTGAGCGCCAGCACAAGCAGCCCTGCCGTGGAGCGGTGGTTGAAGGACTGCACCTCTTCCCCTCGCAGCGAGCTGTAAATCATATGCCCGCCAAGCAGCACGAGCAGCACACCCGCGGCGGTGGTCGCCACATCGCCCAGCAGGCCGCTCACCAGCTGCCCCGTCAGAATGCCGCCAATCGGCATGATAATATGGAATAGTCCGATGACAACGCCAAGCTTCAGGACATCCCGAAGCCTGATTCCTTTCAGCCCGATGCCCAGCCCCAGCGAGAACGCGTCGAAGCCCAGCGCCATCGCAATAATGAGCAGCGTCAGAAACTGTCCCGTATATGCACTTGCATCCATTCGTCCCCAGCCCTCCATGTCCGCCACATTATTCCTCTTGAACAACATATGCGGTCATAGGGACAAACATACTACTTGTCTGGTGTCTCCAGACGGAGCACCCGGCCGCCTGCAGCCTTCCTCATGCGATTCATGAGAGCGCCGCCCAAGCCATTCGGCTCACAGCCCTCCGCCCAGATGCGGGCAATACCAGCCTCGTCGAAGGCTCTCAGATGGGCGTACAACAGGCGCGCCGCTTCCTCCAGACGGCTCTCGCTTCCCAGCTCAAGCACCAGATCGGCCTTGTACTCTCCAGCTTGCTCGCTGAAGGCCAGCACGCCAGTTGTGAGACCCTCCTGCCGAGCTGCGGCAGCCAAGCCATTAATATGAGCAGCAACACTCTCCCGAGCGCCCTCTACAACGGTCAGCTCGCCCTTCGGCGCGTAATGGGTATATTTCATGCCTGGGGAACGGGGCTGCTCCGGCTGCGCAAGGCCATCCTCGCTGTCGCTGATCACCGCAATGCCAGGGAACGCGCGCTTAAGAGCTTCGATCGTCACGCCGCCGGGACGCAGCACGCGAATAGCGCGGTCACCCTCCAGCTCCACAACGGTTGACTCCAGCCCTACACCGGTCGCCCCGCCATCAATCACGCCATGCATGCGCCCGCCCAGATCCTCCAGCACATGACTGGCGAGCGTCGGGCTGGGCCGGCCAGAGCGGTTGGCGCTGGGCGCGGCGACGGGCACATCCGCGAGTCGGAGCAGCTCCAGCGCGATGGGATGATCCGGTATTCGCACCCCAACTGTCGGCAGGCCCGCCGTCACAAGCGGCGACAGCGAGCCCGGCTTCACGGGCAGCACAATCGTCAACGGCCCCGGCCAGAAGCGCTCCATCAGCTCCTCCGCAAGTCTGGAACAGGGTCCCATAAGCTCGCTTAGCTGACTCCTGCTTGCGAGGTGCACGATGAGCGGGTTGTCCGATGGCCGCCCCTTCGCGGCGAAGATCGACGCCACCGCCTCCGTGCTGCGCGCGTCAGCCCCCAATCCGTACACCGTCTCCGTCGGGAACGCCACAAGACCGCCAGCCTTAAGCGTCTGCGCAGCCTGCTTCAATTCTTGCTTTTGCCATACTATCGTATCGATCATCTCGGTATTCAATCCTTGCTATAGTGTCCAGTTCACCGCTATTATAGCACATTCCGCACGATGGAAGAGCAAGTCCGGGACTGGAGCGTAACGCCAACAACGCCATCACGCGGCAGCGCCGCGCTCCCGGGAGGAACGCGGCGCTGCCGCATAGAGTATGGCTATTGGTTAAAATAATGATCTGATCCAGTCGATCAGCGACTGCAGCAGCTCCCACAGGAAAAACTTCGCTTTCGGAGCCTCGCCGGCTCCCGCTTCCGCTTTCACGCTGTCGCTCGATGTCTCAGTCACGACGCCGGCCGCCTCCTCCGAAGAGACTAGCGCTGCAGTAGCAGCGGTCGCCTCGCCGGTAGCCGCGTCGACGAAGCAAAGCGGAGGGAACAGCACGCACCACCAGTTCTGCCCCTTGCCCTCGCCGATCGTAATGAGCAGCGCTTCATATTGACCTGCCGGGTATACTTCATTGCCGTACATTTTGGTAGGGAAATCAACCAAGCCAAGCTCGGCCGTGGAGTCGTAAGAGAAGCCTCTGCTTGCCAGCACGCCAGCCACGATGCCCTGAAGCTCCGGAAGCTTCCTCCGGATCGTCTCGCGCGCCTCCTCAATCGTCTCTTGGCCCGTCGCCCAGCTGTTCATGGCCCGCACCACTTCATCGCGCACGATGCGCTTCACCAGCTGATCGGACGCGCTGTCCGAATTGGCGAGAATACGCAGACGGATCGCTTCCTCCGGAATGCCGGCATCCACGAGAGCGGCGTCCATCTTTCCTGCTTCCCAGCTCATAATTAATACAATAATTGCCATTATAATAAAACCATACGAACGACGGTATTGAAATCGATAAGGACGAATACTTGCACGATAAGCGGTATAATCGGAATAAAAGGAATAAGGTCGGGACATTGCACAAGCTCCTCTCGCGCACCCGCCGGTGCGTCTGCTTGCGTTCCGGAACGTCTCTATCCGTCATTATGTCCAAGCTCCCACCTCTATAAACCTATCATCTACCAAAAAAATACGAGAGAACGGAGGCTGACCTCATGCATACCCATCCGACCTACGAATTGTACCGCCCCCTCCTGACGAACCTGGCCTATCGGATGCTGGGCTCCAAGGGAGATGCCGAGGATATCGTGCAGGATGTGTTCCTGGACTACCATCAGCGGGAACAAGGGGGGATCCAGCATGAGAAGGCGTACCTGGCCCGAATGGTCACGAATCGCTGCCTGAATGTTCAGGGCTCCGCCCGCAAGCGGCGGGAGACGTACGTCGGCAACTGGCTGCCGGAGCCGGATGTCGCTTACGGCGCGGCTCTGCCCCCCGATCCGCTCCAGCTATGGGAGCGGAATGAGACGATTACCTATGCGATGCTCGTTATGCTGGAGCAGCTCAGCGGCATCGAACGGGCCGTCTTCCTGCTTCGCGAGACGCTCGCGTTCAGCTATGACGAAATCGCGGAGATCGTCGGCAAATCGGAAGCCAACTGTCGCAAAATCATCAGCCGCGCCAAGGCAAAGCTCGGGGACGCGCCCGACACCCCGCCCTTCTACAGCGAGCGGGCTGCAGAGCTGGCGAAGGCCTTCATCACGGCCGCGGAAACCGGCAACACGGAGGCGCTGCTGGGTTTGCTGACGGAGGATGCGGTGATGATATCCGACGGCGGCGGCAAGGTGCGCGCGGCGATCTTCCCCATTCTGGGACGCGAGCGCATCTTGGCCTTCTACGAAGGCTTGGCCCGCAAGGGCGTCGTGGGGCGGGGGTACATCCCCGCTTCCGTTAACGGCCAATTCGGGTTCTTATTGTTCGAGGAGGGCGAGCTGAAGCGCGTGTTGACCTTCCAATGGGATGCTGCCGGCGAGCGGCTGCAGCGCGTTTTTTTGATCATGAATCCCGATAAGCTGACTTCTGTCACAAACCAACCCGCTGATTTGTCTTAGAAGCATAGCCGGCCGCAGCGCGGTTCGGCGAATCCAATCTAAGGAGTGGTGCAGGGTGACTAACGCCAAGAGAGTGAATATGAATAAAGAGCTGCCTGCCGGGTATCAAGCCATGCTGGGCCTGGAGCAATTCGTGAGGTCGTCCAGCCTGGAGCATAGCCTCATTGAGCTTGTCAAAATCCGCGCGTCCCAAATCAACGGCTGTGCCTTCTGTATTAACATGCACACCGTCGACGCTCGCAAGGCCGGTGAAACCGAGCAGCGTATTTACGCGCTAAGCGCATGGAGGGAGACGCCTTACTTCAGCGCGGAGGAGAGGGCGGCGCTCGCCTTGACGGAAGCCGTTACGCTGATCGCAAGCCACCATGTGCCGGACAGCCTCTACGAGGAGGCAGCGCGCTTCTTCAACAACCAGCAGATGGGCGAGCTCATCATGGCGATCGTGACGATCAACAGCTGGAACCGTATCGCTATCGCGACGGGCTTGATGCCGGAGTAATTTTTATAAAAAGAGAGAGGAGCTCGTCGCTGTGACGGGCTCCTCTCTTTGACGACATCCCAGCTACACCTTGTCCCCTTTGACTCGCTTCGACCGGAGCTCCTCCATAATCGCTTTCCCGGTCGGGGTTATACCATCTTCTGGTCGGACCAGCGGAATCGCTCCTGGCAGCTCACAAAGACGCCGGGAATAATGCCGCAGGAGCCTGCCGTCGGCGTGGCAATGACGCGCCCCATCGAGGCGTTCACCTCCGAGACGGCAAGGGCATAGGCCATCGCGTCGCCGGCAACGCCCAGATTGGAAGCGCCGTCCGCGTTGTAAGCGGCCACCCGCTGCGCGTCGAGTCCCGTAATACCGCTTCGGGAGGTTGTATTCTCTGTCAGCCCCTTTTTCACGGCACCCTTCATCACAGCGTAATAATCGGCCATCTTGGCGAACTCCGATGTCGGCTCATGACCGGATTCCGCCGACTGCTCGGCAAGCATAAGCTCCCCGATGGTCAGCCCTTCCTCCGTGCACAGCTTCACTATTTCGTTCAAATGGCGAAATCGCATGCTCGTTCATCCCCTCCGCGTCAACAATGGACATCCGTTAGATCCACGACTCTGATAGATTGCACCTAAGGGCAAGCCTCCAGCTTTTTCAGCAAGGCCTCCGTCAGCTCCGTATCCAGCTCCATGACGGTGAGCGCATCTCCGCTCCGGCTCTTCCGGTCGACGGACATGTACCCGATGTTGGAATGCTCCTCCTTGAGCCTGCCTGTCAGCTCCGCAATGACGCCGGGAGCGTCGGCATGGAAGATGGCAAGCGTCTTGTAGACACCCATCAGCTTGGCGCGGAACCCGTTGATTTCTACAATCTCGATATTGCCGCCCCCGATGGAGATGCCAACCGTCTCAAGCGTCTGTCCCGATGCCGTCGTCAGCATGATTCGAGCCGTATTGGGATGGGGGTACAGTCCCTTGCCCTCGCGGAATATAATCGACATACCGGATTGCTCTGCGAGGCTCAGCGCATCCGGCAGACGCGGATCATCCGTCCCATACCCCAGGATGCCGCCAGCAATCGCCACGTCCGTGCCATGCCCCGCATAGGTAGCGGCGAACGAGCCGTAGAACGTGACGACTGCCGCGATGGGAGCCTCCCCAGGCCCCAGCAGCTGCCTTGCCGCGCGACCGATGCGCGCCGCTCCCGCCGTATGGGAGCTCGACGGCCCGACCATGGCGGGACCGATAATGGAGAACACATCCTTGAACCGCATCCCTTCCACCTCCGTATGATACAGCTCGTCACTAACCTGCTACTGCATTGAACAATCCTTGTTAGTGCGCGTCAACCGCGCCCCGTTCCATCCGCAGCAGCTGCAACAAGCGTAGACGGCTGCGCCGTCCATAGGCGGGCAGCATACGTTTCGCGTTCAAAGGCTGCAAGCGCGGCGCGCTACCAAGCCAATTTGAACGATTTTTCGTTCAAACTCTAAGCACATCTTTTGCCGTAAGCGACGTGGCACCAAAACCGCATATTCCCTCACTCCCATGCAAAATGAAGATGGAAGCCAGCTTCACCCCGAAATTTGTTGAATACTAAAAGCACACTTATACCCCAACTTTACACACTCTTTATCCACAATCGATGCAAATCATCATTTCCAAAAAAAATAAAGAGGCGCCGTAAGCGGCACCTCTCTCTTCCAAGCCCAGCCTATTTATGATGTCCGCACCGCGACAATATGGCGCTCAATGCCGCCGTAGTCGGTGATGATGCGAATGTCGTCCCACTGGCCCATCCCGCGCATCAGCTCCGCCACAATCCGCGGCTGGCCCATGCCGAGCTCGAATGCCACAATGCGCGGCATGGCCGACAGCAGCGGCAGCTGCTCCAGCATGCGGCGGTACGGGTCGAGCCCGTCCGCTCCGCCCTCCAGCGCGAGATGCGGCTCGTAATCCCGCACCTCGCGCTGCAAGCCAGGCATATCCGCCGACGGAATGTACGGCGGATTGCTCACCAGCACGTCGACGCGCGCCCCCGCGCCGTCGACGGCAGTCCCGCCGCGCCCCGAAGCGATGAGGGGCGCGAGCAGGTCGCCCTGCGCGAACGCGATCCGGCCCGCCGCCGTATGGCGGGCCGCGTTCGCGCGGGCGACCTCAAGCGCGTCCGGCGACAGGTCGGACGCGATCACGCGCCAGTCGTGACGCTGCGCCGCAAGCGTCACGGCGATGGCGCCGCTGCCGGTGCCGACGTCGACGACCGTCGGCGCCGCGGCGCCATGGGCTGTCGCCGCCGGAGGCCAGAGCCGGCCGGCGGCGTCCAGCACCGCTTCCACGAGGAGCTCCGTCTCGGGGCGCGGGATAAGCACGGCGGGCGTCACCGTGAACGGACGCCCGTAGAACCATTCCTCGCCGAGCACATATTGCAGCGGCTCGCCAGCCCCTCGGCGGCGGATCAGCGTCGTCCACGCCTCTCCCTTCGCCTCGGGGAAGGGCTCGCGCCACGCCATAAGCAGCGCCGCGCGATCCATGCCAAGGGCATGCTCCATAAGCCGATCCGCCTGGCTGCGGCCATCCTCGACCCCCTGCTCCTCCAGCCAGGCAGCCGCCCGATCCCGCGCTTCCCGAACCGTCATCGGCGGTATGTAAAGCCTATCTTCGCCCATCCTCTCTCCTCCATTCCAATCCTCTAATCCCTCCAACTCACAGCCCTCGCTGCGGCTTAAAAAAAAACCGGCCGCCCGCCTCGCCTGCCACATAGCAAACGAAGCCGCGAACCGGCATTGTATGGAAGCCCTAAGGAATTCCGATTAGTGATTAGTTGGTGCCCATCGTTTCGCGCTCCAGCGCCTCCGCCTGCTCCGCGATCGTCAGTGACGTAATGATGTCGTTGAGGTCGCCGTTCATGACGGAATCCAGACGGTGCAGCGTCAGGTTGATGCGGTGATCCGTCACGCGGCTCTGCGGGAAGTTGTATGTGCGAATCCGCTCACTGCGGTCGCCCGTGCCCACTTTGCTCTTGCGCTCGCCAGCGTACTTCGCTTCTTCCTCTTGGCGGCGAATGTCGTAAATGCGCGCGCGCAATACCTGCAGCGCCTTCTGCTTGTTGTCGTTCTGCGATTTGCCGTCCTGACAGGTCGCCATAATGCCCGTCGGCACGTGAAGCACACGAACCGCCGACTTCGTCGTATTGACGGACTGTCCGCCAGCGCCGCTGGAGCAGAACGTGTCGATCCTGATGTCTTTGTCCAGAATTTCGACTTCGACATCTTCAACCTCCGGCATAACGGCAACCGTCGACGTCGAGGTATGAATGCGTCCGCCGGACTCCGTTACCGGAATACGCTGCACGCGGTGTGCGCCGCTCTCATATTTCAGCTTGCTGTAAGCGCCCTTGCCGTTGATGGAGAAGATAACCTCCTTGAAGCCGCCAAGGTCGTTCTCTGTATACTCCATCAGCTCGCAGCGCCAGCCCTGCGTATCGGCGAACTTGGTGTACATGCGATACAGCTCGTAAGCGAACAGCGCCGCTTCGTCGCCGCCCGCCGCTCCGCGAATTTCCACGATGACGTTCTTGTCGTCATTAGGGTCCTTCGGCAGCAGCAGAATGCGCATGATCTCCTCCAGCTCGGTCTTGCGCTGGGACAGCTCTTCAATCTCCATCTTCACCATCTCGCGCATCTCATCGTCGAGCTTCTCGCCCAGCATCAGCTTGGCGTCGTCCAACTGCTCCGATACCTGCTTATATTCCGTATAGGCGTCATGCGCCTCCTGTAGATCAGACTGCTCCTTGGACAGGTCCCGAAGCCGCTTCGGATCGCTGGCCACATCCGGATCGCATAGAAGCTCGCTGAGCTTCTCATAACGGTCGGCGAGTGCTTGTAATCGGTCAAACACGTTTAGTCACCTCTGTTACTTTCCATTAAGATATACAATATTATAGCACAATGCGATTGGTGTATCGATATGCGGTTTTATCGACTACAGCTTCCTTCAACAACTTATCCACAAATCATTCACAACCTGTGCACATCATGTCCACATTTCAGCCAGTGATATCCACAACACTTGTTGAAAACCCCCACTGCACCTGCTTTTACGAGTGTTCCCGCTCTCAGAAAAGTTATCCACATGTGCACATGTAAAAATGATTGCTGTGCAAATCATTTTATATCATATTATGCTCTTCTAAGCATGATCTAGAGGAGGGATTAGGATGAATAAAAGCATCGCAGATTTTGAACGTCTAACAAGCACGGACTATGACAATATTGCTGGCATAGTGGTGATGCAAGACAGCAAAATGATATATGAAGGTTATTTCGACGGCTATACCGCTGACGATTCTATTCATATCGCATCTGTGACCAAGAGCGTTGTATCTGCGTTGATGGGTATTGCCATCGACAAAGGATATATGGAGGGCGTGGAGCAGAGAGTATTGGACTTCTTCCCTGATTACACGGTCAAACGCGGCGAAAAAACGATACGGGATATCACCATAAAACACCTTCTCACAATGACAGCACCGTATAAGTACAAGTCGGAGCCCTATACCAAAGTTTTTAAAAGTGAGGATTGGACAAAAGCTGCTCTGGACTTGTTGGGCGGGAAACGAGCTCCTGGGGCTTTTCAATATACCACCATCGGCATACAGATTTTATCCGGTGTTCTTTCGAATGCAACCGGTCAATCGGTGCTCGATTTTGCCACAGACAATCTCTTTGAGCCACTAGGAATCCAAGCACCCCCTCCTGCCAGCATACAGAGTAAAGAAGAATATTTTTCTTTTCTGAAGGACAGATACGTCAGCGGTTGGATGATGGATGCCAAGGGCACGAACACTGCTGGCTGGGGGCTAACCTTGACGCCAAGAGATATGGCCAAAATCGGTCAGCTGTACCTCAATGGAGGCTCCTGGAACGGCAAGCACATTCTATCCTCCAAGTGGACCCAGGACAGCACGACAGAAAGCAGCCGATGGGGGGAGAGGCCCTATGGTTATTTATGGTGGATTGTGGACAAGAACTGTTATGCAGCTCTTGGTGATGGCGGCAATACGATATACGTGAACACTGGGAAGCAAATGGTCATATCCATCGCTTCTCGTTTTATGCCGCGTGCCCAGAACCGAATCGCATTCATTAACAAGCATATTGTACCCATGTTCGAGTAGCACAATTGGGATAAGTGAGGCACCACGCAAAAAAACACGCGGGAACCGCCCCGGCATTCCCATGCCTGGGGCGCATTCCCGCGCGTCTCGATGCGGCTGTGCCAGCTTGCTGCTGGCCGGCCGCTCCGCCGAAAGCTTCTATACATTAAACCGGAAGTGCATGACGTCGCCGTCGCGCACCACATAATCCTTGCCCTCCAGGCGCAGCTGGCCCTTCTCGCGCACCGCTGCCATGGAGCCGCCAGCGGCCAGATCCTCATAGGACACGACCTCGGCGCGGATGAAGCCGCGCTCGAAGTCGGAGTGGATGACGCCAGCCGCCTGCGGGGCCTTCGTGCCCTGACGGATCGTCCAGGCGCGAACCTCCTGCACGCCCGCTGTGAAATACGTGTACAAGCCCAGCAGCTTGTAAGCCGCGCGAATGAGACGGTTCAGGCCGGATTCCGCCATGCCCAGCTCCTGCAGGAACATCTCCTTGTCCTCGCCCTCAAGCTCGGCGATCTCGGACTCCACCTTGGCGCTGATCGGCACCACCTCGGCGCCCTCCTGGGCCGCGTAATCGCGTACGATCTGCACATATTCGTTGGCGTCCGAATTCGCCGCCTCTTCCTCGCTCACGTTCGTCGCGTACAGCACCGGCTTCATCGTCAGCAGGTGCAGATCGCGGATGAGCAGCTTCTCATCGTCGGTCAGTTCCATGCTGCGAGCCGGCTTGTCGTTGAACAGCGTCTCCTTCACACGCTCCAGCAGCTCCACCTCTTGGGCAACCTTCTTGTCGCCGCCCTTCAGGTTTTTGCGGGAGCGCTCAATACGCTTCTCCACCGTCTCCAGATCGGAGAGAATCAGCTCCAGATTAATGGTGGTGATGTCGCTGATGGGGTCCACCTTGCCCGCAACGTGCGTAATGTTCTCGTCCTGGAAGCAGCGCACGACATGCACAATCGCGTCAACCTCGCGAATATGCGCCAGAAACTTGTTGCCAAGTCCTTCGCCCTTGCTCGCGCCCGCTACCAATCCCGCGATATCTACGAACTCGAACGCGGTTGGCACGATGCTCTTCGGCTGCACAAGCTCAACGAGCTTGTCCAGACGATCGTCCGGCACTTCGACCACTCCAACGTTGGGATCGATCGTACAGAACGGATAGTTGGCCGATTCCGCCCCCGCCTGTGTGATCGCGTTAAACAATGTCGACTTGCCGACGTTCGGCAGTCCTACGATTCCAGCCTTCAAAGCCATGTATCAGACACTCCCTATTATCCGTGAATGTAAACAACTCCCGTCATTATACCCCAGCGGCATACACAATGAAAGGGCAAAGCGTACCCTTCTTGCCGGCGGCTGCATGCCTCCGCTTCACCGGGCAATACTATGCGGGCAGGGAGGTGACAGCAATGGAGAACCAGAATCACAAGGGCAACTACAAGGGTACTACGAATATGCGGGCCAAAAACCAGGATATGGCGTTCGTGAACGACACGATCGAGGATGCCAAGTCTGTATCGAATTTTTCCGGCAAAAAGAAAAAAGAAAACGGACTCCAGCTTCTAACAGCCTCTAACCGCTCTCTGGGCCGCTAACGCCTGCAGCCACGCCATAACCGGAATAGGCCGGTTACAGCGTGGCTGCACAACATGCGTCCGGCCGTTCAGCCCGCCGCTAAAGCTGTCATCAGCCCTTAACCGCGCCTTCCGTCAGGCCCTTCTCGATAAATCGCTGAATGAACAGATAGATGATCAGGACCGGCACAACGGTTAACGATACGGCCGTCGCCATCAAGCCGAAGTCCGTTCCGTACTGCGAGCTGATCTCGCTCAGCAGCGCGACGATGGGGCGGACAGCTTCCTTGTTGACGAAGATCAGCGCCGAGAACAGATCATTGTACGACCAGAGGAAGACAAAGATCGCGGCGGAAGCGAAGGCCGGCCGGGAAATCGGGAACAGGATTTTGGTGAACAGCGTCCAGCGGTTGCAGCCGTCGATGAAGGACGCCTCCTCCAGCTCCTTCGGAATCGTCGCCATATAACCCGCCAGCACGAGAATCGCGAACGTCAGATTGCCCGCTGTCTGCGGGAAGATGAGACCGAGATAGGTGTTAACCAAGCCCCATTTGATCACCAGCTCATACACAGGCACAACGGTCGCGAACGCGGGAATGAGCAGGCTGGCATACAGAATGGAGAACAGCGCCCTTCTGCCGCGGAATTGGAATCTGGATAATACATAGGCGGCTAGTCCGCCGAAGAGAAGCACGAGCAGCACGGTGCTGCCGGACATGATCAGGCTGTTCAGATAGCTTTTGCCAATATTAATGCGGTCAAAGGCATTTGTATAATTATCCATTACAGGCTCGAATGCGATGGCAAAGGATTGGTTCATGACATCCCGCGACAGCTTAAACGAGTTGTTCACAATCCAAAACATGGCGTAAATCGTTGTTAGGGCCCAGCCGCACAACACGACATACATGAAGACAGTGCCGGGCTTGATCCGTATAGGCTTCTTCCCTGATTGTACTGATTGCATAAGCGTACACCCCTAGTACCAGCTTAGTATGAGATTTCATCCCTCTTCAACAGACGGTTGGCGAGAAGCGACAGCAGCACTCCGAATACGACAATATAGATGGCGATCGTCGAGCCGTAGCCGAAATTCTGGTCCACGAGCGCTTTCTTGTACATATACGTGCCGAGCACTTCTGTATCATTCTGGCCTCTGGTAAGGACGAAAATAAATTCGAACACCTTGAGCGTGCCGGTAATCGCAAGCGTGATGACGACCTTGATGTCGCTCATGATCAGCGGAATGGTCAGCAGGAAGGTTTTTTTGATTCCCGTAATGCCCTCCAGCTTGGCCGCTTCATAGAAGTCTGACGGAATCTTGGACATTGCGGTCAGGAATAATACGAAATAAAAACCAACGTAATGCCATACTGTAGGAATCGCTACGGCTTTCAAAGCCATATTTTCGCTAAGCCAATTCACTTTATCAAAGCCCATATTCTGCAGAAGCGTGTTGAGCAGACCGAATTGGAAGTTGTAGAACAGCACGAACAGCAAGGCGATAGCTGTGCCGGAGATGACGACCGGGAAGAAGAACACCATCCGGAAGAAGCCTTTGCCCCATGTAATATTGTCGACGAATATAGCCAGCATAAGCGCAATGCCAACTTGAAAAATAATAACGTACGCCATCAGCTCAAGCGTGTTCAGCGTCGCGGCGCCCAGGAGATCGTCGGAGAACATCCGGACATAATTCTCGAAGCCCACCCACGTCTTGGTCGTAAAGCCTTTGGTGCGGAAGAAGCTGAGATACATACTCTTGAAGAACGGGTAGTACAGGAAGATGGACAGAAATGCCGCAGCCGGCAGCAGGAACAATACGATATATTTGCGATCGCCCTTCATCATTCATCACCTTTGATGTTTATTTTTCACGCAAGGCTCTGAAATGATGACGCCGCCCTTGAATCAGAGGGGCGGCGACTATCATTCGTTCCATTTGCGTTAGGCCTAATCGGTTATTTGGCTGCCGTCTCGATCGCTTTCGCTTCTTCCAGCGCTTCAGCAGGCGTTTTCTTGCCTGTGACAACCGGCTGGATGTTCGCGCGGATCGTGTTGAACGTCTCAGGCGTTACTTTGGAGTCGATTGGCGAGTTCACGGAAGTCGCCTCCGATACCATAGCGAAGCCGTCTAGTACCGCTTGCGGCAGGCCTTCCGGTTGAACGCCCGCTGCTGCTGGCGTGCCGCCGTTTGCTGTTGCGATGCTCTTGATCGATTCAGGAGAAGTCAGATGCTTCAGCAATGCCAGTGTCGCATCCTTCTTCGCCGCGTCGTCGTAAGCTGCTTTCGACATGTAGAAGCCTGTGCCGAAGCCGCCTACTACGTCCTTGCCAGTGCCAGCGCCGCCAGGGATCGCAGGGAAAGGAAGAACCGTTGTGTTCGCCTTGACATCGTCGGAGAAGCCGCCGATTGCCCACGAGCCTTCAAGAATCATGCCTGCCAGACCTTGGGAATAGTAGTTCGCCGCCATGCCGAGGTCGATAGTTGCCGCGTCTTCAGGGAATGCGCCCAGATCGTATACTTCCTTCATAGCCGCCAGGCCCTTCTCCCAGTTCGGATCGACGCCGTCCTTCAGAGCTTTCGCTTGGCCTTCCGCGCCTGCGGCAGCCAGTACGAAGTGCTCGATCAGGTAGTGGGATTGGTCGAATGGACCGGACAATGGAATGATGCCTTTGGCTTTCAGAGCGGATACGGCTGCTTTGAATTTATCCCAGTCCGTCGGAAGCTCAATGCCGTTATCAGCGAAAATTTTCTTATTAACCATCAGGCCCTCGAAGAAGCCTGTCAGTGGAATGGCATACGTCTTGCCGTCAGTGTGCTTCGTGAAGTCCAGCGCGGCAGGAGCGAAGCCGTTCTTCCACTCAGCGTCAGCTGCCAGCTCTTCGTCCAGCGCAACCACCTTGCCGGAGTTGATGATCTCAGCTGCGTCAGCGCCAACGAAGTAGAACAGCAGGTCAGGCTCGTTGCCGCTTGTCATGTCGGTGTTGACCTTCGTGCGGAAGCCGTCGTCGTTCGCCGACATTACGTCGTTCTCGACCTTGATATGCGGGTTAGCCGCTGTAAAATCGTCGATCGCTTTCTGGAACGCTTCACGCGCTGCGTCTGTACCGCCGAATGTCGAGAAGACGCGGAGGTTGACCGCTTCAGGCGCCTTGGACGGCTCGGTTGTCTCCGATGGCGTGCTGGAAGCACCGCCGTTCGTGTTGTTGCTGCCGCCGTTGTTGCCGCATGCGGCCAGAAGCATGGACATCATGAGGATAAGGCTAACAATCGTGAGTGATGTTTTTTTCACTGATAAATCCCCCTTTAGGTTATTAGGCCAGATCGGATTATTTCCCGAGCTCTGCTTGCCTCCTAACTCAAATTCTAGGGCAGAAACACCAGTAAAATCAACGGTTTTCGGGGCTACATTCCTCTCATTTCGGGGGAGAGATTCGTCTGGGAAATAGGGGGATTATTCTCTGGTGAAGGGGGAAAATTCGTATTCCGGGACCGGAGGGGGAATATTCGCGGATGAAGCGCAGAAGGGACGCTCCACTATTGGAACGTCCCTTCCTGCTCATATTTTAGAAACGCAGCGGAGCCTCCTGAAGCTCTGCCCGCTTCTGCAGGTAGCGGTAGAATGCGATGGAAGCCTCTGCGCGAGTCACTTGCTTCTCCGGCAGGAACTTGCCATCCGACAGGCTCATAATCTTCAGTCCGACCACGATGGCCGCCTGCCCCTTGTTGTCGATAGACGACTCATCCTTGAAATTCGACTTGAAGATATGGTCGTAGTCGGCAAGCGTATTGTATCCCAGCGCCCGCACGATCAGCTCCGCCATCTCATCCCTCGTGACGAGGCCGTCCGGGTTGAAGGAGCCGTCGCCGAGATCAATCAAATTCTGGGCAAGCGCGCTCTCGACGTAAGCGAAGTATTGGGAGCCCGCCGCCACGTCGGCGAAGGAGGCCTCCAGCTTCATGCCGCCAGAGTGATCCATCGCATAATAGCCGCGGCCGCTGTTCCGAGCCAGCACCAGCATCTTGATCAGCTCGCCCCTTGTAATCTTGGCGTTCGGTCTGACCTTGCCGTCCTCCAGATCAAGCGCCTTATACGCCACCATCAAGCTGAGCGGCTCCTCCGCCCAATGACCGGCAGCGTCCGTCGGCTTCGGCACCTCCAGCGTCGTGACCTCTCCATTCTCCATACTGCGCCACTGACCGCTGAGCGCGTCCAGGAATACCGCTTCATACCTTGGCTTCTGCTGGAGCGTATACACGAGCTCCACCTCGGATTGGGTCTCAACCTGATCGTTGTCCGTTATTTCCCCGGATGCCATCATCAGCTTATACTTCTCGATGGGGAGGGGCTTGCCTTCCCACCAATACTGCTGCAGCACACGGTATGTCAACACAACGCCGTAGTAGTCCATGTAGCGATCAACCGCTTCATAGGACGGTATTGTGTCCGGCGCTTGAGCCGGATAATCGTAGCTATAGATATTGGCGTCATAGCTCTCCACCTTGCCAGTACGCGCGTTAATGGTTACCGAGACATGGTCATAGGACACCGTCGCGCCGTGCACCTTGTGGCGGAAGGTGATGTAATAGGAGCCCATCTCCTCCTGAGGAATATTCCTGTAGCGTTCAGCATCTGGCTTCACCAGGTGCAGCTCGTGGGTAAGCCAAGGCAGCTGCGCCTTCACGGTGTCCACGGCCTTCTGAACGGCCTGATCCAGCGTCAAGCTGGTTCCCGTCGTCGCCGGCGCACTATGGGAGTAGCCATAATAGCTGCGTACAGCTCCCGTGCTTCCATCAATGCTCGCGTACATATAGCCGCTTTCCTTGCCGTCCTTCATAAGCGCCCAGTGCAGATTCCAGTTGGAAGCCGCCTCGCCCGATGGCGACTCGTATTCGTTGTAATTGGAGCTCGTGAGCTTCGCTCCTTCCGGCAGTCCGAACGCCTTCTTCACCGCTGCTGCAGCCCCCTCCTCTGTCAGCTTGGCAGCCTTCGGCGGAGTCGCGAGCGGCTTCTCTGTCAGCGGAGCGTCCTGCAGCTCGCCAATGTCCCATCTATCGTACTGCGTAGCAGGCCGCTCTTCGCCCGTCACCGCATCAATAGCGATTGGGGACATGGAATAAGACAGCACAGGCTCCTGCTTTCCATTACCGTTGGGCGTGAATATATAAACCAGCTCAGGCTTGGCCAATTTCCGTAGTTCTTCTTCCGCTTTGCTGGCGGATAACGTATTCGGCGCAGCCGGGAAGTCGATTGTATCGTCCCACTCCAGCTGGAAGCTGGTGACATGGCCTTCACTGTCCACGCTGAGATGGATATAGTTGTCCAGGTACGGCTTGCCGTGCACAATCCGATCGAATCGAAGCTCATGCCGCACTTCGCCGCTCAGGGGCGGGAGCACGCTTGCGCCTGTCTTATTGTTGAATTCGACCTGCGGGGCGTAGTCGGCCGCAACCTCCTCAATGAACGCAACGCCAAGCTTAAGAGCGGCCTCGCGATGTACCTTGAGCGGATAGGATGGCGCCGAACCCGGCACGCTGGAATAGGAATGGAAGCTCAGCAGCTGGCCTGAGCCTGCGTCCAGAGCTGCGGAGATGCCCCCTTGCTGCTTGCCGTTGACCGTCTTAACGAATTCCATATGCCAGACCTTTTGCTCGCCGTCAAACTTCTGCATGCTCGAGAAGCTGGAGCTCTGCAGCTTATACTCCGCAGGTATGCTGATATATTGGCGCAGCTGCTTCTCCGCCTGCTCCTTGGACATAGAGGCTGCGTCCGGCTTCTTGGCGCTCTCCCCCGTTCCGGTCTCTGCAGCCGTCTCCGCCTTCGAAGCCTGCTTCGCATAGGCGCCAGGCATAACCGCCGTGCCGACCAGCATCGCCGCCGCCAGCACAATAGCCAGCTTCTTCCTCATATGTACGTTCACTCTTGTTCCCCCTTCATGAGTTTGGCAATATATTCATTTTCTAGACGAGACTAGTGAACGGGAGGTTGCAGGGATGAACAAAAAAATGATAACGCATCCAACATAAGCTTGAACACTCCCGCCACCTAAGAGGTGGAGGATTCTTGGGTTGCTGCTCCTCACGGAGCAAAGTCGTAGCGATATTTTTTTGAAATATCGTACACCAAGCGATCCCTGTGGTTCCCACAGTTCCTATTTTGTTCGTTACTGGGCCATGGCCTTTATGTTTTGTGCCGCATTCCAATCTCGGTCATGTGGCGTTTGGCAAGATACACATGTCCATCCCCGCACGCTCAAATCCCTCACTTCTGCTTGCTTGTACCCACAGACGTGACAGGTTTGGCTCGTTGGCGCAAATACCGGTGTTTCCTTGATCGTTCGCCCATACCACTTGGCTTTGTAATGCAGTTGACGGCTCATTTCGCCCCAGGATGCATCTGCTATGTGTTTGGCGAGGTGTCGTTGTTTCATCATGTTTGCAATACGTAAGTCTTCGAGACAGATCGTTTGGTTTTCACGGATCCATTTCGTAGTCTGCTTATGCATCGCGTCTAATCGGCTATTTCGAATCCTTTCATGGATGAGGGCGACTTTTCTTTTCGCTTTAGACCAGTTACTTCCGCCTTGTTTCCTTCTTGCAAGGATGCGCTGCCATTTCGTGAGCAGCCGTTCATATCGCAATGTATATCTTGGATTATCCATTGCAGGACCTTCCGAAGGCACGGCAAGATACTTGATACCCACGTCAATGCCAAGTATGCTGTCCGTTAAAGGAAGAGGCTGGATGTCAACCTCGCATACCAACGATACAAACCATTTGCCGCTTGGGGCTAGTCGTACGGTAGCGGATAGGATCCGGCCTTCGATCTCTCTTGACTTGGCATAGGGTACCCAGCCTAGCTTGGGAAGTTGCAGACGGTTTCCCTTCACGGCAATGTTCCCGTTCGTATATCGCGTCGTATAGCTTTGTACGGGATGCTTGCGACTCTTGAAGCGAGGTCGTTCATTTTGCTTGTTGAAGTGGCGCTGATATCCGTCAGCCAAGTTTCGCACAGCTGACTGCAGGGCAATGCTATCCACTTCTTTCAACCAAGACCACTCGCGCTTCATGTCAGGAAGCTGAGATGCACAGGCGTTATAAGACAAACCTTTGCCTGTAGCCTGATAGATCTGACTCCATTTTGATAGGAAGTGGTTGAACACAAAACGGCAGCAACCCAACGTTTTGCGCAGTTGCATGATTTGTACATGACTAGGATAGATCCGAAATTTGAAGGCTTTATGCTGGAGCATCGTCTGATTCGTCACCTCGCTGCAAAAGAGATGAATGTTAACTCATTCCAATTATAGCACAAATGTTCGTGTCTATCCATGAGCAAATTCCCGATTCATCCCCTGCCTACGCTCTCACTTCGTGAGTAAGGTGGCTTAGAGGTAGGGGTATTCTCGGTGTCTATGATAAACGGAAGGATAACGATGAGGATGAGCTGCGCAAAAAACCGCGAGCCGGCAGCTTGCGCTGAACGACTCGCGGTTGATGGAAGTCCTAACATGAGGCTGTTAGCACCTTGCTTACAGCTGATTCGAAATTTTCGCTTTCAGCGCGTCCTTGCTTTGCAGACCGACCATCTTGTCGACTGGCTGACCGTCCTTGAACAGGATCAGCGTCGGAATGCTCATTACGCCGAACTGGGAAGCAAGCTCCGGCTCTTCGTCCACGTTGATTTTGGCGATTGTCGCTTGGCCTTCCATCTCTGTGGAAAGCTCGTCAACGATTGGCAATTGCATTTTGCAAGGGCCGCACCATGGTGCCCAGAAGTCTACCAAGGAAACGCCGCTCTCAATGCTCTGCGTAAAGTTGTCTTTCGTCAATGCTACTGTCATTGCAATCATCCTCTCTAACTAATGTATGATTTAGGGAAATCCCGTCTCACCTGTACTGCAGCTTGCTAGCAGGCATGGATCTGCTTGAGGACATCGCCGATCGTGATGCCGCCGAGGTGATCCTCCAATTGCTTCTCTGCCCGGCAGAAGATACCGTGCATCACTTGATTCATATTGGAGCCCACGACGCAGTCCATTCCGGGATCGCCGGAGCACCAGCTCGGTATTAACGAGCCTTGGGCCATGACGCGATAAATATCGGCGAGCGTGACAGCATCCGGGTCGATGGTCAGACGGTAGCCGCCCCCCGAGCCTTCCCTTGTCTCCACATAGCCGCCCTTCCTCAGTCCGCTCATGACCTTGCGGACGCGGGCGGAGTGCGTGCCGACGTTATCGGCAATCATGTCGCTGCTTGCCATCTTCTCCGGCAAATAAGCCAAATAAACGAGACTGTGTACGGCGATCGTAAATTCACTATTCACTGTCAGCGGGCCTCCCTGCTTTATACTGTAATATTATCCGTTACAGTTGTAGTTGTCAAGAGGACTTCTCCCGCATCCGTTCCTAGTGTGGATTAAGCGCCGCCCGCTTATTCCAAGCTTATTCGATAAGCTGGATGTATTGGGCCAGGCGGCAGGATGAATCTTTTCTCATCCTTACCCAAATCCGTCATGAACGAATCCACCGCGCGAATATACATGAAGGGAGTCTCCCATTATGTGCTTCCAAAGAGCCTAGGAGGTGAACGAAGGTGGGATTGTTTGGGAATCGTTGGGTCGTCGTGCGTACGGAGAGCGGTTCGAGAGCCGATGACATCGACCGGCTGTATGCGCTGTTCAAGGAGCGTGGACTGAAAGCGAAGGTCGAATTGGAAGGCAGCACGGTGAAGAAGGTGAAGGTGCACAAAAAAGATGTAGATCGGGCAAAGGAGCTGATTGACATCTTCGACAAGGAGCGTTAGAGGCAGCAGCATAGAGCGGTTAACAGGAGCGGAGCGCGCTGATTATGGCGTCTTCGCTCTTTTACTTATTCTACATAATATTAAACGCAACTTCTTTTCTTCCAATTACGTTCCATATGATAAAGGCGCAAGACGAAAGGAAGACTATGAATTCATCGATTTCTATCCCTAAAAAAGAGCAAATCCATGAGCTTCAGCTGGTTCGGGCCATCGCGATTATCGGCGTCCTCTCTGTCCACGCCAGCGCAGCGGCCACTGTCACCATGAAGGACTCGGCTTATTTTTTCGGCTACAATCTCGTCAATATCTTTATGCGGTTTGGCACGCCAACCTTTATTCTGCTCAGCAGCTTCGTATTGTTCTACAGCTATTATAACCGTCCGCTGGACGGCAAGCTGATCGGAAGCTTCTACAAACGGCGGCTGCTCTATATCCTGGTGCCGTATATTGTTGTGTCTGCGATGTATTTCATCTATTTGAAGCTCGCCTACCAGCAGCCCTTCTGGACATTCGCGTCTCTTGATGAGTTCTGGCAGAAGCTGCGGACCGGGAAGGTGTACGCCCATCTGTATTTTGTCTATATCAGCATTCAGTTCTACCTTCTGTTCCCGATCCTGCTGTGGGTATCGAAGCGCTGGCCCAAGCTCGTGTACGGCTTCATCCCATTCGGGTTCGCGGCGCAGTGGGCGTTCGTGCTGTACAATTATTATGTGGAGCCTGTGAAGGACAAGGGGAGCTGGTCGCTGTCTTATTTCTCCTTCTTTTTCGTTGGGGCGTTCCTCGGCATCTATTATCCCAAGCTGAAAAAATGGATCGCGATGACACGCGAGCATGCTACGGCGGGACGCGTCGCGCTCTGGCTGCTGCTGCTGGGCGCTTGGCTCGCGCTGGCGCTTGCCCACGTCCGAATCTATCATAACGCACGCGCGTATGGCACTATCTATCCTGGCATGCTGTACGAGTTTCTATGGAATTTCCATACGCTGTTCTCAGCGTTCGCTGCGCTGGGGCTGTCGTATTTCATGTACAGGCATCTGCCACAATGGATCTCGGGAACGCTTTACAGCATCGGCCAGCTGTCCTTCGGCATCTATCTGATCCACATTCTGTTCCTGTTCTTGTATGACCGTTATGTGCCCCATTCCGGCTTGGCCTGGCTGGAGCACCTTCGCTACTTCGGCAGCTGGGCAGTCATGCTGGCAGGCTCATGGGCAACTGTTGCCGCCGCATCCCGTTTCCTGCCGCTCAGCTGGGTGCTGTTCGGCCAGACGCCTCGCCGGGAACGGAGCAATGCCCGCTCCAGCGGCGCTCAAGCCAAGAACCAAGCGACCGTCCGGTCGGCCTAGCGGCTGGTGCGGGATGGCGCACCGCTGCACACCGTAACAGCGACACCTCGTGTCGCTGTAACACCAACTAGCTGCTCTGGCGCCGCCATAACGATCCCACGTGTCGCTGTTGCTCCTGCTGGCGCACCATTTGCTGCCATAGCGACACCTCGTGTCGCTGTAACACCAACTAGCTGCTCTGGCGCCGCTATAACGATCCCATGTGTCGCTGTTGCTCCTGCTGGCGCGGCTTTGCTGCCATAGCGACACCTCGTGTCGCTGTAACACCAACTAGCTGCTCTGGCGCCGCCATAACGATCCCACGTGTCGCTGTTGCTCCTGCTGGCGCGCCATTTGCTGCCATACAATATACCCTGCCCACACGTGACCGTAGGCGAGCAACACCCCTGCCGCTCAACTTGCAGAAGAAGAACAAAAAAAGGTGCCCAAGGCACCTTTTTTATTTGTATATCCGTATGCTGCACCGAGCGCGGCAGCTGCAGGCCGCTTACGCTTGGCCAAGCTCGCGCACTGTCTCCGCCAGAGCGGCGAGGAACGTGTCCATCTCCTCATCCGTGCCGATGCTGACGCGCAGATGATTGTCGATGCGCTTGGAGGCGAAATAACGGACGAGCACGCCCTTCTCCCGCAGCTGGAGGAAGATGTCCTTCGCCGCAATCACGGGATGCGAGATGAACAGGAAGTTTGCCGCGGAAGCCGTGCCCTGGAAGCCGAGCTCCGCCACCTGCCGCGCAATGCGCTCGCGTGTGCGGATGACCCGCTCCGTCGTCTCGCGGAAATAAGCGTCGTCCTGCAGCGACGCCACGGCGCCATGCAGCGCCAATCTGTCCAGCGTATAGGAATTAAACGAATTCTTGATGCGGTCGAGCCCTTCAATCAGCTCCTCCGAGCCGAAGGCGAAGCCGACGCGCAGCCCTGCGAGCGAACGGGACTTCGACAGCGTCTGAATGACGAGCAGGTTCGGATAGTCCGGCACCAGCTTCACTGCGGACTCCCCGCCGAAGTCGATGTAAGCCTCGTCGATAATGACGACGCGATCAGGGTTCCCCTTGAGAATCGCCTCAATATCGGCAAGCGGAAGCAGCTTGGCCGTCGGCGCGTTCGGGTTCGGCAGGATGATGCCGCCGTGATCCTCCGCCGACGCAAACTCGTCCACCGGAATGTTGAACTCATTATCCAGCGGAATGAGTCTCGGCGATAGACGGTACAGCTGGGCGTACACCTTGTAGAAGCTGTATGTAATATCAGGGAACAGGAGCGGCTTCCCAGGATCGAAGAAAGCCGCGAACGCGAACGCAAGCACCTCGTCGGAGCCATTGCCTACAAACACCTGCTTCGCAGGCAAGCCATAGCAGCGAGCCGCCTCCTGAATCAAGGCGTCGCAGGTGGGATCGGGATACAGCCGCAGATCAGCGTCCGCCGCCGCCGCGATAGCCTCCAGCGCCTTCGGTGAAGGCGGATACGGATTTTCGTTGGTGTTCAGTTTAATATACGTCTTGTCCTTCGGCTGCTCGCCGGGCACATATGGCTCCAGCGATCCGGCGAGCGGACTCCAATACTTGCTCATCGTCTAGGTTCCTCTCCTCATGAATGGCCGGGTCAGCAGCAATCCGATCCAAGCGCCGGCCGTGTTCAATATAATATCGTCAATGTCGAAGCTGCCGACCTTCATCAGCATCTGGGCAAGCTCCACTGTGCCGATCAAGCAGACGCAGGCGGCCACCAGCATGTGGCTGCGGCTGAACCGCGTGTGCAGAAGCGGCAGGAACATGCCAATCGGAATAAACAAGATCAGATTGCCGAATACATTTTTGACCCAGGTATCGAAGTTAAAATAATGCCGGTACACCACATACCGCTCAATCGTCTCGAACGGTACGAGATTGTAGGCGTAGTCGTCCATCAGCGCACGGTCACGCAGGAACAGGAGATTCAACATGATTGCGGCATACAGCATCGCCAGCACAGTAACGGTTACGTTAAAGCCCAGCCGCTTGCTGTGCGCGTTCCGGTACCATCTAACGGCAATCACCTCCCTCGCATCGTTATGGCTGCTCTGCGGACACCTTCCTGCCCATAATAACCAAGTCGCGCTCCACGCCGTCGAGCACAGCTACGCGAGGCAGGAAGCCGTATTGCTCAAAGCCGAACCTCCGAAGCAGCCGCAGGCTTGGCTCATTATGACCGAAGACGAAGCCCAGCAGCGTCGTCAGCCCCAGACGGGGACACTCCCGCAGCGCCCTCTCAATCAGAACAGAGCCTAAGCCCCGCGCGCGATGCTTCTCGTCTATGTATATGCTGATCTCAGCCGTTGCTTGATAAGCCGGACGGCCGTAGAAGGATTGGTAGCTAAGCCAAGCGCCAATCTCCCCGTCCTCCATGCGAACAATCCAGATCGGCCGCTTGTCGGGTGAATGCGCATCGAACCACGCTCGCTTGCTCTCCACCGTCGCTGGCTCCAGATCGGCTGTAACCATGCGGCTGGCGATAGTTGAGTTGTAGATGTCCACAATCCGCTCCAGATCGGAGGGCTCGGCATCATGTATGGTGTAGGCTGGCAGGCTCATCTCTCATCTCTCCGCATTCTATCCAAATATTGTTCATAATCTTCCGGCGTGTTGAGGTTGCATAACGTTCCCCCATCAGCCGTGCTCTCAGCAACTGCTCCCGTACTCTCAGCGGTAAAAGCCAGCCTAATCGTCCGAAGCCGATCCAGCAGCCGCATGACCCTATAGTCGCGCTGGACCAGCGACTCGGCCACGGCTGCGGCAGCCCGGGTATGATATAACGCATGGAACGGCTGGCCGCTGACATGGATGACATCCGCCTCGCCGTCTCTCTCCCGTGCGGCCTCGCGCATACGCGCCAGCAGCGAGGGAGATACCTCCGGCATATCGCACGCCATGACGAACACATAGCCTGGCGGCAGCACGGATAAGCCCGCATGCAGACCGGCAAGCGGACCGTCGCCGGGGTACGCGTCCAGCACGAAACGAACTCGCCCGGACTCCAGCTCCTTCCGGCAGCCCGCAAGCGCTTCGCGGTACTGCTGCACACGCTCCGTCGTCCCCGCTGCAATCGTTACCGAGTCCATCAGGCCCAGCATCCCTGCAACCAGCCGCTCCAGCAACGTCTGCCCGTCCATGTGCAGCAGAGCCTTGTCCCTGCCCATCCGGCTGCTGCGCCCTCCCGCAAGGATCAGACCGTGCAGTGGACAGTCCGGAGTATTCCCCTCGTTCCTCATCGCCAATCCCTCCAGCTTCATACATGCCTCCTCGGCATACAGACAGCCCGCCCGGCGCAATAGGCCGGACGGGCTGCTGTCATGCCGAATGCCGTTAGGCCTTCGAAGGATCGAACGAGCTCTTCAAGGAGACAATGCGGTTGAACGCAAGCTTCTCCTCTGTAGAATCCTTCGGATCGACATTGAAGTAGCCGTGACGGAAGAACTGGAACTTGTCGCCGCCAGCCGCCTCCTTCATGTTCGGCTCCACATAGCCGCGCTCCACGGACATCGAATTGGGGTTGATCCGCTCCAGGAAGGACGCGCCCTCCTCCTTCGATTCGTCGAGAATAAGGGGCTCATAGAGGCGGAATTCAGCCGGAACGGCCCCCGACGCCTCCACCCAGTGGATGGTGCCCTTCACCTTGCGCTCACTGAAGCCGCTGCCGCTCTTTGTCTTGGGATCGTACGTGCAGCGAAGCTCGATCACTTCACCGTTCTCGTCCTTGATGACCTCTTGGCACGTAATGAAATACGCGTGCTTCAGGCGCACCTCGTTGCCCGGGAACAGACGGAAGTACTTGCTGGGCGGATTCTCCATGAAGTCGTCCTGCTCGATATAAATCTCGCGCGAGAACGGAATTTGGCGCGTGCCCATCTCTTCATTCTCCGCGTTGTTCTCCGCCTCCAGCAGCTCGACCTGTCCCTCTGGATAATTCGTGATGACGACCTTCAGAGGCCGCAGCACCGCCATCGTGCGCAGAGCCTTCAGCTTCAGATCCTCCCGGATAAAATATTCCAGGTTCCGCTCATCCACCACGCTGTTGCTCTTCGCCACACCGATCTCGCGGCAGAACGCGCGGAGCGCTTCCGGCGTATAGCCCTTGCGGCGCAGGCCGCTGATCGTCGGCATACGCGGATCATCCCAGCCGCTGACGACGCCCTCATCTACCAGCTGCTTCAGGTAGCGCTTGCTCATGACCGTATTGGTCAGGTTCAGCCGCGCGAACTCGTATTGCCGCGGCTGTGCCTCCATCTCGCACTCCGCGATCGCCCAGTCGTACAGCGGTCGATGGTCCTCGAATTCCAGCGTGCATATGGAGTGCGTAATACCCTCGATTGCGTCGCTTAGCGGATGCGCGTAATCGTACATGGGATAGATGCACCACGCATCCCCTGTGCGGTGGTGATGCGAATGCGAGATCCGATACAGCACCGGGTCGCGCATCGTCATATTGGGCGAAGCCATATCGATCTTGGCGCGAAGCACACGCTCGCCGTCCTTGAACTCGCCCGCGCGCATGCGCGCGAACAGATCGAGATTCTCCTCCACGCCGCGATTCCGGTAAGGGCTCTCCTTGCCCGGCTCCGTCAATGTGCCTCTCATCTCGCGCGTCTGCTCAGCCGTCAGATCGCAGACGTACGCCTTGCCCTTCTTGATCAGCAGCACCGCGCGATTGTACAGCTCCTCGAAATAATCGGAAGCGAAGCGGAGCTCCTCCCAGTCGAAGCCGAGCCACTTCACATCTTCTTGAATGGACTCCACATATTCCGTATCTTCTTTCACCGGATTCGTATCATCGAAACGAAGGTTCGTCTTGCCCTTGAACTCGTCAGCCAGCTCGAAATTCAGACAGATCGACTTGGCGTGTCCGATATGCAGGTAGCCGTTCGGCTCCGGCGGGAATCGCGTGATGACTTCCTGCACGCGGCCGCTCTTTAAATCTTCCACGACGATGTTTTTAATAAAGTTTGAGGATGATGTCTTGTTCTCCACAGCGCTCTCCACCCGCGACCAACCTTTCCCATTACGAATTTCGTTATCTATTTATAATACACAAATTATGGGGAAATTACACGTGCCAAACGCCGTCGCAGCTTGTCTGCTTCGCAGTATATTCGTTACCGGCTGCAACATATACCCGCTTTACTGCGTTTTATAACATTTGTTTTATTAGAATCCTCTCACTTTCAACACGAATCTACAATTTGCCATTATAGTAGACCTTAAGTTGTTTAATCATACTGCCTAATTCCCGATCGGGAAACGGGGGAACCACTCTGGGTGAATTGATCTCGACGTTCGGCTCGCTGAACGCCTTGGAGATCATAGGGAACCTTCAACCGAACCCCACAGCTAACCTCGTAGGCACCGGAAGGAGCTCCACCAATTGAAGAAGAAAGTAAGCATGATCCTTGCGGGCCTCGTTCTGCTGCTCGCATTCCAGGCGGGAAGCGTATTCGCAAGCGCTTCCAAGATGGACGGCATTATCGACGACTTAATTGGCACGAGATATTCGTATGGCGGCACATCCGTGAAGGGCTTTGACTGCTCCGGATTCACGGGATACGTATTCGGGAAGATGGGCTTGGACCTCCCGCGCAGATCGGTAGATCAAGCGTCCGTTGGCACCAAGGTAGCGAAGGCTGATCTGCAGCCAGGAGATCTTGTCTTCTTCGACACAAGCGGCCACAACAACGGCGGCATCTCGCATGTTGGCATCTACGTTGGAGACGGCAGCTTCGCTCATGCCTCCACTAGTAAGGGCGTAACAGTCGACAAGCTTGAATCCTCTTACTACAAGTCGCGCTTCGTTACCGCGCGCCGCGTAATGGATGAAGAGACGTTCAAGACGTTCACGCAAGCAACACAATAAGCCATCGTACACAGCGGGCGCCTTCCTAGGGAAGGCGCCCGCTTGGATGCTCCGCAGGAATCTGAAGAAGGCTGCTCTATCGTCCCAGCGATAGAGCAGCCTTCTTGTCTTCCCATTAATTCCGCAGTCTTCGTCCAAGCGCCAGCATCAGCAGCAGGACCATAAGCATCAACACGACTGAGCCTGCCAGGCTCTGAATAGTCGTCCCAACGGGATAGCTGTCCATCAGCCAGCCCGTTAGCCGGGGCAGCAGGGCTCCGCCCAAGCCGCCCAGCGCCACCAGCAAGCTCGTCGTTCGCTCCGTCATGCCAGGAAGCAAGCCATTCGCATACACGAGCGCAATGCCGAATATGCCGGAGAAGCATAAGCCGATCAATCCAATTAAGATGAGAGCCATCCCCTCCGTTGCCGATACCGCCAAGCCTCCGAAGGCCAGGGTCGCCCCAGCAGTGAACAGCGCCAGATAACGGCCATGCCCTATCCGATCGGCCAGCACTCCCGCGAACAATCGCCCCAGCACGACCGACCCCCAGAACAAGCTCAGCGCCGCGGCGGCCGAAGCCTCCTCCATGCCCATACGCTCGATTAGGATAGAGGGAAGGTAATTCGAGAAGCTCATCTCCACACCGACGTATACCAGGAAGAAGAGCGCGCTCATGATAAGGAACGGCAGCGAACGCGACGAATAGCCCAGCCAGCCTCTGGCGTGAACGGGAGCCAGGGACGTCCTCGCGTCGGAGGGAGAAGCCGCCTTCTTACCCTCCGCCTCGGCTGACGCCGCTGTCCACCTCATACCCAAGCTGTCCTCCAGAGCGCCGAAGGACATCGTCAGCCATAGCACGAAAGTGATGCCGGCCATGGCCGATAGGATCGGGAAGGACAGCTGCCATATATGGAGCTGAATCAAATAAGCAGCCGTGAGCGGAATGACAAGCGCTCCCAAGCCGAAGAATGTCTCCAGCCGGCTCATCGCCGACGCTTTGCCCTTCACCAGATCAATGACGGCGGCTCCCACAATCGCCTCGGTCATGCCGAAGCCGATACCTGCAAGCGGCGCAAATGCCAGCATCCAGCCCCAAGGGAGCAGCAGGCTGTAAGCCGCTTCGGCGATGGTCAGCAGCCCAAGTCCAATCAAGACCGCCGTACGCTTGCCTACTCGCGCCGTCAAGGAGGGAGCAAGCAGCACCCCCGCCAGAAAGCCGAGGAATTGGTTCATAATCCATTGCCCGCCGTCCCTGTACGTCAGGCCATAATAGTCGATGAGCTGCTCCAGAACGGCTCCGCCAACGACATGCGCGATGCCGATGACCAGATAGGACAAGCAGCCCAGCCACATTAGCTTTTTCATTACCGTATGTTCTCCTTGTTCCTCCACGCCTGAACCGACGCTGCTCTGATATAATAGCTGTATGACAAACTCTAATAACCCTTCTCATTATAAACCAGGGGATTGGCAGTTGACCATCGAACCCCTGTCGGAGCTTCATGCGGCCGAGCTGTGCCGCTGGCGATATGAAGCGCCTTACGACGTCTACAACTGGCCAGACTGGACGGACATGAAGAAGGACGGCATCGAATTCGGCGACCCCGTCCTGCGCGTTCAACAATATAGGTCCGTGCTGGATCCAAGCGGAGAGCTCGTTGGCTACGCGCAGCTGTTCCCGCTGGGCGATGTCGTCAGGCTCGGCCTGGGACTGCGCCCCGGCTTATGCGGACGGGGTCTCGGAGAACGCCTTGTCCGTACGATTGCCCAGGAAGCGCTGCGAAGCTCGCACGGCGCCCAGATTGATCTCGAGGTGTTCGTCTGGAACAGCCGCGCGATCCGGGCCTATGAGAAGGCTGGCTTCCGGATCGAGGATACCTATATGCGGCCTGTGAAGGGCGCCGAGCAGGAATGCCATTGCATGGTCTACTACCCGTAGCCGAACGTCTTGCCGCTGCTTTGGCGACTGCTCGTATCCTGAATATCCGCGAGCAGAATATGTCCAGGGCGAGCCATGATAAGCACCGTGCGCACCCATTCCCTTGTGTCGAGATCCGCGTACGATTTGGACACAATGGATCTGCGGCGTTCATGCAGCTGCGCAACATTGGGCACAAAATATGGCCTCCAGCTCCAATTCGCATCCCGGAACCGATCATCGCGGCGCCATGCCCCCAGACCTCCTCGTATGTAGTTGGCTGACAGCTGGATGCCTTCCTCATTGCATAAGTAGACGCGGATACACCGCTCGTGCAGCCTCGGCAGCAGCTGTGCGATCCAGAGGTCTGGGTCGGCCCCGTCCTCAAGCGGGCGAACGGAGGCCAGCAGCTGCTCCACCAGCAGCTCCGCCTGGCTGTGCCAGAGCTTCTCCGATACCGCGTATTGCTTCATATATTGCTTAAGCTCATTCTCGATGATGGAGGAGAATCGCTTCGGCTCCTGGAAATTCGCTTCCGCCTTGGCGAAGAAGAAGCCCTGCACGTAACGAGCGCCGGAGCCGATCGCCCGCTCCAGATCATCTCTTGTCTCTACCCCTTCGAACAGCAGCGAGGCGCCAATCTGCTCCGCCAAATCCGAGAAGGAGCGCAGCACGCCGAAGTAGCCGTTATGGGTGGCGCTTCTCTTCACCATATGCACATCAATCTTCAACAAATTCGGCTGAAGCTGCGCGATCCGGTCCATGTTGCTGAAGCCGCTCCCCACATCGTCAATGGCAATCAGGCAGCCCTTCTTGCGATACCGATCCACGACGAGGCGGAGCACCTCCATAGAGCCGCCGAAGCTCTCCTCGGTAATTTCAATGACAATGTGCCGGGGATCGACTCCAAGCCTCTCCAGCAGCGTCAGCGTATATAGCTCGCCCGACTCGCCGGTGTTGTATATCCAGCCAGGCTTCAAATTGATAAATAATAAAGGAGGGTCCTCCTCCTGCCCCAATCTAGCGATAGCCTGCTCCCGGATGATACGGTCGACTGTCAAATGATCGTCGGAAGGGATGGACGGATTGCCGAAGAACGGCCCGAGACTGCGTACGGTACCCTCGCCCACCGCTCTGGCCAGCACCTCGTAGCCGATAATTCGCCCCGTATCAAGAGCGATAATGGGCTGATAATACGGAGTCAGCATCTCGTTGTTCAGCCCTAGCGACAGGGGCAGCGGTTCGTGGATTGGAAAGACTGACATAGGAGCCCTCCTAAAAGTGTCACGTGCGTGTCAATAAATCTACCATTATTTTGTTCTCTCATTGTACTGGAGGGCATGCATCTTGTAAAGATTCGACATGATTCGCACGTTTTTGCCGCCAAACGAGCTAGGAGCATCAGGGGCACGAATTGCCGCTAATGCTCCCACCCCGCTTGCTGCTAGATCAGCCGGACGATCTGAATAACGTTGTCCCCCTGGGACACCTCAATGACATGATGCTTGCTGTTATAGATGACAACGCCGCTGCCCACTCCGATCTCGGACTGCTCGCCGAGCCCGTAGAACACATCGTCCGCGAGCGCCTCCATCACCTCTCGGCGATCCTCCTCGCCCAGCACGGCCCACTCCTCCTGCTCCATCTCAAAAAACGTATAGCTGCCGTCAATTTGGCCGACAGCCTCCGTCAGCTCCTTCAAAATATCAGCATATTCCCTCGCATGGCGCACTCCCATTATCCATACCACTCCTTCTCATGATGAAAAGTGTACTTTTTGAACCGTCACTATAATCTCAGAATACCCTTTTGACGATATAAATAGAAGTAGTCAACGCTGAAAGGTCTCGGGGCGCTCCACTGGCGCGGACTTTTCCATCAAGAAATAATAGAAATCAAACATACTGGACGGGGTGCATGATGAAAAATTCAACGGTTATTGGTATCATAGTTGGTCTTGTCGCGATACTTGGCGGGATGGTGCTGAAGGGCGCGCATCTATCCTCACTGCTTAATCCCGCTGCCTATATGATCATTCTGGTGGGTACCTCCGCCTCTATTCTAATCGCATTCCCCATGTCCGAGCTGAGCAAGCTCGGCAAGCTGTTCAAGATCGTATTCTCCGAGCCCAAGCTGCCGTCCCGCGAGGATCTGATCGTCCGATTTATGGAGTGGGCTTCCATCACACGCCGCGAAGGGCTGCTCGCTCTGGAAGCGAAGGTCGACGAGATCGAAGACGATTTCCTCCGCAACGGCATGCGTATGATTATTGACGGCAACGACCAGGACCTTGTCCGCGATGTGCTGCTTGAGGATATTTCAGCCACGGAGGAACGCCACAAGGCTGGCGCGCTGATCTTCACGCAGGCAGGCACTTACGCTCCGACGCTGGGCGTACTGGGGGCCGTTGTCGGCCTCGTGGCCGCCCTGGCCGATATGAGCGACATGGGCAAGCTCGCTCACGCTATCGCGGGCGCGTTCATCGCGACTCTGCTCGGTATCTTCACAGGTTATGTCCTGTGGCATCCCATCGCCAACAAGCTGAAGCGTATCTCCAAGCGCGAGATTCAAATCCGCTTAATGATGCTCGAGGGCCTGCTATCCATCCAATCGGGTGTCTCGACCATCGCGATCCACCAGAAGCTGTCCGTCTTCCTGACGCCAACTGAACGGAGGAAGATGGCCGAGAAGGAGGGCGCAGCCGATGAGCAAAAAGCATAAGCATGACGACCACGAAGAGCATGTAGACGAATCGTGGCTGATTCCTTACGCCGACCTGCTCACCTTGCTCCTGGCGCTGTTCATCGTGTTATACGCCATGAACACTGTCGATATCAAGAAGTTTGAACAGATGTCCCAGGCATTCAGCGTCGCCTTCAACAACAGCGGCGCGGGTATCCTTGATTTTCCCGCGATCATCCAGGAGGGCTCAGACCCCAAGAAGAACGATCAGAACGCCGACGACAAAGACAAGTCCGAAGCCAACAAGCAGCCGGAGGACAATACCAACAAGGCTGCGGTCTCCCAGGAGGAGGCCGATCTGCAGGAGCTGATCAAGCGGGAGCAGGCGGAGCTTGAGGATCTGAAGAAGAAGATCGACGCTTATATCGAGAAGGAAGGGCTGACCTCGGATCTTGAGACGAAGCTCAACATGTCGCAGCTCCTCATTACCATTAGCGACAATGCGCTGTTCTCGCCGGGACAAGCTACAGTGAAGCAGGAGTCCAGGGCGCTTGCTGTTGCGATCGCCAAGATGCTGCAGGAATATCCCAATTATAAGATCATCGTCGCCGGCCATACGGACAACACACCTGTTGGCCGCTCCGAATTCCGCTCCAACTGGGATTTGAGCACGATGCGCGCGGTCCGGTTCCTGGATATTATGCTGGAGAGCAGCAAGCTTGATCCGAAGCGCTTCAGCGCCGTAGGGTACGGCGAGTTCCATCCAGTCGCAGACAATGACACGACCGCCGGCAAAGCCAAAAACCGCCGCGTCGAGGTATCCATACTGCATACGTACGTTGACGCTATGAACCTGCAGCAGGTGCAGGTCAAGCAATAGAGCCCTCGTTGCCATCATGCCAGTAGGCATAGGGGGAGCAAAGGGAAGAGCCGCCAGCTGATAGCCGGCGGCTCTTCCTTTTGCTCCCCCTAGGAGCGAGGCTCATATTGCAGCATGGCGAACAGCTCGCGGCGCTCGCCCTCCGTTAGATCGCGCCACTTCCCAACAGGCAGCTCGTCCAAACGAATGTTCATAATGCGGACGCGCTTCAGCCTTCGCACATGATAGCCGAACGCCTCGCACATTCTGCGAATTTGCCGATTGCGGCCCTCCGTCAGCACAATCCGGAAGGTCCGCTCCGATACCCGCGTTACCTTGCATGGCAGCGTCAGGCTGCCCAGCACCTTAACGCCCTCGGACATCCCCTTCACGAACGCCTCGTTAATCGGCCGATCGACCGTGACGATGTACTCCTTCTCGTGCTTGCCCTCAGAGCGCAGAATAGGATTCACCACATCGCCGTCATTCGTCATCAGAATCAGCCCTTCCGAATCCTTGTCCAGCCGTCCAATGGGGAATATACGTTCCTTGTGCCCTACGAAATCGACAATGTTCCCTCGGATATGACGCTCCGTTGTGCTTGTGATGCCTACCGGCTTGTTAAGCGCGATATAGACATGGCGCTTGTGCTCGCCGATTCGCTGCCCGCGAACGCGAACGTCGTCGCCCTGCTCCGCCTGGCTGCCTAGCTCGGCCACTACGCCGTTAATGGTCACCTGGCCGCTCTCCACAAGCTTGTCCGCCTCGCGCCTGGAGCAGTAGCCCGTCTCGCTAATAAATTTATTGATCCTCACAGCTGATTCACCTCATTGTAGCGTATCCTACACTATGACAGCGAATTGCGCAACCGCTTGGCCAGACTGGCAATTTCGCCGGATGGAATGATGAGGGGCAACGTATCCCGCGAGGCTGCGGCAGCCGCCATCGCCTCTGCAATCTGCCGCGCCGGATTCGGCTTGTATGGGCTCATGGGGCCAGCGAACAGAAAGGGCAGCCCCTTGGCCACCTTAGCAGCCAGCTGCTCGCCGAAGCGAAACTCCTCCCGGTCTCCTATAATGAGCGACGGTCGAATAAGATGCAGGCGCTTCAGCGGCAAGGCCTGCAGCTCACGCTCCAGCCTGCCCTTCACCCGGCTGTAGTAGAATACTGATTTTTCGTCGGAGCCCATAGCGGTAATGACCAGCAGGCACTCCGCTCCGCCACGGGCCGCCAGCCGGCCAAGCTCAAGCGGATAGACGTAGTCCACCAGCTCGAACTGCGCCTTGGAGCCCGCCTTCTTCATCGTCGTACCCAGCGCGCAGTAGACATCCGCCCCCTGCACCATCTCGGGCGGCAGCGCGCCCAGCTCATTGTAGTCGATCACCAGCTGCTCCAGCCGGGGATGAGCAAGATTCATCCTTCTTCTGACAAGCACAGTCACCTTGCTGTAATACGGACGTCCTAACAGCAGCTTCACCAGCTCGCTGCCGACCAGCCCGGTCGCTCCCGCAATAACGGCTCTCCTCTCCAAGCCAGCTCCCCCTCTATGATCTCTATCGTTCCATGAACTATGCCTCCAATGGCGTCTGCTCCTCGTCCATCTTCAATGCCGGAAGCGTCAGCTTCACCGAGGTTCCGACGTTCACCTGACTCTGAATATCCATTGTACCCTGATGGCTGTTGACAATACGCTGGCTGACCATAATGCCGAGGCCAGTGCCCGTCTCCTTGGCCGTGAAGAACGGATCGCCGATCTTCGAGATCATCTCCTCCGGAATGCCCACGCCTTCATCCGTAATGGAGATCGCGATGCTGCTGCTTTTCCTCTGAATGGAGATATGGATCGGACCGCCGCCCGGCATCGCCTCAATGGCGTTCTTGAGCAGATTGATAAACACCTGCTTCAGCTGGTTCTCCTCGCAGCTGATGAAGCAAGGCTCCTCCGTCATGACCGTGCGGAATTCAATGTTGTGCAGATGCGCTTCGCTGTTCAGGAACTGCAGCACATCCTGCAGCACATCCCGGACATCCTTGGCGACGAACTTGGTCGCTTGCGGCTTCGCGAGGATCAGAAATTCCCCTACAATAAGATTGATCCGGTCCAGCTCGGACAGCATAAGCGAGACATGAGACACATTCAGCTTCTTGCTCTGCAGCTGCAGTTGGAGGAAGCCCCGCAGCGTCGTCAGCGGATTGCGGATTTCATGCGCAACCCCCGCCGCGAGCTGGCCGACTGTCGTCAGCTTCTCCGAACGCCGGAGCAGCTCCTCCATCCGGTTGCGGCTGCGCATATCCCGGCAGATGCTGGCGAATGCGCGGATAGAGCCGTCAGAATCACGGATGGGCGACAGCGTGACGCTGACCGGGATCGTCTCCCCTGTCTTGGTCACGCGGACCGTCTCCTGCGCCGGCAGATTCTTGCCCGCCAGCAGCAAGCCGATCATCTGGCGGTTCTCCATCCGGTGCGTATCGGGAACGGTGGGATATCTCATCCCCAGCACCTCCGCCTCCTCATACCCGAACAGCCCCTCGAACGCTTGGTTTACCTGCACAACCTTGCCGTCCAGATCCATCAAGTGAATCGCGTCGTTGGAGTGGTTAATAAAGGATTCCAGATGCTCCTTCATGCGGCGGTTCTCCTCGAACGCCTTCCTCAGCTTGTTCATATAGATGCTTAAATTTTGCGACATCGCGTTAATCTTGAGCGCGAGCAGACCGAATTCATCCTTCCGCTTAATCTGAATCGGCTTGTGGAAGCGAACCGACGACACCTCGTTGACCTTCCACAGTATATCCTTGAGCGGCCTGATGACATACCCGACAAACCAATAGATGACGATCAGCATGATAAGCAGAAATATGCCGGTATAAAGCAGCGTATAATCCCTCTTCATGCCGACAAGCGCCCACAGCATGCTGCGGTCGTACACAACGCTGATGACATAATCCCCAAGCCGATCACTGGTATAATAGCTGCGCAAATAATCGACCCCGTCTATCTCCACGATACGGAGAACGAATTCGCCGGGAGCAGAGGCTTGCACATAGGTCAGATCGTTGCTAGCATCAGTATAGGTGTACGTACCGTAATGCACGTTAAGCGTGTTCTTCCGGAAGACGGATACTTCCTTGATGGAGCTGCTCACGACCCTCAGCGTATCGAAGAGAAATTCTGGAGTCGTCGCGTCCCCATCAGCGTCGGAGCCTCCTGCCGCTTCAAAGGCGTCAATAAACTCTGCCGTCTGCACGGAATGATGCTCCATCGACGCTTTGTTATAATCCTTGATGCCGTTCACCATCGAATATTCGCTTAGCAGATGGTATAGAATGACAACAGCAAACAATACGAGCGATATGGCCATACACAGCTTGGTCTTAATCGACAATGAACGACACATCCTTTGGCGTGATGATCGAAAAGACATAGCACTTATTATCTATTCACACTTCATTCACACTGTCAACAGAACTTATGCACAGCGGTGTATAAGTTGTGAGTAATTATGTGCACAAGACATCTTTTATCCACAATTTTATTCACAGTATGTTAACATCGGAATAAATGTTCGTTGTATAAGATTTGATGAAGCAAGGAGTCTGACTGGCTATGAAAAGAGAAGAAGAAGACCGTCGCTGGATGCTGGAAGCCATCGCCGAAGCCGAGAAAGCGGAAAGCATCGGCGAGGTCCCGATTGGCGCCGTCATCGTACGGAACAACGAGATAATCGGGCGCGGCCACAACCTCCGCGAAACGAAGCTGGACCCTACCGCTCACGCTGAGCTGGTCGCCATTCGGGACGCCTGCGAGCGAATAGAAGCCTGGCGCCTGCTGGAGTGCACGCTCTACGTCACGCTGGAGCCTTGTCCCATGTGCGCGGGAGCGATTGTGCAATCCCGGGTGAAGCGTGTCGTGTACGGCACGCATGATCCCAAGGCCGGTTGCGCAGGCACACTCATGAATCTACTACAAGAGCCCCGTTTCAATCACGAAACGGAGCTCACAAGCGGCGTCCTGCAGACAGAATGCGCATTGCTGCTCACTCGATTCTTTCGTCGGCTGCGTAAGAAATAATGTATTAAGATTTGTCGCGATGCGCGGATAGTTCAAATTCGGTGCGTTGAATTTGCTGCAGAGCAACAATAAGCTGATCGGCTTCCTCGCTGATTGCTAGTACGGCCGGATCGGTCAGGCTGCCTCGCGCTTCGGCCATTTCATGCAGCCTCTGTCGAAGCGATTGCAACTGTCTAAGCAGGTGTTTTTTTTCCATGGTCGCTTCGAGGCACACTCCCTTATCTAGTAATCATGCGGTAATAGTACCATTATACTCGTTGCCACCCGAAGTGTTTGTAAAACGGTGTCGACGGATGGATACTATTTTTTGGCATCATTCGACAATTCAGGGATAAGCACCCCTTTTACTGGGTCTTGGGCACTATGTGGCGCAGCCATATGTATAGAGGTCTATTCATATAATTGTAATATAAGATACGATAAAGTAAAATGAATGCCATACCTCAACGAAACGGCGGGAGGCGGAAAAATGCGCCACAAGGCAGTTATTCTTGGGTGTAATTATTATATTGGCTTAAGCGTGATTCGTTGCTTGGGCATGCGCGGCATACATACGGTCGCCGTTGATTACGCAGAGCAAGGCGCTTACGGCGCGCTGTCGAAATATACGTCGGAGCGCTTGATTGCTCCTCATTATAAAGAAGAGAAGGAAGCGTTCATCGCGTTCCTGAAGGATTACGGGAGCAAGCAGGAGGCGCCGCCGGTGCTCTTCCCTTGCCATGACTCCTACGTCGAAGCGATCGACGAGCATCTCACAGAGCTGAGGGAGCTGTATCTGATCCCGCAGACGAAGCAAGGCTTGTACACGGAGGTGATGAACAAGGACTCGCTGCACCTGCTGGCCCGCGAGTATGGGGTTGCGGTGCCGGAGACGCTCCGTCCCGGCGACGAGGATTTCCTGAACCGGGTTGAACGCGAGCTGGGCTATCCCTGTATCGTAAAGCCCACCGACTCGCCAGCCTTTGTCGCCGTCTTCCGGCGCAAGCTCTTCCTTGCGCGGGATCGCGTGGAGCTGCTGGAGGCGATGGAGCAGGCAGCCAACGCGGGGCTGGATGTCATCGTGCAGCGCATCATCCCCGGATTTGATGATCATATGTACACCTACGACGCTTATTTGAATCAGGAATCCAAGGTTACGCACCAGGTGACCTGTCAGAAATATAGACAGTTCCCCATCAACTTCGGCGCATCGGTCTATACGGGCCAGCTCTGCGTGCCGGAGCTGATGGACATTGGCGGTCCCTTCCTGGAGCGCATCGGCTGGAAGGGCTTCGCGGAGATCGAGTTCAAGAAGGATGCGGAGACGGGTGTGTTCTATCTTATTGAAGTGAATGTGCGGACGACCAATTTGAACGAGCTTCTGCGCAAGGTAGGCATTAATTTCCCTTATGTGGCCTACATGGAGCTTGCAGGGTCGCCGGTGGAGCCCTGCACGGTGACGCGGAACACGAACCGTGTCTTCTGGTATGCCTACGAGGACATGCTGGCGGTGAGGGATTATTGGCGCGAGGGTCAATTAAGCGCAGGCGAGGTGCTGCGGTCTCTGCTGAAGCCCAAGGCGTATGCCATATGGTCTTGGCGCGATCCCAAGCCTGCGCTCGCGTTCGCGTCCATTCTCGCGGGCAAGCTGCGGGGCAAGGCGCGGAGAAGAGCTTATGCGGCATCAGGACAGGAATAGAATGGGAGTGAGGAGCATGCTGCTGGAGGCATTGCTGGAAGGCTTGCAACACCGCGTCCTACAGGGACAGCTTCAGATCGATATAACCGATATCGCATTCGATTCCCGCGAGGTGGTTAAGGGCGGCTTGTTCGTCGCGATCGCCGGCTTCACTGTGGATGGACATCGCTATATAGACAAAGCGGTCCAGCTGGGAGCGGCGGCTGTGCTGGTGGAGCAGGACGTGGAGATCGACGGGGACGTGACCGTAGTGAAGCTGCCGGATACGCGGCAAGCGCTGGCGGAGGTGTCCGCCCGCTTCTACGGCAAGCCTTCCGAGAAGCTGGACCTGATCGGCATTACGGGAACTAACGGCAAGACGTCCACGACTTATTTTATCAAATCGATATTGGAGCAGACAGAAAGCAAGGTAGGTGTGATCGGCACCATCGGGGCGATGGTGGGGCATGAGCCGCTGAGCACCCGATCGACGACGCCGACAACGCCGGAATCGCTGCATCTGCAGCGCATGTTCGCGGACATGGTTCATGCCGGCGTGCGGCATGTTGTGATGGAGGTTTCATCGCATGCGCTAAGCCTGCATCGGGCCGCTGCGACCCGCTTCCAGATCGGCGTCTTCACGAATCTCACTCCGGATCATCTGGAGCTGCATAAGACGATGGAGGAATATTTCCAAGCGAAGGCCATGCTGTTCGATTTGACGCGGGACTTCAACATTATTAACGCCGACAACGACTTTGGCCGCAAGCTGATCGACAAGGTGAAGCATTACCCCGCCAAGCTGGTCACATACGGCATAGATGCGGAGGCGGACGTGCGCGCTGCGGACATACGGCTGGAAGCGGACCGCTCCACGTATATCGCTCGCACCCCGGCGGGCAGCGTGGAGGTCACGGTTCACCTTCCCGGCATGATCTATGTGTACAACAGCCTGGCTGCGCTCGCCTGCGCCTACTGCAGCGGCATCAGCCTGGAGCAAGCGGCTGCGGGCATTCAAGCGGTGAAGAGCATCAAAGGCAGGCTCGAGGTGGCGTATCAGGATGATGAGCGGAAGATCGTGATCGACTTCGCTCATACGGAGGACAGTCTGGAGAAGGCGCTGACGACGCTGCGGCCGTTCACGAAGGGCCGTCTGCTGCTCGTATTCGGCGTTTATGCGGCGCCAGGCGCAGCTGGAAGCGGCAAGCGCGAGGCGATGGGCAGAATTGCGGCAGAGCATGCCGACTTCTGTATCGTCACCTCTGACAATCCCAAGGATCAGGACCCGGACGCCATTATCGCCGAGGTGTCAGCAGCCGTGGAAGCGGCTGGAGGGGCCTTCCGAGGCATTGTGGACCGCAGGGAGGCCATTCAGTTCGCAATCGACATAAGCGAGAAGGACGATGTCATTCTTATCGCCGGCAAGGGCCACGAGACGACGCAAGTGATCGGCAAAACGGAAATTCCGTTTAATGAAGCGGAGATTGTAGCCGAGATCATGAGCGCGCGCAATACGAATTTTTCATCAAAGAAGGTTTGACCATGGATCAGAAAAGCTTAGGCGTCATTGGCGGCATGGGTCCCAAAGCGACCGCCGTCTTCTTCGATAAAGTGATCGAGAATACCGCAGCCCAGCGGGATCAGGAGCATGTCGACATGATTATTGTGAATCATGCCACCATACCGGACCGCACCACGGTCATTCTGGAGGGCACGGAGGAGCAATTCCTGCGCGCGGTGTCGCGCGATCTGGCACTGCTCGAGAACGCCGGCGTCGCGCATATCGCGATTCCTTGCAACACCTCCCATTATTTCTACGATCAGATGCAGGCGATGACCACCGTCCCAATCATCCATATGGTCGACGAGACCGTCCGAATCATTCAGGAGCGTTATGGCAGCGGCACGAAAGTCGGCGTGCTGGCGACATCGGGCACGATGAAGAGCGGCGTCTACGCCAGGGCCTGCGACAAATACGGCATGGAGCATTATGCGCCGGATGAAGCTATACAGGCTCAGGTGATGAAGATTATCTACTCCAATGTGAAGAGGGATATGGACTTCTCGCCGGACGAGCTGGAGGCGCTGATCCGCGAGCTCCGGCAGCGTCACGGCTGCGGCTGCGTCATCCTGGCCTGCACCGAGCTGAGCTGCATCGAGCTTGGCCCGGACTATGCGGAGGGCGTCGTGGACGCCATGCAGGTGCTTGTCGAGCGCTCCATCGCGCTGTCCGGGCGGACGGTGAAGGAGCGCGGCTGAGCTCACAAGCAGCATCACGTTCTAATCCCTAAATATGGATACGGAAGCCTGCAGCGGACCGCTGCAGGCTTTGTTGCGATGCCGGGCATGACTCCATCTCTGATCTGTAAGTTTTCTTACAGATCAGAGAGTGCTCCTTATGATACAAAGGTAGAAGATCAAGGAATAGGACCTCCGATTCTAACCCCATGCCTATAGAGCCGCTAGGAGTGAATGCCATCACATGAAGCCAATTAAGCTATACTGGAGAAGCAACTGCGCCCAATGCCAGCGAATGCTGGATTTTTTCGAGGAGAAGGGAATACCGATTGAAGCAATAGACGTTACTTACGATAAGGAGCAATTTGCCGAGATGCTTCGGCTTGGAGGCATTGCCACGCCCCTGCTTGTTATGGGGCAGCAGGTTTTTCATTTTTTTGATAGGAACAAAATTAATCGCGCTCTGGAGGAACTGGTATGAATAAATTATGGTACTTGTCTCAGATTAGCCTGCTCGACGCGCTGCCTATGGAGGATCTGATGGAGATTGACCGGATGGCGCCGATGACCCGAATCGGCAAGGGGGAGCTGATCCAGACGCCGGATACCTTCCGTGAGGGGCTCTACTTCCTCAAGACAGGCAAGCTGAAGCTGTACAAAGTCAACTCGGCGGGGAAGCAATTCATTGTCAGCATTCTTGGCACAGGCAACGTATTCGGAGAGATCGACTCCTTCTCCCTGGGCACTCGCGACACCTTCATTGAGACGATGGAGGAGACCATTCTCTGCTCCCTGGACAAGGAGATGTTCGAGCAATTCCTCATGGAGCGTCCCCAGCTGGCTGTCAAGATGATGAAGGAGCTCAGCGCGCTGCTGCAGGAGCGAGACGCGCAGCTGGCTCAGATGGCGCTTGGCGATGTGCGCAAGAAGGCCCTCCATCTTCTCGTGAAGCTGGGGCAGAAATTCGGCATGGAGGAGGATGGCTTCCATCGGATTGACATGGCGCTCAGCCATCAGGAAATCGCCAGCATGATCGGCTCCACAAGAGAGACGGTTACCATTGCGCTGAATGAGCTGGCTCGACAGCATTTGATTAAGACGGGGCGCATGACCATTCATGTGGATCTGAAGCGCGGGATGGAGCAGCTGGACGTCTAAGGAGAGGAGAATGGACAGGATGAAGCATTCGCGCGTATGGATCGCCATTGGACTCCTTCTCCTTGCAGGCGGTCTCCTCTACTTCAATCATCAAGTGCTTCATATCCGGCCGGCCGAGGTGAAGGAGTGGATCGTCGCCTTCGGCTGGGCTGCACCGGCTGTGTACATGCTTGTCTACACCGTTCGCCCCCTCATTCTGTTCCCCGCCTCCCTCTTGTCTCTGGCAGGCGGCCTGGCCTTCGGACCCTTGTGGGGAACGGTCTACACCGTCATTGGCGCTACGATGGGGGCTGTCGTGGCCTTCGGTGCGGCGCGGCTGCTGGGGGAGCGGTTCGTGAAGAACAGCGATTCGGGCAAATGGCATGCCGTTCAGCTTCAAATGGAGCGGCGCGGGTTTATATATATTGTTATACTGCGTTTTATTCCCATTCTCCCCTTCGACTTGGTCAGCTATGCCGCCGGCGTTGCGAAGGTGCGGCCGTACGCATTCATAATGGGCACGCTCATCGGCATCATACCGGGTACGTTCGCCTATAATTACCTGGGCTCAAGCCTGGCCAGCGGACAGCTGAGTACGATTGTTATTGCTGCAGCCTTATTGCTCCTTGTGATACTCCTCTCGCTGCTGCTGAAGAAAAAAGTGAAACTTAAATAGGAGGTTGGTTGCCGTCTATGAAAACATATGATCTGGTGGTCATCGGAGGCGGGGCCGGCGGTCTCACAGCCGCCGTAGGAGCGGCGCAATTCGACGTCAGTGTCGCCCTGATCGAAAAGGAGCGGCAGCCTGGAGGGGATTGTCTGCACACGGGCTGTGTCCCCTCCAAGGCGCTTATCGCCGCAGCCAAGGACCTGCATACTGCCCGTAAAGCCGCCGCCGCTTATGGTCTCCAGCTAACGGATGACGCCTCCTATAAGGAGGCCTATGACAGAGTGCAGGCAGCCAAAGCGACGATTCAGGAGCATGATGACGCGGATCGACTGCGGGACAAAGGCATCGATGTCTATCATGGTTATGGACGCTTTCGGGATCAGCATCACATCGCGATATCGGACGACGAGGTCATCTATGGCAAACGCATCGTGATCGCCACAGGCTCCAGAGCAGCCGTGCCTAAGATAGATGGGCTGAAGGACGTAGACTATCTGACCAATGAGGACGTATTCGACATGACGGCGCTGCCTTCCAGCCTCATCGTTATTGGAGCTGGGCCTGTTGGCCTGGAGCTGTCCCAGGCATTCGCGCGGCTAGGCTCGCAGGTTACGGTTATGGTAAGGGGCAGCAAGCTTCTGAAGCGTGAGGATGCGGATATCGCTTCCACCCTTCAAGACCTGCTCTCTAGAGAGCTGAACTTCCGTTTCCATACCGATGTGACGAAGATTGAGGCAGCAGCCGAGGGGCGAAAGCGCGTCTATGCGAAGCAGGCCGGCGAAGAGATCGTGCTGGAGGCCGATGCTATACTCATCGCTGCCGGCCGAACGCCGAACACCGATGGGCTCGACCTCTCCCTTGCCGGTGTGGCATGTGACGGGGAGCATATTATCGTGAATAAGTCGCTGCAGACCACCGTCTCTCATATCTATGCGGTTGGCGATGTCCTGAAGGCCTTCCCCTTCACCCATGCGGCGGGCATGGAAGGCAAGATCGTCGTCGCCAATGCCGTGTTCGGATTACGGCGCAAGGTCAGCTATACCCATGTGCCATGGGTTACCTACACCGATCCCGAGCTCTTCCATCTCGGCATGACGGAGGAGGAGGCGCGGAGGGAGCATGGGGATTCTATTGGGGTATACAAAGTGAATCTGGATCAGGTGGACCGATTCATAACGGATCAGGAGACCCACGGCTTGGTGAAAATCATCACAGACCGCAGAGGCGCCATACTCGGCGCGCACGCTGTTGGCCGAGGAGCCGGAGATTGGATGCAGGAGGCTGTATTCGCCAAGCAATTCCGGCACAAGCTGGGCTCCCTGTCGCAAGTTGTGCATCCCTACCCGGCACATAGCGAGGCGCTGATGAAGGCGTCCAGCCAGTACTGGCGTCAGAGGCTGGTCCGGGGCTGGCTGCCGCGCCTGATGAAGCGTTATGTGAAGTGGTTTCGCTAAGTTAAAAAAATAGAAGCTAAACAGGGGGATTGAAATGCGGCTTACCTATCGACGAACGATTATCACGCTTCTCCTATTCGTTATCTTCTCTATCGCCGTCTCCTGCTCGGCCCAGAATGAGAAGCAGAGCCAGAGCGACAATGGCGCCAGCGGCACTACCGATGACGCCCTCCTATCCGGCTCCTGGGAGCAGGTGCTGTCAGCGGCCAGAGGAGGCACGGTCAACTGGTATATGTGGGGCGGGAGCGAAGCCATCAATACCTTCGTTGATCAGAAGTATGGCTCTGTGCTCAAGGAGCAGTACGGCATTACGCTCCGCCGTGTTCCTGTGAGCGATACAGCGGAAGCCGTCACCAAAGTGCTGAATGAGAAGCAAGCCGGCAAGCACAGCAACGGCAGCGTGGACCTGATCTGGATTAATGGGGAGAACTTTGCGACATTGAAGCAAGGGGATGCCCTGTTCGGCCCCTTCGCCGACAAGCTGCCTCATTCCGCCTACGTGGACTACTCCAATCCGGTGGTGGGCAGAGACTTCGGCCTGGATACGAACGGCTATGAGTCGGTGTGGGGCAGCGCCCAGTTCCAGCTCGTCTATGATGCCGACCGGCTACAGGAGAGCGAGCTGCCGCGCAGCTATGCCGAGCTTAAGGACTGGATCAAGCAGCATCCAGGCCGCTTCACCTACAACGCGCCGCCAGACTTCATCGGAACCCGCTTCGTGAAGCAGCTCTTCTACGAGCTGACAGGCGGCTATGAAGGCTGGGAGCAGCCCTTCGACCAAGCTGTATTCGAGACAGAGTCGTCCAAGGTATGGGACTATTTGAACGAAATTAAACCCTACCTGTGGCGCAACGGGGACACGTATCCGAAGTCCATCGCCGAGCTGAACCGGCTGTTCAACAATAACGAAATTGATTTTACCTTTACCCAGGAGATTGGCGGCATAGCCTCGGATATTAACAGGGGCATTCTGCCAGAGACAGCGGCTCCTTATGTGTTCGACACGGGAACGATAGGCGATTATCATTATGTGGCTATCCCCTATAATGCGGCTAACAAGGCGGCAGCGATGGTGGTGGCCAATCTCATTCTGGAGCCAGGGCTTCAATTCCAGAAAGCTTCCGCTGCGAGCGGCTGGGGCGACGGACTCGGCATTGACCCCGCTCGGCTGACAGGAGACCTGAAGAAGCAGTATGACGAGATTAGCGAGGAGCAGGGCCAAACAGCGGTCCCTGCAGACGTGCTGCTGAAGTTTAAGCTCCCGGATCTGGCTGCCGCTTATACGCCTGCCCTGGAGGAGGGCTGGAAGACACATGTTCTATTCCAGAAGTAAGCGAGCGCAACGGCTCATGGTGTGCCTCATGCTGCTCCCCGCATTCGCGCTGGTGCTCGGCACCTTCCTTGCGGGGACCGCTATCAGCTTGATACAGAGCCTGGATTACTTGCCCTTCATCGGGCATACCCAGCTGTCTCTGCAGGCCTATAGGGATATACTGGGTTCTACGGTCATTCTCCATGGACTGGTATTCTCGCTTGCTGTAGCACTGGTCGCCACTATCATCTCCGCCATGATAGCCATGCTGCTCGCCCATCTTCTTCGGCCCTATACCAATCAAGGGGGATGGCTCTACTTCCTGCTGCAATTCAACATCCCCATTCCCCATGTGGTGGGAGCCGTCGCCATAGGCATGCTGTTCAGTCAGAGCGGACTACTCGCGCGATTGGCAGCTGCCGCAGGCATGATTCAGCAGCCCTCTCAATTCCCCGTGCTGATCAACGATCAGTACGGGGCAGGCATCATCATGGAGTATATATGGAAGGAAGTGCCCTTCATTGCCATTACGCTGCTGAGCATCTTGAAGTCATGGGTTGTTCCCTATGAGCAGCAGCTGCAATTGCTGGGTGCCGGCAGGTGGCAGCGGTGGAGAATGGTCACCTTGCCCTTCATGCTTCCACCCCTGATCTCGTCCTGCATGATTGTGTTTGCCTATACCTTCGGCTCCTTCGAGGTTCCCTATATACTGGGATCAGTGAGCCAGCCGACGCTTCCCTTGCTGGCTTATGAGGCGTATCTCCATCCCGACCTCCAGCGGCGTCCTGAGGCCATGGCCATCAATATGGTCATTACCCTCATCAGTATGATCCTTATCGCAATCTATATGAAGTGGGGGGAGACGCATGCCGCAAGGCGAAGCTAAGCTGAAAGCACGCAAGTCTATCCTTCTGATGGTTCTCTGCGCAGCGGCCGTCATCCCGTGCATCCCCATTCTGCTGTGGTCGTTCTCCCAGCAATGGCGTTATCCCGAGCTGCTCCCGGTCTGGTCGCTGCGAGCATGGCAATCTATCTTCTCTCCCCATTCGCAAGTGCTCCCTGCCGCATGGAATAGTCTGGGACTGGCGATCGCTACGAGCCTGCTGTCCCAAGCAGCCGCTTATCCCGCTGCCCGAGCGCTGGGACTCTATGTGAAAGCATGGAGCAAGCCGCTTAGGCTGCTCATGATCGGTCCTTTGCTTATTCCCGGCATATCCATCGCGATAGGTGTTCATATGCTGTTCCTGAGGATTGGACTTGCCGATCTGTGGATCGGTGTCGTGCTTGCACATTTGATTACCGCCATTCCGTACGCCATATACCTGCTCTATGGGTTCTATGCGACGTATGACAGCGGCTATGAGACGCAATTGAGGCTGTTAGGCGCCAGTCGATGGCAGACCTTCCTCATGGCGGAGCTTCCGCTGCTGCGTCCTGCTCTGTCTCTCAGCGTGCTCTTCAGCTTTCTCATATCCTGGAGCCAATACTTATTCACCGTATTCATCGGCGGCGGCCATCTCGTCACGCTCCCCATGCTGCTATTCAGCACCGTATCGAGCGGAGACTATGCGCTTACCAGCGCGCTTTCCCTGCTGCTGGTTGCACCCGCACTTGTCATCGTGATCCTCACGGCCCTCAGCGTGAACCGAGATCGTTATCATGGAAAGGAGGCGAAGCGGGTCACGCCCGTCATATGAAACCATATTTCTTGCAGGTTGACGATATCAGCTATCATTACCAAGAGGGGCATTCTGCGTTCAAGCTGAAGCCGCAAAGCCTCACCCTCAGCAAGGGCCAATTGCTTGTTATTCTGGGCCCGTCAGGCAGCGGCAAATCCACGCTGCTGCAGCTCCTGGCGGGCTTGCTGCAGCCGGATACCGGAACAATCCTAATGGACGGCGCCCCCGTTCACGGGCTGCCGCCCGAGAAGCGCGGCCTTTCGATGATTTTCCAGAAGCCTTATTTGCTCCCGTTCCTGACTGTGGGCGAGAATGTCGAGATTGGCCTGAAGCTCCAGGGCATCCCTCGCCGAGATCGAAGGGCCAAGGCGGAGCATATGCTTCAGCAGATGGGGCTGTCCGACATGTACAACCGATCCATCTCCTCCTTATCAGGCGGCCAGGAGCAGCGTGTGGCGCTGGCCCGCTCCCTTGTCATCGAGCCCCGGCTGCTCCTGCTGGATGAGCCGTTCAGCCAGCTGGACCCTATGCTTCGACGCAGCATGGGACGCTGGCTGATGGATATGAAGCAGCAGTGGGACACCCCGATGATCATGATCACCCATGATCGTGAGGAGGCGCTGACGCTTGGCGATCATTTCCTCATTATGCGGGATGGCGCCATGCAGCAATGGGGCACGCTGGAGGATGTCTATTACGAGCCGTCCAATGGCTGGACCGCCCAGTTCATGGGCTTCGATAATGTGATCTCCGGCATAAAGACTGGAGCTCAGGTCCATACTTGTCTTGGTGTAAGGAAGCTAAGAGAGGGCTGTGCCGGGATTTCGGATGGTCCGGTTCAGGTGACGCTGCGGTCGGAATGGCTGGCGCTCACTGAGCCCGGGGAGCATTCCGCCATGACGGGGAGGGTCATCGCATGCTCCTTCCAGGGTGAATATTCGGAGGTAAAGGTGCAGATGGCCGAGGAGATGGTGGTAATCAAGCAATTAGGCATCGCCAGGCTTGAACCACAAAGCTTAGTGGGCGTACATATTAAGAATGATGCAGTCTGGTGTCTGCCAAGGGAGGTAAGCTGATCGATGCTGGATTCTTATGCGCGGCGTATCGTTCAACCCGCTATTAGCGGAGGCGCCAAGCTTCTAAAGGGTGCTGGACTCTCTGCCAATACGGTATCATGGCTGGCTATGCTGCTGGGTGTGGGAAGCAGCGCCGTATGGATGGCCGGCTACCCAGCCGCTGCTGTGGCTGTTCTGTGGATATCCGGTTATCTGGATGCCGTGGATGGCACAATCGCCAGAATGACCAAGCCCTCCAAGTGGGGGAATATATTGGATATTACGTTCGACCGTGTTGTCGAGGGAACGATAATGGCAGCCATCCTGATCATGTATCCCGAGCATATTCTGCCGCTAGGCTTGATACTTGCTGCCATTCTCGTTAACGTGACAGCGTTCCTGGTAGCCGGCAATGTGATTAGCAACTCCGGGGTGAAGGGATTCCACTACAATCCCGGCATATTGGAGCGCACAGAGGCCTTCGTCTTCTTCTCCCTGCTCATGCTGCTTCCGTCGATGGTTGCCGTCATCGCCTGGATCTTCCTGGTCCTGCTTCTGTTCACGACGATCAAGCATCTGCGCGACGTTTATGTCTGGCTCGAAGAGAACAGCCCCGATTAGCCTGTTCGCTGTTCTCTTCCTGCCAGTCTGCCAGTCTGAATGGCTTACCTAATCACCAATGCATGTGTGCCCAACGCGTCGTAGGAGGCGAAGAAGGCATCCGCGTCATAAGTCACTTGCCCTTCCAGCGGATTCATGACATGCACGATATTGCTTGCTTTGTTGTAGCCGTTCAGCACGACGCAGTGCAGATTGACCGGCGCCTTGAACAGCTCGCCCGTATCGCTGAAATACCATGACGAAGTCACCTTCGGAGGCGACAGGTCCAGTGTAACCCAGATGACAACGGGGCGTCCCGCGTCGAGCTCGGTGTAGATCCCCTCACGAGTGCTGCCCGTCAGATCCACCGGCGTATAGCCGCCGCCGAACTCGTCGAACACCTTGTTAGCCGCTTCGATAATAGGCGGAGCATAGGAGAACCACGCGATGGCGTCACGCGGATTGCCCGCATAAGCCTTGTTGGGATCGGCGCCATACAGCTTGCCATCCTTGCGGTAGAAGGGCTCCTGCGGCAAATAATGATCCGCCATGTTCTCCTTCGTCAGGTCGAAGCCCAGGCCGTTCAGCACGGCCGTCAGCGACGTAATCTCGCAGCCATTGGGCAGCTCCGGCTTCTGCATGACGACCGGAACGTTGTCGATGTACACCTCGGATAGATCCAAGGAACCGTCCTCGCCCCAAGCGTACCCCCGGACGAAGTCCGGAATCGCGCTAGTGAGCGCGACCTCCTGATTCTTCTGCAGAAGCGAGACGCTGACAGCCTCCTGGCTCAGCTCGAACGGCGCCATCACCTTGCTCTGCTTCACCGCGTAATGATTCCCGTAATTCAGCGGCGACGTTACGGCGCGCCCTTCGGCATCCGTCGTCACAACCTCCAGGGTCCTATTGGACGTCGTGTCGACAATTGCGATTTCTGTTCCCGGAATGGGATGCTGCGTTGCGCTGTCGGTATGAACAATTGTAATAGTGCCTTGCTCGATTACTGCTTCCTCCACAACCTTAGGGGCGTTCCCGGCTTGTCCACCCGAGTCTCCTGCAGGTCCCGCTCCGCCGCCTCCAAGCTCCAGGTCGCCTCTTGCGACCAGCACAGCTGCCGCGATGATGCCGAGTGACAACACGAACCAAATCAACCTTTTCAACGCTCCGTACCTCCATGCTAGACTGATTGCCAGGCTCAACGCTATGCTCAAGCTATACGCGGCCAGCTACTGGCTGATAAACCTCTGGTATGCCTCTTCGTCGAATACCCGGTCGATCTCGCCGATATATTCCGTATAGCGGTCGGGATGGCAGAAGCCTTCCTTGAAGCGGTACAGGCCGTCCGACTGATCCAGCTTGAACACCCCGCCGAAGTCATACCGCGCCTTGCCCTGCTCCACCGACCATTTGATCATTTCCCATTGCAGCAAATGAGGGGCCATCAGATTCCGTTTGTCGTTGCCGCTTGCGCCGTAAATGTACCAGGTTTTGTCCCCGTAGCTGATGGCAACGGCGGCCGCGATCGTCTCGCCCTCATGCTCCGCCAGATACACCCGCGTATACTCCCGGTAGGCATCCAGCATCCGGGAGAAGTAGCCATACGGCCGATACGAGATGCCATGGCGGTTGCTCATGATGACGTACAGATCATGGAAGAGCTCCAGATCCGACTTCTCCGCGCTGTATCTGGTCGTCACGCCCTTGCGTTCCGCCAGCCGGATATTGTAGCGCGTCTTGTGGTGGAAGCTCTCCAGCAGCTCCTGCTCCGACTTGCCCTTCAGATCAAGCACCATGTTGAAGCGCGGCTGCGTCGTGTCCTTCGCGGACACATTGCGGCTCCGCAGCACATAGCCGAGCTCCGCATACCGCTCACACAGCCCCTCGTCGTAGACCGTCTCCGGATCGAGTCGCAGCACGAAGGCGTTCTGGGCTCGCACAGCCGCCTCCGCCTCCTGCACCAGGCGGTGCACCAGCTCCGCGTCCCTCGGGTCGCACACGGGACCTTTGCACGCATAAGCGAGCTTCCCGTCGCCTACGGCGTTCACCATCAGCACCGACATCGCCGCGATGATCTCGCCCCCTTCTTCCAGGTACACGTACAGCGGAAGCCAGTTGCTCTTCACCTCCGACCATGCCATATCCTGCGTCGTAGACGCGAACGGCGACATGCGGATGAACCGCTCATAGCGGCTCCGTTCCTCTTGATTCGTGATGTCAACGATCGGCATTACAGATTTCCTTTCTGCTCATAGAATTGCTTGAACCTGTCCTCATATTGCTTGTAATACTTGCGGACATGCCACCAGCGCTTGATCGCCTTATCCGCGTGGTATTGAAGCGTCAGGCAATACTTCTTCTCCTTGATCAGCTTCTTCATATATTGCACGGCTTCCTTGTCCTCGGTATAGGTCAGCGCGACCTCCTTCGGCACGCCCAGCCACAGATGCTCCGTATGGGCATACACCGTCGGCTCTTCCTTGCCGTATACCAGGCTCTCCACGATAAACTTCGCCAGATTATACCCGCTGCCCGTTGTGAAGAAGCTGCTGCGGCCCTGGCGCAGGTTGATCTCGAATATCTTGTATTTGCCGTCACGCGCGTCATACTTCATATCGAAGTTAGCCAGTCCGGTGTAGCCGAGCCTCTCGAGGAACTGCTGATATTTGATATAAATGTCCTCATTGTATTCGTTCACGATAGCCACATAATTCCCGACCAGGGATGGCGTGCAATCCTCCAGCAGCGGACGGCCAAGACACATCAGGCGCACCTTGCCATGCTGATCGGAGTAAGCGTTCAGCACCCGCATATGGGAGTCGTCGCCAGGGATGAAATCCTGCACGATCATCTTCCCCGCGTAGGAGGAGCTGTAGATAGCCTGCAGCGTGCGGTCCAGCTCCGCTTGATCTTTGATGATATACGCCTTCTTCTTGCCCTCGAACGACGCTTCCAGATAAGCGATGCTGTCCGCGGGCTTCAGCGCGACGGGGAAGCCGAACGGCAGCTGCGGCGACTCCGCGTTCTCCTTGGTGACGATATATGTCGCGGGATAATCCAGCCCGTACTCCTCGCAGAGCGCGTAGAACCGGTCCTTGTACAGCAGCTCGTCGATCCACTTCTCCGCGACGAACGGCAGCTCGTAATAAGGCGCCAGCTTGTCCTGATTGCGAATGACCAGCTCCGCGTAGCTGTCGCTGCTGGCGACCAGCACCAGCTTGTCCGCCTCCTGCTTCAGCTCGCGCGCGAAGGCGATCATCTCGTCGGCGAAGACGGACGGCTCGTCGAGATTCTCTACGACCTTGATCGTCGTAATATCGGAATAGTTCGTCATGAACAGGCGGCCCTTGCCTATGCAGCGGCTCGTTACGCCATAGGCCATATGGAAGGAGCGCGCCATGCCGTAAGCGTTAATATCAGTGCCGAGAATGACGGGGATGAAGTCCCTGTTAGCCACTAAATCCATCTCCTTTGATCATCTACATATCCATAAAAAATCGCTTGTACCACACGAGGAACACATACGAGGTCCAAATGTAGCGGGCGCGGTTCCTGCGGCCGTGGTAATGCTCGTCCAGATAGCCGATCAGCTTGTCCGTGTTGAAGAACGCCTCCGCGTAGTCCGAGGAGAACGTCTCCTTCACGAGGTTGTAGTAGCGCTCCTCGCGCAGCCAATGGCGCACCGGCACGGGGAAGCCCAGCTTGGGACGGTTCGCCCATTCCTCGGGCAGCTCCTGCAGCGCCGCCTGGCGCAGGGCGTACTTCGTATCAATCGCGTTGACGCGATGGCGCGACGGGAGCTTCTTGCCCAGCTCCATGACGCGCTTGTCCAGGAACGGCACGCGCAGCTCGATGGAATGCGCCATGCTCATCTTGTCCGCCTTCAGCAGAATATCGCCCGGCAGCCATAGATGCAGGTCGAGATGCTGCATTTTGGTCACGTCATCCTTGCCCTGCACGTCGTTGTACACCTTGCGTGTAATGCTGGAGACGGACGGACCTTTGCGATAATCCGGCTTCAGCACGCCAAGCGCGTCCTCCTCGGTGAAGATGACGGCCTCTCCGATGAACCGCTCCTCCACCTTCTGTCCGCCCTTGACGAGAAACTCGGAAATCCGGTTAGCGGGCAGCTTCTTGGCAACATGATGCACCGCTCGGCGAATGCCATAAGGCAGCTTCTCGTAGCGCTCCATCTTCGGCGAGTTCTGGTACCAGGGGTATCCGCCGAATATTTCGTCCGCACCCTCGCCCGACAGAACGACCGTTACGTCTCTGCGGGCCAGCTCAGCCAGGAAGTACAACGGCAGCGAGGACAGATTGGAGTGCGGCTCGTCCATATGATATTGGATCGTCGGAAGGGCGTTGAAGCATTCCTCCGCCGTCACCATACGGCGCTCGTTGTGCACGTTCAGCTGCTCCGACAGCTCCTTGGCCAGGTTCGTCTCGTTGAACATCGCTTCATAATCGGCGAAGCCGACGGAGAACGACTTGTTCGGACGCAGCAGCGCCGTAATATAGCTGGAGTCGATGCCTCCGGAGAGGAACGAGCCGACCTTCACGTCGCTGATTCGATGAGCGGCTACGGACTCCCGCATCGTCTCGCGGATCTCCTCCACATAATGCTCCAGCGACTGCTCTTCCTCGCGGAACGACTTGTCCCAGTAGGATTGAAGCGTCATCTCGCCGTTCTTGAGCACCATATAATGCGCGGGCGGCAGCTTGTACACGCCCTTGAAGAATGTTTCGTCCATGGCCGAATATTGGAACGTCAAGTAAGGACGCAGCGCGTCCTTGTTCAGCTCCTTCACGAAGGACGGATGAGGCAGGAATGACTTGATCTCCGAGCCGAACAGGAACGTGCCGTCTACCGTATGGCGCGTATAATAGAGCGGCTTGATGCCGAAGCCGTCGCGCGCGATAAACGTCGTGCCGTCACGCTTGTCCCAGATGCAGAACGCGAACATGCCCCGCAGCCGCCCAAGCAGCTCCGTGCCGTAAGCCAAGTACCCGTAGATGAGCACCTCGCTGTCCGAGGAGGTACGGAACGTATAGCCCTTGCTCTTCAGCTCCTCGCGGAGCTCCTGAAAGTTGTAGATCTCGCCGTTGAAGACGAGGACAATGCTGCCGTCCTCGCTATATAAAGGCTGATTCGCCGCCGTCGACAGGTCGATAATGCTCAGCCTGCGAAAGCCCAGCACCACGCTGTCATCCTCGTGCACACCGCCGCTGTCGGGCCCGCGATGGACGATGGTCTCCAGCATATTGGCCATAATGGATGAATGATCCATTGCGTGGCTTCCTTTGATGTATCCTACAAATCCGCACATGCCTATTCACCTCAAATTTCATACAATTACACTCTTTACATGATACCTTTAACGCGGGGTTCTTGTCGACTTGCGCGGGCTTTGACAATTTCCCACAATTCCTTGATATTGTGTCCGCATTCCTATTCTAAAGTAAAGGAGCAAGCCAAGATATCAATCGAATGGAGGAATTGTACCATGACCAAAAAAGTGTGGACCAAGACGCTCGTGCCAGGCATTCTGGCGCTATCCATCGCGGCAGCCATGCCGGCGGGCGCATATGCAGCGGAGATCGGCCAGCGCACGGGAGCGGCGAACATCAAGGCGGAGGCGGCGAACGCCCTGAAAGAGAGGACGCAGGCGATTCGTGAGGCGCGATTGCTGGCCGACGGGCTTCACCGCGAGACGTACCTGCTGCTGCTTGCGGAGAAATACGCTCCTGCTACGCTGCCGGAGTGGGAGGCCGCCTTCGCGGAGCGCAAAGCGGTTAAGGAGCAGCTGCAGGCGCTGGAACCGGTTCAGAACCGGAAGGAGGACTTGCAGGCCCGGCTGGAGGAGCAGAAGGCGAAGCTGGACAGCGGCGAGCTTACACCTCGCGAGTTCAAGGAAAACGTCCTGCAATGGAAGAGCAGCAGGCAGAACGCATGGGAGCAGAAGCGCGACAGCCTGCAGCCTATGAAGGAGCAAGCGAAGGCGTTGAAGGAGGCCTTCCATGCCGCCATCGCTTCCGGTGACGCGGCCGCCATCCAAGCGGCTCTTGGCGACATGCTGGCTCATTATACGCAAGTAACGGCGCAGCTGGAGAAAAAGCTGGAGGAATGGACCGCTTCCATTTAAGATAAAGAGACATTGAAATGGGAGAGGGAGGCGAGCGGAGTTGCCGCATCTCGTGTATTTGGTAGAGGATGAGCCGCATCTGAATGGCGTGCTCCGCTCCTATATGGAGAAGGAAGGCTGGGGCGTGCGCGCCTTCCTGACGGGCGAGGAGGCTATGGACGCCATGCGCGGCGGACAACCCTCGTTGTGGGTGCTGGATATTATGCTGCCGGACACTGACGGCTACCAGCTGCTGCGGGACATCAAGGCCGCAGCGCCGGAGGTGCCCGTCATCTTCATCTCGGCGCGCGACGCGGAGCTGGACCGCGTGCTGGGGCTGGAGCTGGGCGGCGAGGACTACATCGCCAAGCCGTTCTCGCCGCGCGAGCTGATTATTCGAGCGCGCCGGCTTCTGGACAGGCTGGCCGTTCCTGCGTCGGGCGGCGGCGCGGGGGCGGTGTCCGGGCCTGGGCCGGAGCACCGCGGAACGGCGATACCGCTCCCTCCCTACCTCCTAATGCCCGGACAGAGAACAGTGACGGAAGGCGGCGCGGCGCTGGAGCTGACCTCTCTGGAATTTGACGTGCTGGCCTTCCTGGCGTCCAGCCCCGGCCACTCCTTCACCCGCGAGCAAATTCTGGACGCGGTGTGGGGAGCGGATTATTACGGCACGGACCGCGTGGTGGATGACGTCGTCCGGCGCATTCGCAAGAAGCTGCCGCAGCTTCGCCTGGAGACGCTGTACGGCTATGGCTACAGGCTGGTGCGCCCATGACGAACAAGCCGCTCCGCGTGCAGCTATGGTTCGTCCTGTGCGGCGTATTCGCATGCCTGTTCCTCCTCGTGCTGATCGCGCTGCGCCCGACGTTGAACGCTTTCTTCACCAAGGAGACCTACACCTCTATAGATAATGCCCAGCAGGCTGTCCGCTCCGGCGGACAGCTGCAGCTCGTTCTGGAGGGCGAGACGGGCTGGGAGCGCCAGCAGGAGCTGCAGAACATTCGGGCCGTTCAGCACATCGTGATGCTCGATAATGGCCGACTGGCGCCCGCTGCCAAGATACCGGGCCAATTGGGGCCGCACATTCGCAAGCAGGCGCTGACGCAGACTGCTGAATCGCAGCGGTACTCGCTGAGCAGCTCCGGGGACACCATTCGCTATATCATTTCCAAAACCTCATTGGCGGGACGCAGCGTCTATCTCATCTCCTACATGTGGGACACGTATCAGAAGGAGCTCACGGCGACGCTGTTCAAACGGCTGGCGCTGCTGTTCGCCATCGTCACCGTCATCGGGCTTCTGCCGGCCTATGCGCTGTCTCATTACTTGACGCGTCCGCTCCGGAAGCTGCAGGAGCATGTGCGGCGCATCGCGGCGCGCGAGTGGCATAAGCCCGTGCCTATTGAACGGTCTGACGAGATTGGCGAGCTGTCCGTCTCAATTGAAAGCATGCGCAAGCAGCTCGTCCAGCATGATGAAGCCCAGCAGGAGATGCTGCAGCAGCTGTCCCACGAGCTCAAGACGCCGGTCATGGTCATTCACAGCTACGCGCAGGCCATTCTCGACGGCATCTACCCCAAGGGCAGCGTAGAAGCGTCGGTGCAGGTCATTGAGAGCGAAGCCGATCGGCTGTCGGCCAGAATCGCGAAGCTCCTGTTTCTAACGAAGCTCGACTATATAGCGGAGCAGCAGCAGCCACCGGTGCGCCAGAGCATTCGGCTAGACAAGCTCGCGGCCGATGTTGTGGAGCGGCTGAGCTTGCGCAGGCCGGAGCTCTCTATTGCATGTCGGCTGGAGCCGGGCGTCGAGCTGCCAGGAGATGAGTCGCAGCTGACCGCGATTATCGAGAATCTCGTAGACAACGGCATTCGGTTCGCCCATTCCAGGCTGGAGGTGTCGTTAAGCCGGCAGCTCGCCGCGGGCTCCGGGCCGTCGCGGCCAGGGGGCGTAGCTCCAGGCATTGTGCTGGAGGTATGGAACGACGGCGAGCCGCTCGACCCCGAGCTCGGCGAGCGGCTGTTCCAGCCGTTCCAGCACGGCAAGCGAGGCCAATTCGGCCTGGGCCTCGCCATTGTGTCCCGCGCGGCGAAGCTGCATGGCGGGCGGGCCTTGGCGGAGAACGCGCGGGGCGGCGTTCGGTTTACGGTTTATTTTGGACCATGATGGGGATGGCTTACGCTACGGCACTGTCGCATTCGCATTCGCATGAAACGAGCTTTTTCGACATTTCTTGATAAACAGGCAGGATTTCCCCGATTGGGGAGCGAATGTTATCGGGAAAAGGAATGTACGGCAGAAGGAGAGACGGTCATGCATGGGAATGGCGACAAGGCACCCCTATATAAGGAGAATTTGACGCCCGAGCAGCTGTTGAAGATCATATTCGACTATACGGCCAAGATTGCGAACGATCAGCGGCTGGATTCGGTATTGATTCTGATGGCGAACATGGGGCGCGAATTGGTGCTCGCTGACCGCTGCGCCGTCTGGCTGGTGGACCAATTGCGGGAAGAGCTGTTCACCGTCGTCGCCCATGGCGTCGGGGAGCTTCGCATTCCATATGGAAGCGGTCTGGTGGGGGCATCCATCTGCTCCGGCGAGCCGATCTTCATCGATGACGCCTATAAGGATGACCGGCATAACCGGGACAGCGATGCGAAGACGGGTTACCGCACAAAAGCCATTATGACCATTCCATTCCGCAATAATGACGGAGAGATTATTGGCGCTTACCAAGCGATCAACAAGCTGACGAAGGAAGAACGCTTCTCTGAGCGTGATCTGGAATATTTGTCGCTGGCCGCTTCGTACACGGGCAAATCGCTGGAATCCGTTATGCTGCATGAGGAGATATTCGCTACGCAGAAGGAAATTATCGAGACGATGGGCGAGATCGGCGAAAGCCGCTCCAAGGAGACGGGCAAGCACGTTCGTCGCGTCTCGCAATATTCATATTTAATCGCGCTGGGCCTGGGCATGACGGAGCAGGAGGCGGATCGGCTGCGAAGAGCGTCGCCGATGCACGATATCGGCAAGGTCGCCATTCCGGACGCTATTCTGCAGAAATCCGGCAAGCTGACGGAGGAAGAATTCGAGCTCATGAAGAGCCACACGGTCATTGGCTACGAGCTTCTGCGTCATTCCCGCCGCGAGCTTCTGCTGACGGCAGCGATCGTCGCGCATCAGCATCATGAGAAGTGGGACGGCAGCGGCTATCCGCAAGGGCTACGCGGCGAGGACATCCATATCTACGGCCGCATTACCGCCGTCGCTGACGTCTTCGACGCGCTGGGCAGCGCCCGCGTCTATAAGCCCGCGTGGGAGCTGGAGCGCATCCTCTCTTTGTTCGAGCAGGAACGCGGCCGCCACTTCGACCCGCGCGTCGTCGACGCGTTTTTGGCGCAGCTCCCCCTCATTCTCGAGGTGAGGGACCGGGAATCGGACGTTTGACCGCCAGTACGGCTGCGCAGGCACACAGAACGGCAGCGCACACAGAAGAGGGGCAATCGCCCAGTCATTCGCATGACTGGGCGATTGCCCCTTTATTTGGAGTGTTGGCGACATGTAGACGTTTCTGGCACGTCTATTTGCTGCCGGACACCCGTTTCTGCACATTTAGACGTTTCTAGCACGTCTATTTGCTGCTGGACACCCGTCTCCGCTCATTTAGACGTTTCTGGCACGTCTATTTGCTGCCGGACACCCGTTTCCGCTCATTTAGACGTTTCTGGCACGTCTATTTGACACCGGATGCCCGTCTCGGCTCATTTAGACGTTTCTGGCACGTCTATTTGCTGCCGCTGTCCAGCAGCACCGCCTTGTACTCCTCGTCAACCGCTAGGAGGAAGCCAGCTCGCTCGGCCAAGTAGCCCGCCGCCGCATAAGCGGAGCCGCCTCTCAGGACAACCTCCTTATCGCTTGCGGTGAACAGCTCCACACTCCAATCGCCTTTTGTTGCAACAATGGAGCGCGACTCTTCCTTCCATACGATATCCGCGCCCCACACTTCCAGCAGCCTGCGCACCGGAATGTAGAACTCGGCAGGCTCACCCTTGGCGAATGGCATCTTCCCGTTCTGGAAGGCCATCAGCTCACCGTCCATCCATACCTGCGGCGTCTCGCCCGGAGGCAGAAGCTCCGTGGAGGCGATCAGATCCGCCGCGCTGCGAACCGGTGATAACGGCTGTGATGGATCAACCTGCAGCGCCTTGAGCGAGCCGTTTAACGTATCGGAGACATACAGCACACCGTTACTGTAGAGCAGCGCCGAAGGCTGGTTGAAGCCTGCCGCCTCGCCCGTTCCCGCTTCATTGCCTGGCGAGCTGGAGCCCGCAAGTGTAACCACCGTACCATTCGAGCGTACAGCGCGAATTCGGTTGTTCAGGCTGTCCGCGACGAACAGGACTCCCTCAGCATACGCCAGCCCTCGCGGACGGTCGAATAACGCCTCGCTGCCAGCGCCGTTGCGGTAGCCGCCCGTCATATAGCCGGTCAGCTCATCCTTGTCCGTTTCCTTGCCGGCATAAGTCGTTACACGCCCCTCAAAAATATAGCGTATAACGCTGTTGCCGGTATCCGCTACGTACAGACCGCCTCGCTCGTCAATCGCAAGACCAGTTGGCTCATTAAAGCGTGCAGTCGCCACAGGTGCGTCCAGGTACCCGCCCTCTTCGCCGCCCTTCCCGGCGAACGTCGTAACCTGGCCGTCCGGCGCAATGCGGCGGATAACGTGGTTCAACGTGTCCGCCACGTAGATGTGGCCCTGAGCGTCAATTGCAAGCCCTGTCGGCGCATGCAGCCTAGCCTCGCCACGCTTGCCATCGCTAAAGCCCGCCGTACCGTTGCCGGCCACGGTGTACACTTCGCCGTTCTCCAGCCTGCGGACAACATGATTGTCCGTATCGGCAATATACAGAATACCTTTGTCATCGGTAACGGCGAACGTCGGGTTCAGGAACGCGGCTGCCTTGGCCGTACCGTCCAGATAGCCTTCTTCGGCACTGCCGGTCACCTCCAACGGTTCACCGTCAGCCCAGCGCTTAATGCCGTTTTGACCCTGTACGACATACAAGCCTCCGTCCTTTGCTTCAGCCAGCCCCCACGGCTGGCTGAAGCCTTCGGCTGCGATGGACACCTTGTGTCCACCGCTGCTCGCAGCTGCGGCTCCCGCGCCGCGCGCGTCCTCCGCGCTGGCTGGCAGGCTTAGCGCTGCCGTTAAAGCGATCGCCATTAGGCCTCCCGTCCATACACCGGCGCGGGAGCCGCTCTTGAATTGTTTTCGCATCATATCGGTTCCTCCTCCCTTACGTTATACATGTGGATAAAGCTTTTCTACCTCGATATAAAGAATGACTTCTTCCGTTATATTAATTGGAACGACAAGATAGTAATAATATTCTGATTCTGATTCTGTGTAATCGTTCAGTTGGGTATATAGGAAAGCATTGGAGATGCGAAGTTTCCAGCCTCCCTCCACTTCTTCCCATACATAATCATCTTCGGTGAGCGTTACATTTTGCTGCTGGCTTCCGCTAAACTCGGGAATAATATCAGCCGGGTTTTCTGCATAGCCAAGAAATGAAGGGAACATCATTTCAGTAAAGCCTGTCAAAGTCCCTTGCGTCATCGAAAACTCAATTGAAGCCGGATTGTGCTCGATAAAGAAGCAGAAGCCTTCCTGAGGCTGACCATTGTCCACCATGTAGTAGCAATCTACGTAGTCAGATTCCTCCACAACAAACAAGTTTATTTCATTGTTGTTCGACAACAGTGGCAATTGACCTTCGGTGTCCTCTTCACGTTGAACCACTACCTCTGACTCTTGCACATCATTGGGGTAGTTTTTGTTGTATAGCACATCTGAAGCAATAGTAATGGTTACATAATCCCAGTAATTCAAAGCACTACTCTCGTCCAGAGTTATAACGAGTTCATTCCCGGCGACAACCACTTGCTCAATAGATTCCGACGAACACTCGTAGCATTCTGAACTAGGATTTCTCATGACACTTATTACCGATCCCCAATTAAAATGCTCAGAAGAATTGTCCACATTCAAACCAATCTCCGTTGTAAATGGAACTGAAATGGTACGATTATCTAGCAGGTACGAATAAATATCCCCATAAAAAGCATCCGCGTCAAACTCCGGCGCGCCTGCCGGCGGCGGTGGAGGCGTCGGCTGTGTGCCTGTGCCCGGCACTGGAGTCGGCGCTGGCGCTGGGGTCGCTTTCTCATAAATAATCGTCGATTTCTGCGCCTTCTGCTTCTCTTCCTCGCGCTTCGCCGCTTCCGCCTCAGCCGCACGCTTCTGCGCAAGCAAGTCCTGCACCCGCTTCAGCAGCGCTTCGTTCCCTCCGCCTGCTTGCAGGCGCTCCTCGAAGTCCTCCAGCGCTACCAGCGGCAAGCTCTCCGGCCGCAGGTCCTGTACCTCTCCGTTGCCATCCTTCTCGATCCAGAGCTCCTGATCCGGCTCCACAATCTCCTCATTGTCACCGTCTTCGCCATAGCGGGTCCATACTCCGCCCTCGAATACGCCGACATAGCTTCTGCCTTCCTCGTACGACACCGTAAATTCCGTGCCCATAACACCCATAATAGAGGTTGGCGTCTCAATACCGAAGCTGGAGTCTCCGCTCAGCTTCTGCTTAATCTTGATCAGCACGCTGCCCTTCTGCAGGCTAAGGCTTGTCTTGCCGCCCATCGCCTTGGCGCTCTTCACCAGCTCCGACACCGTCAGCGTCGTATTGGCGCCAAAGACAACCTCCTTGTCGCTTCCCAGCTCCATCGTCAGCTTCGCGCCCGCGCCGGTCATAATCGTGTCGCCCTGACCGATCGCCATGCCCTTGAAGGCGCTGAATTTCTTGGAGCCGCCGGATTTCTTCACCTCAGACTTGCCCGATACCGCGGTCACCTTGCCTGCCATCGCCGTGTTTTTGGCCAGTGCCGAGACTGGCCCAATAAGCGATAGCAGCAACGCAAGCACAAGCACGACTCTTAATCCCTTCATTGCAATCCCTCCAATTCATATATCGCTATGCCTTGCTCCTTGCCCTTCACCTTGACCTCGCCTAGAGAGGTCGCCTTCACCCGATCCTTGACAGCCTCGTACACCGCCTCGCTAATGACGATCTGCCCTGGCTTCGAGATGCTCTCCAGCCTTGCCGCCGTATTGACCGTATCCCCGATTGCGGTATAGTCCATTCGAGTCTTGGAGCCAATGTTGCCGAATACCGCTGGACCTCGATGGATGCCAATGCCGAATGCTACCGACAGCCCATATTTCTCCGTCAGCTTACGGGCAAGCTCACCGGATGCCGCCTTCATGGCCCACGCCGTCTCGACCGCCTTCATGGCGTGATCCTCCAGCGGCAGCGGCGCGTTATAGATCGCCATCGCCGCGTCCCCGATAAACTTGTCCAGCGTGCCCCCATATTCGAAGATGCACGTCGCGGCCAGATCCAGATACTGGTTCAGAATATCCACGACCTCCTCCGGCTGCGCCTTCTCCGACAGCGGCGTGAACCCGCGAATATCGACAAACAGCACCGTCAGCTCCCGTCTGGTCCCGCCGAGCTTCAAGCCCTCGTCGCCGCTCTTCAGAATTTCGTCCACCACCTGGGGAGCGACATACCGCCCGAACACGTCCGTCACTCTGCGCCGCTCCAGCAGCTCCTCCACGTATCGGTAAATAACCGCCACGAGGCAGCAGGCCGCAAGCAGAAGCACCGTGTAGCCTGTCGAGATTAGCTGACCCTGCGCGTACGCGTAGCGTCCTGCCAGCAGAAGCACAGCCGCCATAGCGACAACCGACAGCAGCGCGAAGCTCATACGAAGCTTCCTCAGCAGCACATAAGCCAGACCGGCTGCCAGGGCCAGAACCAGCGCATTCCAAGGCCATGCCCACTCACGCTTCATACGCTCATCGAGCAGCGCCTGAATAATATTGGCGTGAATCTCAATGCCGTACATCTCGGTCTTGGCGGCCATTGGCGTAAGATGGCTGTCGTTGAAGGCTGTCGCGTAAGGACCCACAAGCACGATCCGATTCTCAAAATAATCCGCAGGCACATCGCCGTTGATAACCGCCGAATAAGGAATCTCCTCGAACCCGCCAGGCCTGCCCGCGTAGTCGATATGGAAGCGACCGAAGTCGTCCAGCGGCAGCATGTCCGCATTGACGCCTTCCCCCACATGCTGCTGGTGCAGTCGGTAGATTGTCCAGGCAAAGCTGTCATAAGACGCATCCCCGTACTGAAAGCTCTGCAGTGACTTCCTGACCACGCGGTCGCGGTCCGGAATCGTGTTAATATGCCCCAGCGCAGCCGCTGACGCCTTAAGCTCCGGGAATGGCTCCTGCAGCTCCTGCGCCTGGATGGTGCCCCTGTCCACGGAGGGCGGGAACGTCCCGATGACCGGCAGCACCACATTGCCGGCCCGAGCCAGCGCATCTGCGAACGCGGTGTCCGCATCCGCATCCATCGGGGCCGGGAACGTCACGTCGAAGGCAATGACAGACGGCTTGCCCTCCGTCAATGTATCCACCAGCGCGGCATGCGCCGCCCGACTCCAAGGCCAGGCTCCAAGCTCCATAATACTTGCGTCGTCGATGCCAATTATCACGATCCGGGTGTCCAGCTCGGACTCCTGCTGCATAAGCCGATCCTGGATCACATAATCCACCGTGTCCAGCGAGCCTCTGTACATGAGGAATACCGCCAGCGCCGTCAGTATCGCAATAATGGCTCCGAGCTTTATTCGCATGCGGCTTCTCCCCCCTCTTCCTTCCTGTATGTCATCAGGCAATCAGTCCAAGCCACTGCCAGTACGGCACGCAGAGCGCCGCGATCAGCAGAACCGCGAGGCCGTAGCCAAGCGCTGTCCGGCTGCCTTGTTTATGTGTGAAAGCCTTGCCTTCTGTGCTGTAATAAGCCGTCAGATAAGTGGGAGACTGGTAAGCGAAGAAAAACGGGTCCGTCGCCAGCAAAATAATAAATACCAGCACCCAAGGGTGAATGCCCGCGGCCTCCCCCAGAGGCACAATAGCCGTCACAAGCAATATAACGGCTGGATCGTCCCGAACGATTAGCGTTACGCCAAAAGAAATAAGCGCCACAGCCAGCAGGAACAGCATCGGAGAGTCCAGCAGAGCGACGAGCGGACCGCCCACGTAGCCCGACAGCCATTCGGCGATGCCAAGCTGCTCCGCAACACCCGCGAAGCTGAAGGCGGCGCCGAGGAACAGCAGGAACGTCCAATCCATACCGGAGCCCAGCCTTTCCCTGTCGAGCGCCCCGCTGACGGTCAGCACAGAGAAGCCCGCCAGCATTATCCAGACGGGGGCGATGCCGTGAAGGGGCTCCAGCATCATGCCGACAATGCAGCTTACGACAGTCCAGAGCACAAGCTTCTCTTCCCTGGACAGGGGACCCAGCAGAGACAGTTGCTCGTCCAGCACCTCCGGCTTAATCGGCTTCGGCGGCTGAATGCCGCGGAATGCCCAGAGCAGCAGCCCGAGCATAACCGCCGTGAACAGGAGGAACGCGGGCAGCGCGTACAGCAGCCACTGCAGCCATGAGACCGGCTGATCCTTGGCGGCAAGCCCATAGGCCATGACATTCGTATAAGAGCCCGTCATGACGAAGGGGGCCGTGAAGCCGAAGAACATCATGGCGACAAGCCCCAGCCCCGCAGCGCCTCGGCTGCGTTCCGCGAACCCCATAGACTCCGCCAGCGTCTGAGCCATCGGCACGCCGATGGATACCTTGGCCGTTGAGGAGGGAAGCAGCGGTCCCATGAGCGTACCACCCGCTACAATGCCCCAGAGCTGCCCTCGGTAATGCGAGGGGAATCGCTTAAGCGCGTGCAGGGCGAACCGATACGTAATGCCCGACTTCGTAATGACCGCGCTGACGGCCATAATGCCGATCATATAGAGCCACGACGTGGAGCCGTAGCCGGACAGCGCAGCCTCCGGGGCGGCTACGCCTCCCAGCACCCAGAGCAGAATCATGCCGAGCGCCACAATATAATCGGGGATGACCCGGGACACCCATAGCAGCACAGCGGCCAGCGCAATGCCGATGAAGCGAATGGCCGGCTGAGTCAAATCGCCCTGTGGCTCCAGCAGGAAGGACACCACCACGCACAGCAGCGCCCCTGCAGCCGCTAACGCTTTGACGAAGCCTCCGTTCCCTCCGAGCGCCAGCAGTCCCGCCCCTTGAGCCAGACGCTGGCTTCGGGCTCTCAGCAGCTTCTGCCTCGCAAGGCTCAGGGAACGCTCTGACTCCATTCTCGCGGAGGCCGCATTCTCCGCGAGCTGCATGTAGTCCATGGCCTGCCGCGTGCGTCCTGTTCGTCTGCATAGCTCCATACCGCGCTCATACAGCGCGGACAGCTCTTGCGGCGCGAAGGCATGGCCATCATGCAGAGCCAGCTCCAGCACGGCCAAGCCCTCCTCTGGAGCATGCGCCTCGCAGTAAGGCAAGTACTCCCGCAGCACACCGAAGCGACCGGCAATCTGCTGCCGCGGACAATCCTTTACGGCCTCATGAAGTTCGTCCCACTCCGGCTTCGAGAGCGCAGCCAAGCCCTTCTCGTAGGCATCCAGCGCCGCCTGCCAATAAGCAAGGCCGCTCATCAGCCGGCATAAGAGGCCCCACTGCCCTTCTGCCTCGTAATAAGCTGCCGCTTGCAGCCCCCAGCTCCCCCGTTCCGCATCGCTGTACTCTCGCTTGGCGAATTCCTTCATTCTGGCGGCATAGGCAGGCTGCAGGCAAAGCTGATTCGATCCCTCATCAATGGCAATGTATAGCCTCATAAAAGCATGCTGCTCCACCTCATCCAGCAGCTCGCTCCCGAATTGATGCAGAGCCAGCCCCCTCGTTGCGACGGGAATAGCCGCGCACCAGGCCAGGAACCGCAGCACTCTGTCTGGCAGCTGTCCCAGCTCATGGGCCAGCCGCATATCCTCGCCGTCCTGCACCTTCTTCAGCCGGTCATTCGCAGCGATTAACCGCTGAGAGAGCAGACGCACAAAGAAGGCGGTGAACGTCGGGTTCTCGTCTACCAGCCGGTCAAACACCTCCCGGTGAATGACGAACAAGGAGCAATCGCTCCCTGCAATGGCAGCTGCCGATCGAGGCTCGCCCGTCAGCAGCGCCATCTCTCCCAGCACATCCCCGGCGCCGATGGTCGCAATCCGCTGCTGCCCTGGCACTTGCTCCAGCTCTTGCGCCGTCTCGTCGCTTGCTGATGAGCTCTCGCCCACATACAGCTCGATTTCGCCGTTCTCTACAATGAACATGCTGTCCCCGGGGTCGCCCTGCCGGAACAGCGTCTCGCCGCTGGGCAGCTGCCGCTTCTCCATGAGGCCTGCAAGCTTGGCCAGCTCCAGATTGGACATATTTCGAAACATGGGTATGCTTGTCAGCTTCATTGGTACAATCTACCTACTTACCACTCTATTTCCTTCCATCCTATCTGATCGAAAAGGAAGATTCAATTAACTTTTGTTATTTTTTTGTCGAAAAGTGAAAAAAGTGGCCTATTCTGTCGCGCAAACCGACTGCTGCAACAGGACAAATCCTCCAGAATGTCGAATCTAGTCTCTTATGATGAACAATCCAACTAAGCATATAGTCAAGCACCTGCTGTTTTGTCTTCTGTTCCTCTCTTTGTCGCTTACGCTGCGCTGGGTGTGGAATGATATGAATAAGATTCCTGATCAGCCTCAGGCCGTGGGAGGCGTCATTGACCTCCGCGGCTGGGACTTCCAGCATTCGCGAACGATTACGCTGCATGGCGAATGGGAATTTTACCCTAATGCGCTGTTTACCCAGGCCACTCTTGCAGCGCTGCCGTCTCCGGTCTCTGCTCAATACCTGCAGGTTCCCGGCAGCTGGGGGAGTCCATCAAACGGGCAGGAGAAACCCGCCTTCGGCTATGGAACCTACCGGCTTCGCATTCTGGTCGATCAGCCCTTGCATCAGCCCTATGTGTTTTGGTTCCACCGAATCGAGACCTCCTCCCTTGTAGAGGTGAATGGAGAGCGTTCGGCGCTCTTTGGTCTTCCTGCGGAACGGGCTGAGGATTACCGCCCGAAGGTCAAAGCCTATACGGCGGATTACATCGGCAACGGTGTTCAGGAAATCGAGCTGCTCATCCAAGCAGCCAATTACGACAACCCGTCAAACGGCGGTCTAATTGGACCTGTTCGCTTCGGATCGCAAGCCGCGGTGGATACGGAGCACTTCTATTCCATTGGCTTTCAGTTCGTTGTATTCTTCGTATTTCTCCTCCACGCTCTCTACGCCTTTCTATTATTTATGTTTAGTGGCAAGCAGGGCCCCTTCCTCACCTTCTTCCTCCTGCTGCTGTTTGCTGCGATGTTTGTCATCTCGGATCATGAGAGGCTGCTCCAGCTGTGGCTGTCATTAAATTACACATGGGATATGAAGATACGGCTGATTTCCTACATGTGGATGTCTTATTTCAACCTGAAGCTGATGAGATCATTTGCGGGACCCGCTTCCCACAGCAGCGCCCGCCCGTTCCGGGCCTTTACTGTCGCTCTCAGCTGCTATACCGGCTTTATTCTGGTTGTGCCTGTTACACTTGTCCATTACACGTTTAGCGTTCATATCTTTACTTTCTTTTATCTGCTGCCGCTGGGATGGAGTCTCGTTATGATTATTCTCATGATCAAGCGGAATGTAGCCGATGCGCTATATATTCTATTTGCGCTATCCAGTATTATCGCTAGCGCGCTTGGCGGCATATTTTTCAAAACTTATACCTATGATACTCAGTTTTATCCCATTGATATTTTAGCGGCTATGGTCGGTTTCTCGGCTTATGGATTCAAGCGCTTCTTCCGCAATGCCAAGGAACGGGATGAGCTGAATGAACGGCTGAGGGAATCCGATCGCAGGAAGGATCAATTTCTTGCCAACACCTCTCATGAGCTGCGAACGCCTCTGCATGGCATCATGAATATTGCGTTGGCAGCGGCGCGCAGAGGCCAGGAATCACAGGGCGGCTCAGGGGGCCCCGATTTGGAGCTTCTCATTAGGTTAAGCAGCCGTATGTCGCGTATGCTCGACGACCTGCTGGATGCCGCCCGCTTGCAGGATGGACGGATCAGGCTGGACAGAAAACCTCTGCAGATGCAGTCGGTGGCGCTTGGGGTCATAGGCATGCTGGACTTCATGCTAAGGGGCCGGCCTGTTCGGCTGGAGATGAATATACAGGAAGAGACGCCGCCGGTATGGGCGGATGAGCAGAGAATCATTCAAGTAATATACAATCTGCTGCACAATGCCATCAAATTCACAGAGCAAGGCGTCATTGTTATCCGGGCCGAGGTGCAATCGCAGCATCTCGTCATTGAGGTCGCCGACACCGGCGTCGGGATGGAGAAGGACACGATGTCTCGTATATTCAAGCCCTACGAGCAAGGAGCAATCGGCATAGAGAATGGCAGCGGAGTTGGACTAGGCCTTAGCATATGCAAGCAGCTGGTCGAGCTGCACGGCGGCGAGCTGACTGTGCGCTCTGAGCCAGGACGCGGGTCCAGCTTTACCTTCCAATTGCCTCTGGCCGACGCCTCGCAGCTTCAGAACCTGGACGCTGCGTCACATTCCAATGACATCGTAACGAGTTTAGGGGACGGTCTTGAAGAGGGCTACTCTTCCCAATATACAGGAAATACAGAGGTGGCCAGCAGTCTTTATCCTTCAGTACTGCATCCTATGCTGTCGCTGAATAAGCAAGGCATAACGACCATACTGGCCGTCGATGATGACCCCGTTAATCTGAATGTGCTGACGACTATCCTGACAGATGAGACGATTCGACTTCGCACGGCCGCTTCAGGCGACGAAGCTATAGCGATGCTCGATGAGGAGCAGTGGGATCTGGTAATTACGGATGTCATGATGCCGGGCATGTCCGGCTATGAGCTGACCAAGCGCATTAGAGAGCGGTTCTCGATGTCCGAGCTGCCCGTCCTGCTGCTAACCGCACGCAGCCAGCTGACGGACACATACACCGGCTTCTCCTCCGGAGCTAACGATTATGTAACGAAGCCGGTCGACGCCTTAGAGCTTCAATATCGCATCTGGTCGCTGACCATGCTGAAGAAATCCGTTGACGAAGGCTTGCGTATGGAGGCCGCGTCGTTGCAGGCCCAGATTCAGCCGCATTTCCTCTTCAACGCCCTGAATTCCATTCTGGCGCTAAGCAGCGTGGACCTGGAGCGAATGAACAAGCTGGGCGAGGCCTTCACCTCCTACCTGCGAATCAGCTATCAATTCATCAGCGCGGGCAAGCTTGTGCGGCTATCCCAGGAGCTGGAGCTTGTTGATGCTTATCTGTATATAGAGAAGGAACGGTTTGAGGACAGGCTGTCTATTGTGTGGGATGCGGATCGGGACCTGCAGCTGCTCATTCCCCCGCTGACCATCCAGCCACTGGTCGAGAATGCCGTCAAGCATGGTGCTGTCAGCCGCGCCAAAGGCGGCACCGTCACCATCCGAATAACGGTGGAGGAAGGCTGTGCGCTTATTGAGGTTCGTGATAATGGAGCTGGCATTCCAGCAGAGAAGCTTCATTCCCTACTGCTGGTCCCTTCCGCAGGCCAGGGCAGCGTCGGCCTATACAATACGAATCGACGACTGAAGCAAATCTACGGACAGGGGCTGCGAATCGCAAGCAAGCCTGGCGAAGGCACGACCGTCTCCTTTATCATTCCGATGCGGCGTGAGGCGATTGATCCTTATTAGACTGTTTCGCTATTGCTGCAGAGGAGTTGCTTCACGAAAAGCATCGATGCTATAATGTATATCGTTGCGCGCCCGTAGCTCAGCAGGATAGAGCGACAGTTTCCTAAACTGCAGGTCGTACGTTCGAATCGTATCGGGCGCGCCATACTTATACTTCGACACATTGACCCGCTATTTCTTACGAATAGCGGGTTTATTTGTACACTGGTTGGAGAAATGGGGAGGCCTACAAAATTGCAAAAAGTAATCCCTGCATTTCGCATAACGGATTATGAAAGAAGTAAGTCGTTCTATGTGGAGGGATTGGGCTTCCATGTGGACTGGGAACATCGATTTGAACCGAATTTCCCTGTTTTTGTTCAAATCACCAAAGATCACATGACTATTTATTTGACGGAGCATGCTGGAGACTGTCAGGTCGGTGGATTAATCCATTTATTCGTCCCCCATGTGGATAGCTGGTACAACGAATTATTGAGCAAACACGAGATCCTTGTCATTGAGCCTCCCCACGAAGATCTTGAAGGACTTCGCATGATGACAATCACTGATCCTGATGGAAATCAATTACGAATTTGTACACGTCTATAACCGCAACGCGATCGCTAGCGCTTCTGAAGGTGAGGCTCAGGACTTTTCGGCTGATATCATCAGAAACATGGGCCTTCGCCATTCATCCTTCATTTCAGGAATGTTGTGCAGCATTTCCTCTGAAGGAACAGGTTCCTTCACCGCTCTAATGCTGAAGCCAGCGTCGATTAAATGATTTATGTACGTTGATAATGTTCGGTGATATTTAATCACGTTGTCCACTAGAAATGATGTTTCACGAACCCCCTCATTCTGGTAGGAGTCGACCGCCCAGTGCAGCCGATTATTGTAATCATCGTAATACCAATCTTGTTCGGCTCGGCAAGTAAAAATGGGATGTTCAACGGAAAATACAAATGCCCCTTTAGCTTTCAGGCAAGTATATACCTTATGGCAGATGGCTTCAAAAGACTCGATATAATGAAAGGCTAATGAACTGATCACCACGTCAAATTGCGCTTCTGTGAAATGAATGTCTTCAATCGGCATTTTAATAAAAGTAATCATAGGGTCGTCCGTCAGCTCACGAGCTTTTTGAAGCATTCTTTCGGATAAATCTACTCCGACCACTGAACTTGCTTGCTGCTCCCGAGCATACCGGCAATGCCATCCAAAACCGCAGCCCAAATCCAGAACACTCTTGTTTTGCAACTCTGGCAATAAGGCTTGCAGCACATGCCATTCCCCTGCGGCCTCTAAGCCTTTCACTGAGCGGGGCATTTTTTTATACGCTGAATAAAAATTCACATCATCATACTTGTTTTGCTTCATCAATCCTGCACTCCTGTCATGGTTCTTATTCCGAACTTGTATGATTCATTTGTCTTTCCCATTGCACCATATTATAACGCAAATGCCCATATTCGCTTTTATATATGTTTGATTTTCGTTCATTTTCTTATTGTATTTACATGTCAATAACCATTATTTAAAGTTCACTTCTTTTTCCAATTGTGTTATCATACCTATAAAGAAGCCGAGTGCTGCTAACACTCGGCTCAACAATTGGCTTGGATGGGATTTCCCTTCTGAGTGAATCAGGAAAAAAACCCACCTATGGCGCTAACCTTGGGGTGGGTTTTTACTTTCTCTTGTTGTTAGAATTAATGTATGTTAAAAGTGCAAGGATAAACGATCCAAACAGAAACATGATCGTTAGCGCATCCTTAACCTCCATGGCCTCACCTCCTTTCGAAGGGAAACCATGCCCACCCAAGATTCAATTGTCCTTCCTATTATACCATCATCTACCACTCAAAATGAAGAACAAATGTTCGGTTTTTTTAATGATCTTAAACTCGTTAATTTCGTCTAACGTTTCGTATATTCACGACGCCTGTCAAATGCCAGGTGTGTCCACAGCAACCACATCTTCGAATTTATTTCTGGGTCCGAGGGCTAATGCCCGATGAGTGAATATGGTGTTATAGGATGTCGGGGCTCCTTCCAATTCTCATTCAAAATCCTTAAAATCATCTATGTAGTATCCCTTCGAAGTCCAACTATCTTTAGATTGTTGATAAATGTCTTTAATTATTCTATTTGGTGGTCCACATCTTGTTAATAGCCAATCCTTAATAAATTCAATATCCTTATTCTCATCATTCCAGATAAAATCCATAATCCCTGACTCTATTGCTCCACTATCCGGAACATATATCACAAAACGAGCTCCTGTATATATCATTATTTCATAGGAGATACTTCGAAGAGATTTCTGAAAATCATATTCCAGATCATTAAGTATAAATGTTAACCATCTTGTATAATGATCTATAAAACACACTCTCTCTGAAAATGTAAATGAAGTCCACATGGGCCATCGAGTTCTATTGTTCCTCCAAGTTCATCATGACTAACAAGCCATTCCTTCCTAATATCTCGAGTATTATTACTTTGAAGATCTTTAATAAACATCTTTGTTCTAGGAAATCGCTCTTGGCCTGAAGAATTTAATTCATTACATAAGGTTGTTATATCTTTTTCATTTAGGTTATGGCTTAAATAAGCCGTAAAGTTCATCCCCATGAACAAGCTCCTTTAACTCGTCTTTCCCCGATTTCCGATAACGTTCTTTGTATTCACGACGTCCGACGAATGTCGAATGTGTCCGGCTGGTACAGCCCCTCTGCCAATATCTCCTGCCGGACCGAGGGCGTTAGCCCGATGCGTGAATATGGTGTTATGTGAAGTACCTGACTTCTAGGAATATCAATCAAAAATCTTATTTAAATTTTTTACAAGTTCATTCAAATAGGTTTGATCCGATTCAATATTAAACGTTAATTCATTGTCCTTATCATGTCTCTCTCTAAAAGTTCCCTTTACTTCTATATATCCTCTGGTTTTATACTCAATATTCAATTCTAATGTTCCTTCAGAATTATTTAATTTAGCTACTCCCTTACATCTTTTATGTGCCTCTATTAATTCTAAATAGAACAATCTAATATCTTCAATTGAGATCCAAAGAATACCTGAAACTGAATAATTTCCACTTTTGATTTCTATTTCTGCAGCATCAATTGTCTCATAGTAGTTCTTCTTTTCTGTATCATTCATATCAGAATAAAGTGTTAATATTATCAGGCCCTCATCACATTTAATGATTTGAATGGTTTTCATATCTCTAACCTCTTTGTAAATTAATTTAAATGGATTTTCAGGTATTTCACATAACTCTTTATTTACGCACCTCTCCATAATACTAAATCAATTGGACATTTCCAACTATATTCGCGATTGGCAATAGTTGGCAGGTAATGGTACTATAGGGAGAGAATGCTTGACCGATAAAGGTGGCTTTTTAGTCCTCCATGAAAGCAGGTACATGTATGAAAAATATCATTTCAAGCTCGTTATTATTACTATTATTTTTGACAGCATGCAGCCATCTACCTCAAGCTGAACAACCGACTATGACTGAAACCGGTCGCAGTACTCCAACAGCAAGTATGACAAGTACATCTCAACCTACAGAACCAATTGAACCTTCGTATATAGTTGAAGAATTCCAAGGTGAAGCACTGGAGATCGTTAATTTAATTAATTTAAGAGTCCAATACTTATGGGAAGATAATGAAAGTGAATACAGCAAATTAATCTATGAGGATAGTCCTTTACAATCATTCCCTCTTTACAAAATTACGAAATTGAAATTGACAAGTGAAATAAACATCCAAGAACACAAAAATGTGTACCAAGCCGTAGTAAGTGTACAAGAATATCGAATGGACGGCGATCAACACAACAAAACTTATGTGCTTTTGAAAAGTAAAGAAAACAATGGTGTGTGGAAAATACAAGATATTGACTAGCATAAATAAGTAGGTTGGGAGCGTGTCCGATGCTGATTTTTATAGCTCCAGCTGTTGTATGGTTGATCATCTTGTTCTTCACTTCAGCCGAGTTTTATACCCGGTTCAGCATGGCCAAGTCCATACTTCTGTCTACTCTTCTCAATATTGTCCTATTTGTTATCTGTACGTTGATATGGTTTTCCGCCGAATCGGATGGACTGGCCCAGTTGATCGGTAGCACTATTTATGCGGGTCTATGTGGCTTGTGCACAATGAGTATTGTACTAATCATGATTCTGTTGCATTGATCCAAGAAGAAAAAACAACAGGAAACCCGCCTGTAGTGCGTGAGACATTGCCGATTCGAAAAAAGAAAGACAGCTCCTTAAAGCTTCGGATGCTGTCTTTCCTGCATAAGATCCCTTATTCAGGCTGAGGCTGCCATGTGTTTACTGGTGTGTATCCCTCAGCTACATGTCCCGCTGTGAATTGTGTTGGAATAACAACGTAACCAATAACGTCGAGATCCTCGTCATAGAGTACGACATAGCTTAACCGATCATAAACCGTTTTCGGTCCATTCTCTGATTGTTGTGAGTACTCCCCTCCAACATATATTTTTCCCTGAGCATGACTAGGAATTTCACGAATAGCTCCAAATGACGATGACATAAAACCCTCTGGTGTAGTGCCCGATTTCACTTGATCTTGAATAAGGGCGGACGGTAAGGAGGATGTCACTTGATTCAGTATCTCCGTACCACCAGTGGAATAATATTTGGCATTAGGAACGGCTTGCAGCAGCTTCGCATGGTCCCAATATCTTTCTACACCATGACTAAATGGCAATGTGGAATTCGGATTGCTAGTGAATTTATCAATTAATTCTTGTGTCGTAAGAGGCTCAATGGTATAACCGATGTCCTCTGTGATGCGCATTACAGGAGCCATGTTGTACTCGTACGGCCCCTCGTGCAATACTGTACCATTTCTAACCACTTGAATGTAGAAGCGGCCTGTTTGCTCTGTAAAATATTGTGTATCAATATATGCTGTCTTGTAGCTTCCGTTAGGACTTGCGTTCGAGATTGGAGCTGCCCCTTGCTCAATGGACGATGCTCCATCCTCGAGTTCATAGACATGGATGACATCCGTATTCAATAATGGATCAGCATTAATCATTTGTGCTTGAAGGTTGTATTGTTGACCCCACTGGCCGGTTCCAGCGTTATATTGGTTTATTTTATTGAGTTTAAAGCCTTCCTGAATGCTTCTCGGATAATGAACATACAGATTGTAGTATTTATGCCTTAGACCATCTCCGCTTGTGACGCTAATATTGATTCTTATATCTTCTTTAGGATTTAACGTAACTGGAATAGAACTGCTGCCCACACTCCCATAAGCGCCCCGCTCTGAAAGAGCCGTACCATGCCATACCGAATAGTACGCACTTGTATGCGGCTCAAGCGAAATGGTGAGCTCCACAGCCTCGGCCTCAGATACGCTGTTAATTACATGATAATCGAACACATCAGCACTAAATCCTGTTGCTGTGGATGGTTCATTGTTTGAGGTCTTATGATTTAAGATATAGTCACCAAAAACAATGTCCTCTAACGTCGACACCTTGCACGCGTCGCTCGTACATGGAGGAGTCGTTGGTGTTGGTGTTGGTGTTGATGCCGGCGTATCAACAGGACCCGGCGCCTGAGTAATTGGCGTTGGCGTTGGAGCGACCACACCGGAGTCGTCTACTTTGTTTGGCTGCTTCGCAAATTCGGAGCCTTTTGCTCCTTCATTCACAACGGCGTTCTCAATCTTGCCTTCCCCAATCATCTTTGCAACAGAATCTAGCACAAGCTTCAGAATAGAAGCTTCTTTGCTCACCTCAATATTGTTGCTGGCTGCGCCAGACTGAACATTCAAGTTGCTGATGGATCCGCTTGGAATCTTCACTTTAATATTGGATGAGAGCACATCCACATTCTCGTATTGACCTAGAAGCTCGACTTGGGAGCCTGCAGGCAATGCGTCGGAGAGCTCAACGTTTGCAATACCACTATCTGTTACAAATGACTCCTCGAGCTTAACAGGCGACTTCACGACAACATAATCAATTGAGGATTGACCTGCGACGACCAGACGTACAGAGCCGTCACGCTTATCCACGGATATGCGTACCAGCACGGAGTCCTCAAAGTGAATAGAGTTCGGTCCTCCTCCTTGAATGAGGGATTCTCCTTCTACCACAATGCCTTTAAAATATACATCACCCTCGCCTACCTCGGCTGTAACAGTCAAGTTGCCTGTGATGGTTACATTCTGCAGCGTCACGCCTGCAGCCGAAATGACGACATCGCCTCTAATCGTTCCATGTCCGAATTCCAATCCATAAATGCCCGGCTCATCAAACACAGTCGTCGGGTTAATAATGGCAAGAGCTGAATCCAACACGGTAACGGCTTGTGCCCTTGTCAGCCCGCCTTTTGGGCTCAGCGATCCATCGGATAGACCATTTAATATACCCGCATTCACTAAATTCGCCATTGCTTGCTTACCGGACTGCGTAAGCGTATGAGCGTCCTGGAATGATAGCAGAGCATCCAACGATGAATCCCCGAGCTGAAGCAGAGATGTAATCATATAAGACGCTTCTTCACGAGTCACTTGCCGTTTTGGCTGAAATGTGCCATCCTCGTAACCCTTTATGTATCCGGCCTTAACACCTATACCTATCTGCTCAAAGGCCCACTCTCCAGCTTTAACATCGGAGAACGTGCTGACTCCGCTGTCCGTAAGCCCGAAAGCACGGTTAATCAGCGTGACGAGCTCAACACGCGTCACCACTTGATTCGGCCGATAGGTGCCATCCTCATAGCCCTTCAGCAATCCATTGTCCACCCAAGCGCGCATGCTCGCTTCCGCCCAATGACCTTCCAGATCATCGCCAGCCGCTTGTGCTGCTGCGCCTGCGGCGCTGAGCATGCTCCACAACAACATGATTGACGTGAGCAAACTCAATCTTCTTTTTGTTATTCCCAGCATGTGTGTGAATTCCTCCTATTCTAGAGCAGCAGAGGATCCATTATTATCCTCCGCTATATGAAATATTCCTGATAGATTATAATACATAATCTGATACATTTCGACTATTTTTTTCGGATATTACCATCTACTCTCCCACCTGAATCCGTGACAGCTTAGGTCCCCTACCTCCTAGGCAGTCCGTATTTTGGAAAACAGGCGTAGAAGATTGTGTATCTTACAACATTCCCATCTTCGGATTCAAACAAGAAGCGCTTTTCACAGGAAGCAAGGCATGCGAAATAAACCTCCTTTTTTACAGGGGGGAGGCGACTGGTGGCTGTGCTTGCGTTTCATTCACAATAATCAGGCAAATGCCTGGTAGATTCGACGAACGGTTTGGAACCATGGACTGTAACGGCCGAAATTGAAGGACGTTTGTCGGGCATGGCGGCTGACTCTAGCTGCGATGTAGATGATGTTCTGAATGACAGTTCGGATACGACGGCGCCCGACGCCTCCACGAATCGGTGCATCATCTTGACGTAAGCTTTCTTGTCCCATGATGCGAAGCAGGTTATAGGCGAATACGCCAGCGTGCAGGACTAGCTCATTCGTATCGAACTTGCCTGCCGGCAATCGCTCCAAATCTAGATCGGTCTTAAGCTCACTATGAAATTGCTCGCTTGTGCCATGATCGCGATAAAGCTCAATGACACGCCATGGCGAGCAAGTCAGAGATGTCCAGTAAACGTTCACTTCCACATCTGGAAACATGAGCACCTGCCCATCCCGATCGATCGTACGCACGATGACTTGGAACACTTGACGCAGGTTACAATCGAAGTCTTTCTGTGGAAATGTAATCGCGCCGATGTAGGTGGTCTTCCCAGGGCGTTGCTCACAAGATATCCCTTTGTCTTCGGCTACTCGCAGCCAGCTTTCTTTGGAAGCGCCGCGAAGATTGACTTTAATGATGTAGTCAACCTCTTTCTCCGCGTGGCAAACTTGCAAGTTTTCAAGACTATCGTGAGCAGAATCCATACGGACGAGTAGACGATCACTTGTAATGCGACGAGCGTAATGAATCGTTTCCCGAAGGAAATCAGCACCATCTTTCTGGCTGTGTGTACTACCTTCACGCAATTGAAGATTTACGCCATACCCTTCTCGGCCCAAATAGGCAAAGATGGGGGCATATCCAAATGTTCCTTTGTACGTGAGGGAGACACCTTCTTTTTTGGTGCCGGAGTTATCGAACGGCGAAACGTCAATGTCCAGCGGTATGACCGTATGCTCGCCTGCGTCAAGTCCAGTTACCGGGGCATTGAGGTTTCGGATGAGGTCGGCAGATTCCTGCAACAGAATGTCATTCCAATTGGCATCTATTGTTTGTGCAGCGGCATCCAGTCGCTGACGGAGCGTAGGGCTTGAAGGCACTTTGCGAATACCTAGGCATGTTTGAAACACCGTATCTTTGCGAAAAGGCTCGATGTGGTCGAAATCGCTTTTACCTTGGCAGAGCAGACCAAGATAGCTTTTCATGACTTCGCCGTTCCCGTGGATCGGATTCTCCATTCCTTTAACGGCTGAGCGATTAAGACGCTGAGACAACTGTGTATGGGAAAGCAGCGCACCGACCGCAGCCAAGCCTGCATGCGTTGTTAAGAGGATTTCCTTAGATTGGGTGAATTGGATCTTCATATTCAGCACCTCGTTGGTGAAAGTAGAAAACAAGCGATTATCTTTAATTTTCGACTTCAGAGATGCATTTTCCTTTAAATATCTGGGTTTTTATGAACTATGTATCACGGATTCAGGTCCCAGAAACCAACCAGAACCTGAGCTAATAGTCATGCTCATAAGACTCATAGGAATATATCGGAAGAAGGATACAGACATAAGCTATACACATATGCCCTCCAATGATATATTTGAAGGAAATGTCTCTCAACAAAGGAAGTGTTTGTTCTGGAAACCTCTATGCAGGAAGGAAGCAAGCTTGAACGGCCGCTGGGCGTCTACGGACTAGGCGGCTGGCTTATTGTGGTACAGATCGGATTGTGGGGGTCCGTGCTCAGCGGGCTTGTGCTCCTGTTCGTCAATATCATCCCCTCCTACAGCCCCGACGTGTGGAATACCCTCACCATGCCCGGCTCGGATATGTACCATCAGCTGTGGAAGCCGCTCATTGTGTTCGAGACGATATTCTGTATCGCGTCACTGGCGTTTATTGCCGTTCTGCTGGTGTGCTTCTACAGAAGGAAGGCGGTCACACCCCGACTATTTATTATTTTGTACGCGGTTAATCTGGTCGTCACTATTATTGACACAGCTCTGGTTGTTACGATCCAGAATGCGATTGGCCTGGTCTCCCAAGGCAATCTGTATGCCGATGTCATCCGCAACGCCCTGACCTGCGCGATCTGGATTCCATATTTTCTGAAGTCTGAGCGGGTCGCCAATACATTTGTGAGATAGGAGGCTGCTGCCGATGAGAAAAAGCGTGATAACCGTCATCCTGCTTGTCATCGCCGCTGTTGCTCTAACCTCCGTCCTTATGAAGCAGTTCCGAGGGTCCGAGGAAGAGACGACGGAGGTTATTCAGCTGAAGCAATTAGGCACGAACGAGACGGTAACGGTCGACTTCTCCGATAAGCCCTCTGTGATGGTGCTGTTCACCTCATGGTGTACCTACTGCAACGCCGATGCGCCCAAGATCGTCCAGCTTCAGGACAAATACAAGGACCAGCTCAACGTCTACGGCATTAACCTGCTGTATCGCGACGAGGAGTCGGAGGTGCGGCGCTACGCGGATACCCATGGCATCGACTATCCCATCCTGCTGGATGAGTCGGGCGACATTCATCGGAAGTACGGGCAAACGCCGTTTCCAGCATTATTTTTTGTAGATAAGGAGGGGAACGTCGTCGACCGTCTGATCGGCTCCACGGATATCGAGACAATCGACAATTCCTTTCAGAATCTGACCCAATCCCCGTAACAAAAATGACAAATTGTCTATTCATGCCTATCCACTTTCTGCTAATATAGAGGGTGAGCCAGGTACTAGATTGCAACAATTGCAGCATATAATGCTCAGCAGATGGCTATTTATCGCGATGGGCGCTGCCTGTCGACCAAGAGGAGGAGACCACTTGAATCAACCGATGTATTCCATGTCCAGTGAAGAGCGGACGTTTGGCATGCTGTGCCACCTGCTTGCTTTCAGCGGATTTATTGTGCCGTTCGGCACCATTGTAGGGCCGCTGGTAATGTGGCTGATGAAGAAGGATCGCTCGCAATTCGTGAATGACCAAGGCAGAGAATCGCTGAACTTCCAGATCAGCTGTGTCATCTACGCCATTGTCGCCGGTGTGCTGACGCTGGTGTTTATCGGCGTGCTGCTGCTTATCGCTCTCGGCATTTTCTGGATTGTATTCGTTATTATCGGCTCGATCCGGGCGAACGAAGGCAAGCTCTACCGCTACCCGATGACCATTCGTTTTATCAAATAAAGCTCGGACCGCAACGCGAAGAACCCGCTGCTCCCATCCAGGGAAACAGCGGGTTCTTCATATATTCGCCGCTATTTGGGAAGCTGGGAGGCATACCGCTTGCGCAGCGCGTTCAAGCGATCCAGCTTATCCATCGCCCGCTGATCTCTTCGCTTGGTGACAGCTACCGCAATCGCCTCCGCGACGGCAATCGGTGCCGTCATGGAATGGAAGCCGTCCATCTCCCCCCGGTCGATCTGCAGGCAGTACTGGCTCTCCTTAATCATATCGGACACCAGCAGATCGGTGATCAGCACGGATGTGCAACCCGCTTCCTTGGCATGAGACAGAAGCACGGTCAGCTCGGGCGTCCGCTTTACGAACCCGAACAGGAGCAGAACATCTCCCGCCTCGGCATGCACGAGACTCTCCAGCAGCTCCCGGCCGCTTGCCGCCATACGCACCGTATCCACGCCAATGCGCCGCAAGCGGAAGGACAGCAGCTCCGCCGCGCAGCCAGCCGCCCCTCCCCCGTAGAGGAAGAGCTTGCGCGCGCCATCAATCTCCTCCACGACACGCCGGAATTGTGCCCGGTCAATCCGCTTCCCCGACTCCATCACATTAGACGACGCGAGGTCTGCAATCTCCGCCACAATATCCGCTTCCTCATGCTCCACCTTGTCCAGAATGTGCTGCATCTTGCGCGCGGGCGACGGCTGCTCGCTTCGGAGCAGCTGCTGCTTGAACGCCTTCAGATTGGCGAAGCCGACAGCCCGCCAGAATCGGGATACCGTCGCCGTGCTGACGCCAACCTGGCGCGCGATGTCCTCGTCCGTACAATACGGTATCTGCTGCAAGGCTCCTACAATATAGTTGGCGATCGCCTGCTGGCTCTTCGACAACGACGACAGCTCTGCTCCCCACTGTATCTCCATCCTGCCATCCCTCCGCTTTCTATTCTTGTTGCCGAGTATAACACGGGACGCAAACAAATGAAAGTTTTTTTGCAATAAATACAATCTGAAAATTAATTTACAAATACCTTATATCCTGTTGACGATGCGTTAACACAGCTTGCCTATATTGATATGGAAGCAATTATTCGAAGGAGGATCTTACCTATGATATCCACGCACAAGAAGCGATACGAGCTCACGCAATCTCAGAAGCTGATGGTGTTCATTCTATCCATGTCGCTGTACGGCATCTCCAACATGTTCACAGAATTAATCCCGGCCATCCAGCTGGGACCCATCGAGCTGAAGGTGGAATACTTCGCCTTCATTCCCCTGACGCTCTGCATTCTGTTCCATCCGCTGTACGCCGCGATCGGCGCATCCTTCGGCGAGATTATATTCGGAGAGCTGCTGCTGGGGCAATTCGGCGGACTGGGCGAGCTGGAGAAATTTATTCAATTCACGCTGGCTATGTACATTGCCGGCCTGCTGGTGAGAGACCCCCGCAACCGCAAGCAGCTGGCGATTGCTGCCTTCGTTGCGGTAGGCATTGACCAGATGCTGGGCGCCATTGTCGACATGGGCAAGGTATGGTTCGGCATTGAAGATCTCGAAGCGCTGCCCGGCATTCCGGAGAGCATCCTGCTTATCGAGGGCATCGGCTTCCTGAACGCTATGCTCATTACGGGCATTCTGTTCTCCCTCTTGCCAACGCTGTATCTGGTGCCGCGCCTATACGGCAAAATTGAGCCGCTGCTGGGCATGAAGCCGCGGGACGGCCGCATACCGGTCACGATGGGCGAAGTGCTTAAGCCTCGCCTCCTGATCCTGGCTGTAGTCCTGGTCTTCATTGCAGCCGCATCTGAATTTCTGGCGGAATCCGATATTAACTTCGCCGTATGGGAGCCGGAATTTGTGGAGCAATACGGCAATGGCATCACTTGGCTCAGCATAGGAGCTGCGACGGTCGTGCTTGTTCTTACCATTATGGCAGCCTTGCGCGCCAAGCGCCGGCAGTCGGCAGCACCGAAGGACGTGACCCCGTGAATCAGGAGAACAGTCGCGGGACACTCTCGGATTCGCAGCACGAAGCGCCCGCGCTCGTATTGAGCCATGTCAGCTTCCGCTATCCCGGCATGGAAGTCGACTCCCTGCGCGATGTGTCGCTGACTGTGCAGCGCGGCGCATTCGTCGCCATTGCAGGAACGAACGGCAGCGGCAAATCCACCCTGTGCAAATGTCTGAACGGCCTGATCCCCCACTATTACGTCGGGGATCTGACGGGCAGCATTCACATAGCGGGCTTGAACGCTGCGGAGGAGACCGTCGCCTCGCTCTCCCGCAAGGTCGCGTATGTCTTCCAGGACTTCGAGAACCAGCTGGTCCGTCCCACCGTCTATGACGAAGCTATATTTGCTCCGCTTAACTTCGGATATGGTGACTATCGCACCAGAGGCGAACGCGCTCTTGCGATGCTGGACCTAACGGGTCTGAAGGATCGGTGGATCTGGCAGCTCAGCGGCGGCCAGAAGCATCTGACCGCACTCGCCGGCACGCTGTCGCTGGATCCGGACATTATTATCGTCGACGAGCCGGTCGCTCAGCTGGATCCCTACCATGCCCGGCTCATCTACGACAAGCTCAAGGAGCTGAACCAGCGGCACGGCAAGACGATTATCGTGATCGAGCATCACACGGAGTTTATCGCCGAATATTGCGACACCGTTGTGCTGATGGACCAAGGGCGCATGCGATGGGCGAAGCCGGTTCGCGAGGCGCTGTCCTCCGTGGAGGAGCTGACCGCTCTGAACATTCTGCCACCGCAGGTTACGATGGCGGCACATGCCCTGTACCCGTCACACTCTCTCTATCCCATTACGCTGGAGGAGGGCGAGGACTTCTTCCGAGCGATCATCAGCCCAGCAAGCGAGCAGCAGCAAGGGTTAGCCGCTGCATCCCCCTCCACGGAGGACGAAGCGACTGGCTTAGCCAAGACGCCGCTCATCCGGTTCCAGCAAGTCGCTTATGGCTACAAGACGGTGACCAAGAAGCGGCATCCCGTTATCCGGAGCGCGGACCTCGAGCTCTGCGAAGGAGATCGCGTCGCGATTGTCGGCAATAATGGCGCCGGCAAGTCGACCCTCCTGAAGCTGATCTCCGGGCTCAAGAAGCCGGACAGCGGAGCGCTCTCCGTATGCGGGCTGGACACCCAGCGAACCTCCCCGGAGAAGCTGGCGGACTTCGTCGCCTACATCCACCAGAACCCGGAGGAGATGTTCATCGAGGACACGATCCGGAAGGACGTGGAATATTTCCTGAAGGCGCGCCGACAGCTGGGTAGCTCCGCCTTCATCGACGAGCTGATCGAGCGGCTTCGACTGACCGGCCTGCAGCAGCGGGACGGCCGATTGCTCAGCGGCGGACAGCAGCGCAGAGCGACGCTCGCAATCGCCCTAGCGATGCGGCCGACCGTTATGCTGCTGGATGAGCCGACAGCCAGCCTCGACGCCGCCAGCCGAAGGGAGCTTGGCGAGATGATGAGGGGACTGCAGGATCGCGTGAAGCTGAGCGTCATTGCGACGCATGACATGCAGCTTGTCGCGGAGTGGGCGAATCGCGTAATTGTGCTGCACGAGGGCGCTATCGCCATGGACACGGACCCGGACACCCTGTTCAGCCAGCCCGCCCTGCTGCGACAAGCCGGACTCGTCGCCCCGCAGATTACGTCGCTGTCGCACCGCCTGTCTCTGCCGAAGCCTGCGCTCTCCGTCGCCCGCTTCCTGGAGCGGAGCCAGCAGCACGATATGCTTAGTGAGAGGAGGCTCTTCCATGGAAGCCATGAAGCGTACGCTGCTCGATAAGATCAGCGTCGAGAATGTGAAGCTGGAGCTTATGCGCACCGCATTCGGCCGGCAATCGACACTGCTGGGACGGATGGACCCGCGCGTTCTCCTGATCTGGTATTCGGTCCTGGCGGTCATGCCTTGGTTCGTTCATAACGAAGCTGTGCTGATCGGTCTGCTGGTGCCCATGATCCTCTTCACGCTGTCCTCCAAGGTGAGTCCGCTCGTGCTGATCATTATGGCGATTGGCCTGCTTAGCGAGCTGACCTACATTCTGATCGCCTCCTTCCTGTTCGGGGGCAGCCTGGAAGGCATCTGGGCACTACTGACGCTCACGTTAAAAATATTAATCATCTCGCTGGCGAGCATCGCCGTCTTCTCCAGCATGGACCCCGAGAAGCTGAGCGACGCGATGCTCAGCCTGGGCATGCCCGCGCAGTTCAGCTTCGGCGTCTCCTACGGCTACCGGATGCTGCCGATTCTGATCGAGGAATATCACAACCTTATCCACTCGTATCGCTTGCGCGGCCGCGCGCCTGACAACCGCGGCTGGTTTGGCTGGCGATCGCTGCTGTACATCGTCAAGATCAGCGTCATCGCCTTTTATCCGCTAATCCTGAATACAGCCAAACGCACCCGAACAACGGTAGAAGCGCTGGAGGTGCGAGGCTTCACCTATTCCCTGGTCAGCAAGGACGCCAAGCGCCTGAAGCTCGCCTATCTTCGCGTCACTTGGCGCGACTATGTATTTCTGGCCATCAGCGTTCTGTATATCGCCGCGCTGTTCTGGTCGGCTCATACCCTTTGGCCCAACACCTGATCCTAATACAATAGAATGGAGACCAACATAAGATGAATATAGATCTGCACACCCACGGCAAGCTGTCCAAAAAAACCGACTTCTCCCTCGACTACTTCCTCTCCATGGCGAGAGAAGCAACGGAGAACGGATTGAACGCGATTGCTCTCACGGAGCATTTCAACACCCGTCATTACTTCGATATGATGGATCAGCTGGATGCTTCGTTCGACTATAGAGGAGATTATTATGAGGTGGAGGGGCTGCGCGTATTCTCCGGCATGGAGGTCGATGTCCGAGACAAGGGCCATATTCTGATGATCGGCCATCGCGACCTCATCCGTCAGCTGCGGCGCGAGCTGGAGCCTCATGTCGAGAAGGACAGCTTCATCCCCCTGGATACACTCCTGGATCGCACGGAGGGCTTGCCTCTTCTGCGCATCGGCGCGCATCCTACACGCGTAAGCACACCGCTGACGCATCATGACCCGCAGGTGCTGACCCGATTGGACGCCTTCGACCTGAACGCCAAGGATCTGTATGAGGCTGGTCCCGAGACAGCTGCCCATGTCAGAGAGCTTGCCGCCCATATCGGGCTGCCAGTCACCGCGGGAAGCGACTCGCATCAGCCGCTGCAGTTCGGCAGTGTGGTGAACAAGCTGGAGCAGACCTGCGATACGGCGGAGCAGCTTCGCGCCATCATTCGGGAAGGACGCTATACGCTCGACATCTCGCCTTGCCTGCATGTGAAGGTGAAGGGAGCGCAGATGATGAAGGAGCTGCTGAAGCGCTCTATGGTTGTGGCGTAGGGTAGGATAGGGTAGGGGCTATCCCGTCAAAGGTAATCAAGAAACGGCGTGCTACGTGCATTTTTTGTCCATGCACAACAAAAAAGCGGCACAGGGAGGCTCTCCCCGCGCCGCTATTCCTATTGTTAGAGTTGGCTGTTATAGTCCAGTCATTCCGCCGCCGAACAGCTTCGTTAATTCATCCGTCGTCAGAGCGTCCGCCGGAAGCTCAGGGAGCTCCAGCTTCTTGTTCAGCTCGGAGTATTCCGAGGTCATCGTCAGTCCCACAGAGCCGTTCATGCCAGTCTCCTCGTCCTTGATCGACACGGCAATCTTCGCCGCCTGATAGACCAGGTAGTCATCCTTCACCGCGCCTGTCAGCTCCAATACGTTGAACTTCAGGTTGTTCTGCAGCACGTTCAGAATTTCCGTCTTGTTCGTCTCCAGATCCGTCTTCGCCTTCTCCAGCTCGGCCTTCTCCATCTGGATGTACGACAGGAAGGCTTCATTGGCCAGCAGAATGTCCAGCACCTCTGGAAGCGCGTTATTCACCAGCGTCTCCACCGTCTGCGCATAATTGTCTTCGCTGATCGCGAACTTCACGACCCGCTCCGCCTTCAGGCCCTCCGGCAAGCCCGCGTCAGACACCTTCACTTCACTGAAGTACGTCTTCTCGTCAAAATGCTTCAGCAACGCAGCCGACAGCTCCTGCACCAGCTGCTGCTGCAACGCCATATCCATCTGCGGCAGCTCCGTGCCCTGCTGCTGAGCCAGCTCTTCGAGGTCCAGCACTACGTATTTATCCGCGATCGTCTCCGGAATGCCCAGCATCGGAATATTCGGGATCTTCACATACATTTGCTCCGCTGTCATGATCATCGGAATCGCCAGCTTCATATCCATCATGCCCGGAAGAGTGATCTCCATATTCATATCTACGCGCATAGGATCCTTCTGGAAGATGGCGTCTGCCTTGATCGTCGCATCCTTAATCATGCCCGCTACCGCAGCCATGGACAAGCCCATGCTGGCAGCGTCAGCCGATTCCGGCAACAGCAGCTCGTCAAGCTGGATTGTCATGGAAGACTTGTAGGAGCTTGCGTCCATCGTCTTGGCCGTCGCGTTCAGGAGCGCTTCCTTAGGCGGCGTTTGGGTACTGCAGCCAGCAATAGCGACCGTCAGCACTAGCATCATGATAAGTGCGCAGCGTTGAAACCATTTCATCAATCGGTTACCTCCACTAACTCTTGTATTTGTCACAGCATCTCCATTCTATAATAATGTGGGTGCAATTAGAAGGTTTTGGAACAAAAAAACACCCGTACCAGCATTTGCTGCTGATACGGGCTCCACGTCTAGCCTAACCCTCCGGGTTCAGATGGCTGACGTGATTTTTTTTCTTCACCTTTTTGGAACCGGAAATTGGCGTAGGCATGCCGCTGTCGTCATCCTGCCGCTTCTTCTCGTTATGGGGAACGGCATCCGGATTCGGTACGCTTCTAGGTTTGCTCATCGCAGGAGCCTCCTCTTACAATAGTCAGTTGCTGCCGCTTTCTTGATGCTCCAGGTCAGTCGGCTGATCGAAGTTGAGCGCATCCTGATGGCGGCGATCGTTCTTATCCTGATTCCATTGCTGCGCTTGATGGCTGTTCACGGGCTCCGCAGCAAGCGCCTCGACCACGTTGGACAAGTTTTTGTCCGCCGTTCCTTTGGCTTTTGTCATGTCTGCACTCTCCTTACGCGTGAGTCAGCTCACGAAGCGCCTGCGCGCATTCGTGCAGATGTCTCTGATAATCATGTATCAACTGTTGAATAATATCGGTACGCTCATCTACCGTGACATTGTCCCTCTCCACGTCGATCAGCTCAACCTTGACCTCCCGGGTGTCCACGTAAGTCACCTTGAAGTCGAACTCGTACATCTGGTGTCCCGCTGAATGAATGGTGACGCGCAACGCTTTGTCGTCTGCCTCGTCACTCTTGACCTCGCAGCGATCGGAGCTGTTCATGGTGCGGGGCAGCGTACGCTGCCAAGCGTCCGCAAGCTGCTGCGGCTGGATTCGAAGCTCATCAGATTTCGCCATAAGTAATAGCACCTCCACAGACTTAAGATGCGATGGCAGCGCCCTTTTTATACGATCCCCGGCGACCTCGCCCCAACAACGATCCCTCGTGGCGTTATTGACCGCTCCTGCACCTCTTTCGCCGCTATAGCCACACCTCGTGGCGTTGCTCCACCAATTTCCTGCTCCCGAGCACCAACAACGATCCCTCGTGGCGTTATTGACCGCTGCTGCACCACATTGGCCACTATAGCCACACCTCGTGTCGTTGCTCAACTAATTTCCTGCTCTTGAGCGCCAACAACGATCCCTCGTGTCGTTATTACTCGCTCCTGCACCACTTTCGCCGCTATAGCCACACCTCGTGTCGTTGCTCCACCAATTTCCCGCTCCCGAGCCCCAACAACGATCCCTCGTGTCGTTATTACTCGCTCCTGCACCTCATTCGCCGCCATAGCCACACCTCGTGTCGTTGCTCAACCCATTTCCCGCTCCCGAGCGCCAACAACGATCCCTCGTGTCGTTATTGACCGCTGCTGCACCTCATTCGCCGCTATAGCCACACCTCGTGTCGTTGCTCAACTAATTTCCCGCTTCCGAGCGCCAACAACGATCCCTCGTGTCGTTATTGACCGCTCCTGCACCACTTTCGCCGCTATAGCCACACCTCGTGTCGTTGCTCAACTAATTTCCCGCTTCCGAGCGCCAACAACGATCCCTCGTGGCGTTATTGACCGCTCCTGCACCACTTTCGCCGCTATAGCCACACCTCGTGTCGTTACTCAACCCATTTCCCGCTCCCGAGCGCCAACAACGATCCCTCGTGTCGTTATTGACCGCTGCTGCACCTCATTCGCCGCTATAGCCACACCTCGTGTCGTTGCTCAACTAATTTCCCGCTTCCGAGCGCCAACAACGATCCCTCGTGTCGTTATTGACCGCTCCTGCACCACTTTCGCCGCTATAGCCACACCTCGTGTCGTTGCTCAACCAATTTCCCGCTCCCGAGCACCAACAACGATCCCTCGTGTCGTTATTGACCGCTGCTGCACCTCATTCGCCGCTATAGCCACACCTCGTGTCGTTGCTCAACTAATTTCCTGCTCCCGAGCGCCAACAACGATCCCTCGTGTCGTTATTAACCGCTGCTGCACCACATTGGCCACTATAGCCACACCTCGTGTCGTTGCTCCACCAATTTCCCGCTCCCGAGCGCCAACAACGATCCCTCGTGTCGTTATTGACCGCTGCTGCACCACTTTCGCCGCTATAGCCACACCTCGTGTCGTTGCTCCACCAATTTCCCGCTCCCGAGCGCCAACAACGATCCCTCGTGTCGTTGCTCAACCCATTTCCTGCTCCCGAGCCCCAACAACGATCCCTCGTGTCGTTATTACACGCTCCTGCACCACTTTCGCCGCTATAGCCACACCTCGTGTCGTTACTCAACTAATTTCCCGCTCCCGAGCGCCTTCCCCCAGTCCCACCAGCAGCCCGCCCGCACTTGCCAAAAAAATAAAAAAACGCCCGGACGCGCATCGCATCCGAACGTTAGTGTCAGGCCTTTTAATGGTAGATTATTCATTTTAATGGCGGAGAGGATGGGATTCGAACCCATGTGGGCTTGCACCCTAACGGTTTTCAAGACCGCCCCGTTATGACCGCTTCGGTACCTCTCCACATATCAAGTTACTGCGTCACAAAAAACATTGTACCACAGGTCAAAAATACATAGCAAGCTCTTCTTGACCTATGGTACCCGGAATCGCACCTGTAAATCATGGTTGGCGAAGCAGCCGTTGCCTTACCCGTTAACGAGCGGCAATTACGTCAATGCCGCCCATATAAGGACGCAGCACCTCCGGAATTACGACCGAGCCATCCTCCTGCTGATAGTTCTCCAGCAAGGCGGCTACCGTACGGCCAACCGCCAGCCCAGAGCCATTCAGCGTGTGCACGAACTCCGGCTTGCTCTTCGGCTCCCGGCGGAAGCGGATGCCCGCTCGGCGTGCCTGGAAGTCCTCGAAGTTGGAGCAGGACGAAATTTCGCGATATGTATTCGCGCTAGGAATCCATACCTCCAGATCGTACGTCTTCGCCGATGTGAAGCCCATGTCTCCCGTACACAGCGTCAGCACGCGGTATGGCAAGCCAAGCAGCTGCAGCACCTTCTCCGCGTCGCTCGTCAGCTTCTCCAGCTCGTCATAGGAATCCTCCGGCTTCACCAGCTTCACCAGCTCGATCTTGTTGAACTGATGCTGGCGAATCAGGCCGCGCGTATCCCGGCCCGCCGAGCCCGCTTCGGAGCGGAAGCAGGCGCTGTATGCCACGAAATTTTTAGGCAGCGCGTCGGCATCCAGGATTTCCTCCCGATGAATATTCGTCACCGGCACCTCAGCTGTCGGGATGAGATAATATTCGGTATCCTTCAGCTTGAACAGATCCTCCTCGAACTTCGGCAGCTGCCCTGTACCAATCAAGCTGTCGCGATTCACGATATACGGAGGCAGAATCTCCTCGTAGCCATGCTTGTCGCTGTGCAGATCCATCATGAAGCTGATCAGCGCTCGCTCCAGCCTTGCGCCCAGCCCTCTGTAGAACGTGAAGCGCGAGCCTGTCACCTTCGCCGCACGCTCGAAGTCGAGAATGCCCAGCTCCTGCGCGATATCGTAGTGCGCCTTCGGCTCGAAGCCGAACTGCGGCAGCTCGCCGACACGACGCAGCTCCACATTTTCTTCCTCAGACGCGCCAACCGGCACGGACTCATTCGGAATGTTCGGAATGCTCAGCATCAGCTCGTCCACTTGGACATCCATCTCGCGCAGCTCGTCGTCAAGCGCTTTGATCCGGTCGCCTACCTCGCGCATCTCGACAATAAGCGCCTCAGCGTCCCCGCCCGTTTTTTTCAGCTTCGCTACTTCCTGCGACACCGTATTACGGCGATTCTTAAGCTGCTCCGTCTCCTGAATCACCTCGCGGCGCTTCTGATCCAGCTCAGGGAAGCCCGCAATCAGGTCAAGCGATGCACCACGATTCTTCAGCGCTTGCTCCACCTTCTGGAACTCTGTACGTAACAATTTGACATCCAACATGTAAGATCAAAGCTCCTCTCTCGAGAGCGTAATAGGTCCTATTCTTGCCTGCTCTTGACTGTGTCCTTGACTGCTCTTGCCCGCTCTTTCCTGCTCTTGCTCCCGCAAGCTTATGCCCGGGCAGCAGCCGCTTCCTTCACCATGCCGACAAAATATTCATGCAGCCTATAATCATCCGTCAGCTCAGGATGATAAGACGCCGCCAGCAGCGTGCCTTGCCTTGCCGTCACAATCTCGCCCTTGTATTCGGACAAGACCTCCACGCCTTCACCTACCGACTTGATCAATGGCGCGCGAATGAACACCGCACGTACCGGCTCGTCAATGCCCTTCACCTCAAGATCCGTCTCGAAGCTCTCGCGCTGACGGCCGAACGCATTGCGCGCCACCGTCATATTCATCAGCTGCAGATGCGCCTCTTCCTGGCCCTCAATCTCATTAGCCAATACAATCAGCCCCGCGCATGTGCCGAACAGCGGCTTGCCGTGGGCCGAGAATCCGCGAATCGCATCCATGAAGTCATACTTGCGCATCAGCTTGCCGATCGTCGTGCTCTCCCCGCCTGGAATAACCAGACCGTGCAGCTCCTCCAGCTGCTCCACCCGTTTAACAGCGACCGCCTCCGCGCCCGCCGCCTCCAAGCTTCGCATATGCTCCGCTACAGCGCCTTGCAGCGCCAGAACGCCAATCTTCATCGTCTTTTCGCCACCTTTTGTAAAAGGCCGGCCTCCCCCGAAGGCTTGGCCGGCTTGTCTGCTTGCTGTTATCTATACTTGCTGTTAGATGCCGCGGTCCTGCATACGCTCAGCAGCATGCAGCTTGCTGATCTCGATGCCTTTCATCGGCGTGCCGATGTTCTTCGACACTTCCGCGATCAGCTTGTAATCCGTATAATGAGTTGTCGCTTCCACGATTGCGCGGGCGAACTTCTCCGGATTGTCGGATTTGAAGATGCCGGAGCCTACGAATACGCCGTCAGCGCCCAGGTGCATCATCAGAGCCGCGTCGGAAGGTGTCGCTACGCCGCCTGCCGCGAAGTTAACAACCGGCAGCTTGCCAGTCTCATGAACGCCGAGCAGCAGGTCGTAAGGCACGCCCAGCACTTTCGCTTCATTATAGAGCTCGTCCTTCGACAAGCCTTGAATCTTGCGAATCTGGCCATTGATCAGACGAAGATGGCGCACAGCCTCCACGATGTTGCCCGTGCCTGGCTCGCCCTTCGTACGAAGCATAGCCGCTCCCTCTTGAATACGGCGAAGCGCTTCGCCCAGGTCCTTCGCTCCGCATACGAACGGAATCGTGAACTCGTTCTTGCTGATGTGGAACACTTCGTCCGCCGGCGTGAGCACTTCGCTCTCATCGATGTAGTCCACGCCCATCGATTCCAATACCTTCGCTTCTACATAGTGGCCGATACGGGCTTTCGCCATAACCGGAATAGAAACGACCTTCATAACCTCTTCAACGATGGTCGGGTCAGCCATACGGGCTACGCCGCCTGCTGCGCGAATATCGGAAGGCACGCGCTCAAGCGCCATAACCGCCGTTGCGCCTGCCGCTTCCGCAACCTTCGCTTGCTCGGCGTTCATAACGTCCATGATGACGCCGCCTTTTTGCATTTCTGCCATACCGCGTTTGACGCGCGATGTACCTGTTTCCATGTGTTTCGTTCCTCCTATTGTTCATCCCTTGGATGTTGGAATGTAGATATATACCGCAGTAGCTCTAACCATTGATTTTACAGGAACAACGGATAATCGACAAGCCTATATTCCCTGTTATTCGCTCGGAATTGGAATACATGAATTAGAACAAGTCCAAAATGCCGTTGAACAAATTCGAGAAGAAATCGCCGATCGCGCGGAAGAACAGCTTGAACCAGCCGGCCTTCTCCGCTTCCTCCGTCGTCACCAGATTGACCGTATACTCCAGGTTCTGTCCCGTCGCCTCATCCGCATACGTGTAGGTGACCGTTCCGACCTTCGTGCCAGCCGCGATTGGAGCAACCAGCTCGCTCTCCGGTACCAGCTCGAAGCCCTTCATCTCGATCTGCGACTCCTTGCCCTTCATTACCATGAACGTAATGTCCTTATCGGTGACCACAGGAATCTCCTTCAGCTTGCCCTTCTTAATCTTGACGGTTTCCACGGTTTCTACCACGGATTTCGGCGGCAGCACCGTCTTTTTCTCGAAGGTCGCATACGCATAGTTGTACAGCTTCGCCGTTTCGTAGAAGCGCGCGTCCTTCGTCGAGGTATCCATTACGACACTGATGTAGCGGATATCGCCCTTTTTGACCGTTCCTGTGAAGTTGTAGCCCGCAGCGTTAATGAAGCCCGTCTTCATGCCGTCAACGCCCTCATAAGCCAAGTGTCTCAGGTATTCATTATTCACATTCGAGCCCAGCATATAGTTGAAGTTAATCATCGGCTTGGTGTCGCGCTCGCGGAACTTATACTCCTGCAGACTGGAATATTCCAGGAAGTCGGGATGCTCCAGCAGAATATGACGAGACAATCTCGCGATATCCTTAGCCGACATCACCGTCGTATCCTCAAAGCCCGTCACACTGGTGAAATAAGCCGAGGTCAAGCCCAGCTCTCCCGCCGTCGCATTCATCTTCTCGATAAAAGCCGCCAGGCTGCCCGACACTTGAATCGCCAGCGCCTTCGTTGCATCATTCGCGGAGCCAACCGCCATCGCTATATATAAGTCCCGGACCGAATGCTGATCGCCCGCAGCCAGATAGATCTGCGATTCCGACGGATCGGTATTCGCAGCTTCAGGATGCACGCTGACGATATCCTCCCACTTCATTCGTCCGTTCTTGATTTCATTCAATACGAGATACTCCGTCATCAGCTTCGTCATGCTTGCAATCGGAAGCGGCAGATCCGGCTCAACCTCGAACAGCACTTGCCCCGATTCCGCTTCGATTAGAATGGCGGACTTCACCTGCAGGCCTAACGCATTCTCCGTGCTGGGCCTATTGTCGAACCCTACAGCCAGAGCGCTCGGCGCACCCAGAGACAACACAGCAACCCACAATGCCAGACATGCTGCTGTGACCGACAACCATCGAACCGGTCTTCCCATAACCTTCAATGTCGTTTCCCCTTTTCCCAATAATTTCGCCACAGCTAATTGTAACATAGGAGCACACCCCTATTAAACCTCATTATCGTTCACCCGCTTGTCAAAAATGAAACAAAACCCGCCCATGACGGCCTTCCAGCAAAGGCAGTCACAGACGGGTCCGATGGTGTCGCCGGTCGCGCCGGCTTCCATTGCTTACAGGGAGTAGTTCGGCGCTTCTTTGGTAATTTGCACGTCATGCGGATGGCTCTCGCGCAGGCCTGAACCTGTAATACGCACAAATTGCGTATCATTGCGGAGCTCCTCCAGCGTCGACGTACCGCAGTAGCCCATGCCGGAGCGCAGACCGCCAAGCAGCTGATGCACCGTGTCAGCCATAGGTCCTTTGTAAGGAACGCGGCCCTCAATACCCTCCGGAACAAGCTTGCTCTCGTTCTCCTGGAAGTAGCGGTCCTTGCTGCCTTCCTTCATGGCGCCGATCGAGCCCATGCCACGGTATACCTTGAAGCTGCGGCCTTGGAAAATCTCCGTCTCGCCAGGGCTCTCAGCCGTACCCGCGAACAAGCTGCCGATCATAATCGCGCTTGCGCCGGACGCAATAGCTTTGGTCAGATCGCCGGAATACTTGATGCCGCCGTCCGCAATAATCGGTACATTGTATTCTCTGGCCACCGACGCGCAATCGTAGATTGCCGTAATCTGAGGAACGCCGATACCCGCGATAACGCGAGTCGTACAGATCGAACCAGGACCGATACCAACCTTAACGACCGATGCGCCTGCTTCGATCAGATCGCGTGTCGCTTCGCCTGTCGCTACGTTGCCCGCAATAATCGTCAGCGCTGGATACGCTGCGCGAAGCTTGCGAACCGCTTCGAGAATGTTGATATGATGGCCATGCGCCGAGTCCACGACAAGCACGTCGATACCCGCGTTCACCAGCGCTTCCGCGCGGTCCATCGTATCCTTGGAGATGCCAACCGCCGCGCCGCACAGCAATCTGCCATGCTCGTCCTTCGCAGCGTTAGGGAATTGAATCGCCTTCTCGATATCCTTGATCGTGATCAGGCCCTTGAGCGTATTCTCATCATCCACCAGAGGAAGCTTCTCGATCTTGTGCTGCTGCAGAAGCACTTCCGCTTCCTGCAGCGTCGTGCCAACCGGCGCCGTCACCAGGTTGTCGCGCGTCATCACTTCACTGATTTTAATGGAATAGTCATGTACAAAACGAAGGTCGCGATTCGTCAGAATGCCGACCAGCTTCTTCTCTTCGTTCACAATCGGAACACCGGAAATGCGGTATTTGCCCATAAGCTCTTCCGCATCATACACATGATGGTTCGGTGTCAGCGAGAATGGATTCGTAATAACGCCGCTCTCGGAGCGCTTCACGCGGTCTACTTCCTCCGCCTGCTGCGCAGCCGACATGTTCTTATGAATAATACCGATACCGCCCTCGCGCGCGATGGCAATCGCCAAAGCGGATTCCGTTACGGTGTCCATGCCTGCGCTGATGAGCGGGATGTTGAGCTTGATGCTGTCGCTTAACCGTGTCGAGATGTTAACCTCTCTTGGCAGCACTTCTGATTTGCGCGGAACAAGCAAAACGTCGTCGAACGTTAGCCCTTCTTTAGCGAATTTCGTTTCCCACACGAGTATGTTCCTCCCTTGTTTTCATTGCCTCTGACGTATATTATTGCAATATTAGCAGAGGGGGTAGGGGCTGTCAAGGCAGGGAAAAAGCTGTAATGGCGCGGTTTTTCCCAGCTTTAATTATGCAGAATTTTGACAATCTTCAGAAAAAGTCCGGTAAATACGGCGTTCTCGCCGGAATTCGAGCTTGTAAGCGATTTAATGCTTCCGATGGACCTTCAATCCCATTCGAGCGGCCCCAATCGTTCGTATTCCGGTATCCCAGCAGCCATGAGGTTAACGCTCCAATTCCCAGCTTCACGACCTCGCCCTCCTCTGGCGCCGCGCTCGAACGAGCAATCTCTGCCGATCCGTCTGCCGCGATATGGAGCTGGTACCAGCCATTATTCCAGGGTGCATGCTCGTCCGCAACTTCCAAGCACACTCGGTCCTCCTGTTCCGCAGCCAGGAACGGGTATTCCTTCAAGAAGGCTTCAACCTCCACAATACGCGCCATAAAATAAGGCATAACCTCCTGCCGGATTCGCGGATCCGGCAAAACATCGGTCAGCCGATCATCGATCGGCGCAGTCCATACCACCTTCTGGATCATGGAATCATGCTGCCCGATGAATGACCAGATCGCATCGTAAGCGCCTCGCGTCAGATAGACGAGCTCGTGAATCGTCAGTGTCGATTCCTTCACCTCATAGATCAGATATCCTTGCGCGTTACCCTCGCTATCCTTATAGAGGACAGGCTGCCCCGGCTTCCTATTAGGAATACGGTGCTTCCACCACAGCTCGGATCTGGTTAGAGAGCCGTTATATCTGCTTGCATACTTCTCGTACACATCATGTAAACCTTCATAGCTTACCTGTCTTTCGAAGCCGCCGCTGTAAGGCTTGCGCGGAGGCAGCTGAGCTGTCTGAATGGTGTAAGTCTTGTGCTCCGTATAGGTCTCCCATCCATATCTGCGATAAAAGCCGAATGCGAACGGATGCAGGAACGACACATTCTGCCCCTTGTCACGCATGCGCTGAAGCAGATGAACGAGCAGCTTCCCGACATAACCTTGCCTCCGATGCTCCGGCCAAGTCGCCACACCTGCAACTCCACCCATAGCGAACAATCGCCCGCCAATATAAGTGGACAAGCTCATGACAGTGGCCTGTGCCGCCAGCTGTCCCTCTACGATCACGCCCCACCGCTCGGACGGCTCCTCTGAGATCCGAATCCGATCCTGCTCCAGCTGCTGCTCGGACCTCGTATATTGGAACGCAAACTGCGACAGCCTCATGCTCTCCTGGAACTGCTCTTCACCAAGGAGCTCCAACCTCACTTGATCCATCCCCTAACCTCCCTCGACCTAAGGATTGCTTCACTTGGTGTTATCATCTCACAATTCATCAGCTATGTTCAACCGATCGATCCACCTATGTTGAGTCAACAGCACCGCTCCCTCGACGCTTCAAGCTGGCGACATCATTTCAAGCACCGTCCCACCTTACACGACCACACATCGGCTATAATCTTGCACATTCGCATCAATTTGACTCTACACTAACTTTCCGAGCATTAATTACTGCAGATTCGCAGGATTTACATCCCCTACGTTGCAGCCTGCGAATAATGCTGCAAAAGTACATCAATTTCTTATATTTGTTTGCTCAAACGAGGAATTGCTGCGATTATACATCATTTCAAGCACACTTCTACCTTACACAACCACACATCGCCTATAATCCTGCACATTCGCATCAATTTGACCCGGCACTAACTTTTCGAGCATTAATTACTGCAGATTTGCAGGATCAACATCCCCTACGTTGCAGCGTGCGAATAATGCTGCAAAAGTA